>SBEK01000218.1 GCA_009668925.1 Deltaproteobacteria bacterium
AGATGTTGCGCTTCATCCTGGACAGGCCCTTGATATAATCCTGCTTGGTTCTCATTCGCCCTCCTTAGGAAAACAAGAATCACTGTTTGCCCCGCGAAACAGGGCAAACAGTGATTCAACAAGTTCTTAACCTTGAACTTAGAACCTAGAACTTTGAACTATTCCTTCAGCGCTCCCGTGAAGTTGTCCGCTTCGACCTTCAGCGCCGCGCCTTCATTGAGCATGAGGCACGCGATGCGCCCATAGAATTTCGGATATTCCGCGCCGATGAAGAACTGCGACGACAGCACGCGGCCGCTGTAATAGGCGGCTTCCGGGTTTTCGGCGATGATCTTCGCGCGATCCGGACCTTTGGCGTCGCCCAGGAGCTCTTTGGCTTTGGGCGTGGTGATCGTGAGGCTCCACAGATGCAGCCAGGCCAGAATCAGCGGATACATGGCCTGCTGGAAGGGCGTGGCATTATTGAGCAGCAGGAGGATCTTCATTTCGCCCAGCTGCTTCTTCATCATCTCGATCACTTCGTCGAGTTTGGCCAGACCGTCGACGACCGGATTGACATACTTATCGTCCACAACGCCTTTGGCCTTGGCAATCGTGTCGTTCATCCAGGCCCTGAGCTGAGAGTAGTTGTACATCTCGGGGTTCATGAGGATCTTGCGCATGACCAGATCGAGCGACTGGATGGCGTTGGTGCCTTCATAGATCGAGAACACCTTGGTGTCGCGGGCGTACTGTTCCACCGGGTATTCCTGGCAGAAGCCGTAGCCGCCGTAGACCTGCATCGCCTCGGCGGTGACGAGCCAAGAGGCGTCGGAGATGCCGGCCTTAACGATCGGCGTCAGGATTTCGACAATGCCCGTTGCCTTTTTCACTTCTTCGGGATCCTTCGAAGCATGCATGATATCCTCATGAAAGGCGAGGAACAGGCACAGCATGCTCATTCCCTCCACGTTGCTCTTCATATAAAGGAGCATCCGTTTCACGTCCGGGTGATTGATAATGGTCACAGGGCCGCCTTTGGGATTCGTGATGAGCGCGCTCTGAACCCGGTTGCGGGCGTAAGTCACGGCGTGCAGGTAAGCGGCGCTGGAGCAGCCCAGAGCCTGGACGCCCGTGTGGATGCGGGCGGCGTTCATGAGATGGAACATGATCTGCATGCCCTGGCGTTCTTTGCCCAGCAGGTAGCCTACGCACTTGCCGTTGTCTCCGAAGGTCAGCATGGAGGTCGCATTCCCCTTAAGCCCCATCTTGTGCTCGATGCCGGCGCAGATCATGTCGTTTCGCGCGCCCAGCGAACCGTCCTTGTTGATGAGGAATTTGGGAACAACGAAGATCGAGATCCCCTTGGTCCCTTCCGGATCGCCTTCTATTCTGGCCAGTACCGGATGAATGATGTTCTCGGTCATGTCGTGTTCGCCGTTGGAGATGAAAATCTTCGTGCCGGTGATCAGATAGGTGCCGTCGGCCTGCTTGACCGCTTTTGTTTTCAGAGCACCGACATCCGATCCGGCGCCCGGCTCCGTCAAACACATCGTGCCGCCCCATTTCCCTTCCAGCAGCTTGGGAACGACCATGTCATAGAGTTCCTTATTCGCGAAGGGAGCGATGATGGCGAGCGCTCCGGTGATGGAGCCGCAATACATCGTGAGCGCCGTGTTTCCGGCATTGAAATATTCCGCGCAGGCCATCGAGATGCTGGAGGGAAGACCCGTCCCGCCCATTTGCTGGGGCAGGGCCAGCGAATGGAATCCGGACTCGATATAGGCGTTGAATCCCTTTTTGAACGATTCGGGAACCTTGACCTCGCCGGTTTTGGGATCGAACTTCAGGCCCGTTTTGTCCCCTTCGGCATTGGTCGGATAAAACTGCTGGAGGGCGATCTTCTCCGCCAGTTCGAGCGTATCTTCATAGACGCTCCGGTCAAAATCCTGGAATGCCTCGAACCGGTTCAGTTTCTCCAGCTCCAGCATTTCAAACAGGGTAAAACGAACATCACGCGAATCGATTAACTGATTTAAAGACATCTTTGACTCCTCCTTAAGAAATATTTTATTTTTGTCGCTTTCAGTACGGATCCGGTAACCGGCTCCGTACAATCATCTCAGGAATATCAAATGTTTTCAGAACTGCGCCGTGTGCGAAGCGGATTTTCAAAAGTCTGCGGCCGGGAAACAGCAAACCGCGGGACCGTGCCCGGTCTTTGATGCTCCCGCCGTTCGCCGGAGGGAAGTTAGGCTGGAAGGAAAGGATGCTGATGGTAATCCCAGAGATGAATCTTCTTAAATGCCCCACATCCGCCCCCTCATGTTGTATTGTGTAGAGTGCCGAATGACGCCGAAAAGCCGCTATCTCGATTGCTGACGCCCGCAGAATTTTATCGAACGATCGTTATTTTTCTTAGCAGATAAAAAAGGAAATGCAAGAAATATTTTTAATTATCTTCAATGTTTATGATTTTCCGGACAAAAATAAAAAAACGCATATTTTTAAATAATTACATTGTTTAACGGGAAAAATTATTGTATGAGCGTTCGATATTTCCAGTTCCGGACAAAAAGGAATCGGCATGGCGCGTCCCAAAAACAACCGGCAAACGGTCGAAACCAGAATCAAAAACCCGAAGCTGGTCCGGAAAAAGCATCTGTTGATTGCCAGTAAAGCAACCAAACTTTTTATCAAAAAGGGATTTTCCGATACCAGCATGCGCGACATCTCCCGGGCGACCCGCATCACCCTGGGCAACCTTTATTCCTATATCAAAAAGAAGGAGGATGTGCTTTGCCTGGTCTTCGACCTGTATCACAAATCCTGGATAAAAATTCTGGAGAAAAACGGCATCTACGATATTGATGATCCTCTGGAGCAGATTCGCATGGCCGTGCGCGCGATGCTGCTCAAATGCGAAGACTATCAGGATGAAATCAAGATCATGTATCTGGAGTCGCGTTTCCTGCCCCCGAAAGCTCGAAAGGCCGCCATAGAAGACGAGGCGCAATTGGTACGCGAGTTTGAAAAAATGATTCTCCGGGGTATGGAAAGGGGCGTCTTCCAGGTGGAAAACCCGTTCTTCGCGGCAAACATGATTGTATTTCAAATATCCTTGAACCCTTTGCGCGGCTGGAGCTTCCGGAACAAATTCAGCTACGACGAATTGGTCCGGCTGACGGAAAATTACATTGTTCAGGCGCTGGTCCAAGGCCGCCACTCCGCGCCGGTGCGGAAGATGGAAGATGCGTGTATGGCCTCCCGATGAATTCGGCGCCTTTCGTCCCCGGGGATTCACTGCTTGGAGAGCGGCAGCCGGATCCCGCCCCGGCCGGCAAACTCACGTGATCAGGGAGCACTCTTTCTTTTGGATACGTCAATACAAAAGGATCACGCCATCGATGTCGTTTTGTTCGACTTCGGGGGTGTGCTTGCGGAAGAGGGATGGAAGCAGGGGTTCCGGGTGATTGCCCGGGCCAATGGACTGGATGGCGCCCGGCTGATTCAGGAGGCATCCGATGTGGTCTATGAAAGCGGATACATTCTGGGAAAGGGCTCCGAGATGAGCTTCTGGAACATGCTGAAGAGAAAGACGGGAATCCAGGGAGACAGAGCCGCCTTCAGGCAGGAAATCGTTTCACGCTTTATCCTGAGAAACGGGATGATCGCGCTTGTGAAGAAGTTAAAGTCGGAAAACCTGATCGTCGGCATTCTGAGCGATCAGACCGACATCCTGGATCAGCTGAACGCGCGATTCGATTTCTTCAAGGAATTTGATTTTGTGTTTAACAGCTACCATCTGGGGAAAGGGAAACGGAATATTTCCCTGTTCGATGATATCGCGGGATTCCTGAAAACGCCGCCGGAAAGAATCTTGTTCATCGATGACGACATCGGACACGTCCTGCGCGCCAGAAATAAAGGCTGGAACGCCATTCATTACACCGATGCGAATTCCTTTTATCTGGAAATGGGGAAATTTTTCACTCCGCAGCTCCTTGCCGGAATCCCCGGAATAAACAATCCGCGGTAAGTGTTTCAAAGGACCGTCCGTGATCACGTTTTACCGGCCCTTCCCGATTTTTGCATTCCCCTTCATTTCTGCGATGCGCATCTTACGTCTTCACATGAATCAGCGGCAGCCCCAGGTGGCGGCGCTTCGTTTCGCCTTTGAGTTCAGTTTGTGCTCTCACCGTAGGCGCCCCGCGGCGGCCCTTGCCCAGTTTCTCGATCAGGTGTGAGGATCCCAGGTGCAGCGTGTGCTTGCCGAATTTCTGCCCCAGTTCATCGGCGACCTCATACAGATCCTTGATTTTTTCCGCCTGGACGGGATTGTCGAAAAGCGTGTATTGCGTATTGGAATCGAAAACGAGATCCAGCAGAACCACGCCGGTGGCCCGGTAAAGGTCCTGCGGACGATAGCAGGCATTAAATAAATCACGAATGACATCGGAAAATTCCAGCGGACAGGCGCAGGGACGCGTGAGCGCCGCTTCGCCGCCGGTGGAATCGAAACTCTGTTTTTTCAGATACACCACGATTTTTTTCGGCGCCAGATGGTAGCGCCTCGCCTTGATGCAGGCCGATTCCATATTGCGCATGAGCTGCGCAAAAAGATAATCGGCATCGGAGGTCGGCGGCGCGAACGTTTTGGTCTTGCTGATGGAAGCGTAGGAGCTTTTTTCCTCGGTCGTCACGGGATAAACCGATTCGCCGCGCAGTTCCCGCCAGATTTCCACGCCCGGCTTGGTGAATTTCTTCTGCACGGTTTTCTCGGGAAGCTCGGCAAACGCCAGCGCCGTCCGGATGCCCAGTTTGGCCAGGTAGTGGGTCGTGGCCGGACCGATGCCCCAGATTTTTTCGACCGGCAGATCGTTTAAGTATTGCGCAATCTCCCGGCCCCTGATCACGGTCATACCCGAGGGCTTTTGATGCTTGGAGGCCAGCTTGGCCAGCACTTTGGTCACGCTCAGGCCCACGGACACGGTGATCCCGAGTTCGCGTTCGATTTCCTTTTTCATCATCAGGGCGATTTCTTCATAGGAGGAATGCAGGGCGCGGCGCATGCCGGTGATATCGGAAAACGCCTCGTCGATGGAATACTCCTCCACGTCGGGCGTGAAGCGGCGCATGATGGCAAACATCCGCCGGGAAAACAGGCTGTAGGTTTCATAGTCCGACGGCAGGATGATGAGGTCCGGACAGATCTTGCGCGCTTCCTGCAAGGGCACGCCGCGCTTGATCCCCATCTTTTTCGCCGGGTAGCTCGCGCAGGCCACAATGCCGCGCTCCCCGCCGGTGATGAGCGCCTTGCCCCGGAGCTCCGGATGAATAGCTTCCTCGCAGGACGTAAAAAACGCGTCGCCGTCGATATGGACAATCGCGCGCGGCCAGGATCGAAGGGAGAAAATTTGATCATTCATAGAAAAACCAAGGCTGATAGATTGTACCTTTTAAAACCGTTCCCTACATTGAACTTATGATGGCTTTGTAATGCCCTAAAGGGCACGCGAATCGCCAGAGGCAAGGCGCGCAAGGCCCGCAGAGTGAGGCCTACCTGGGCGTAGGCCGCAGCGATCGCGAGCCGAAGCGCATCCGGCATACGCCGGATTCACTCTGCATATGCAAAGCCCGGCACATACCGGGACATTTTACAGAGCTATCACCGGTGGTACTTCCGAACCAGCGCCGTGATCACCCCCGCAACCCTCAGTTCCGTCTGCGGAACAATCGGGGGGTACTTGGGGTTCGCCGCCTCCAGCGTGATCGTTTTGCCTTTCTTGC
>SBEK01000416.1 GCA_009668925.1 Deltaproteobacteria bacterium
GCGGTTATGTTCGCGAAGCGCTGAAAATGCTCAGCACCGACGGATTTATCGTGCTTTCCCGCGGCAAGGGGGCAACCGTCTCCAAGATATCCTATCAGGACATCAAAAATCTTTACGAAGTGCTGGCCGTTCTCGAAGCCAAAAGCGTTGAGCTGGCTGCGCCGAATCTATCGCCTGCGGATTTGGACGAACTCGCCGAGATCAATCAGAAGATGCGGGGATGCATCCAGGCCAAGGACAGGGCGCAGGCGAGGAGGATCTGGCAGGAAGCGAATCTGCAGTTTCACAGGCTGTTCGCCGCGAAGACCGGAAATCAGGAGCTGAAAAATCTGGTCGAGGGAATCCGCTGGCGGACATTCGATTTCAAGTATGTTGTCCTCTTCGAGCCCTACTACGACCTTTTTATTCAGGAGCACGAAGCACTGATCCGCGCGATCAAAAACAAGAAATTCAAATCGACAAGAAGAATCATGGAAAACCATGTGAAAAAGGCCTCCGAAGTGCTTCTTCGGAGTCTGGAGAAGGTCCCCGGTCTTTAGCAGACGGCAGTCACGGGGAGTAAGCGGTATCCCGATGCGGCGCGAGGGAGCGCCTGATAAGAGGTTCTCAGATGTTTGATACAGTCATTCAGTTGATCATCAATGGGTTGTTGCTGGGCGGTATTTACGCATTGCTTAGTGTGGGCTTGACACTGATCTTCGGGGTCCTGGAAATCGTCAATTTTGCGCACGGCGAATTTCTCATGATCAGCATGTATGTTACGTTCCTGTTGTTCTCTGTTCTCGGAATCGATCCCTACCTGAGCCTGATCATTATCATCCCCGCCTTTTTCCTTTTCGGCTTTGCGATTGAAAAGATTTTAATCAAGCCGATCTTGAACGATCCGCCGCTCAACCAGATTTTCGCCACCATCGGACTGGGGCTGATCTTTTCCAATCTGGCCCTCTTCCTTTTCAAGGCCGATTACCGGACGGTCAAGACGTCCTACAGCAACGCCAACCTCATTTTCGGGAATTACTTTATCAGCGTGCCTCGTCTGATCGCCTTCGGGATTGCCATTGCGCTCATCGCGGCGCTCCTCATCTATCTCAAGAAGACCTTTACCGGCAAAGCCATTCGGGCCCTGGCCCAGCAGAGAAAAGCCGCGATGC
>SBEK01000219.1 GCA_009668925.1 Deltaproteobacteria bacterium
TAACCAGAGATGCTTTTGTCCTGGTCGAAATTAACAACCAGAACTGGAAATTAGTTAAATAGTAGTATATCTAACCCTGAACGGCGGCATAGGCAGAAAGCCTGTGCCGCAAAATGATCATTGAATGGATCAACAACTCCAAAATGGACAACTCAAGCCAGCTCATACAGTATGTCTTATCCGGACTTGCCAACGGCGCCATCTATGCGCTGATCGGCTTTGGCTTTGCCATTATTCATAATGCCACCGGCATTTTGAACTTTGCCCAGGGTGAATTTGTCATGCTGGGCGGCATGTTCACGATATTTATTTTGTCTTTCCTTAATTTGCCGGTCGTGCCGGCTATTGTGCTCGCCATTATTTTTTCCACGCTGGTCGGAATTCTCTTCGAGCGCATGGCCATTCGCCCATTGAAAAACGTCAAGCCTTTAAGTCTGGTGATCATCACCATCGGCGCCAGTATTTTTATCCGCGGCGCCGCCATGCTGATCTGGGGAAAGGACACCCACGCCCTGCCCGCCTTTTCCGGAAACGATCCGCTTTACGTCTATGGAGCAACCATTATGCCGCAGCATCTTTGGATCTTCGGCATCACGGTCCTGATCATCCTGGCGAATAAATTATTCTTCAGTTACAGTATCCTCGGCAAGGCTATGCGGGCCTGCGCCTATAACGCCCATGCCGCAAGTCTCGTCGGTATCGATGTAAAAATTATGGTTCTGCTGTCGTTCGTGGTCAGTGCGGCTATCGGATCCATGGCCGGCATTATCATTGCCCCGCTCACCATGACATCCTATGATGTCGGCATCATGCTGGGAATAAAAGGATTCTGCGCTGTCATCATCGGGGGGATGTCGAGCGGTCTGGGAACCGTTCTGGGTGGATTGTTACTGGGTTTACTGGAATCATTGGGCGCCGGCTATATCTCCGCCAGTTATAAAGATGCCATCGCGTTCATCATTTTATTACTAATTCTTTTTATTCGTCCCGAAGGTCTATTCAAGCAAAAGGAAACCCAAAGGGTATAGTGACGAATCATTCTTTTAAACGATATATAAAAATATGATCAAAGAAAAACGCCAGCTTTTGATTTTCTTTCTCTTCGCCCTGATTGTTCTTCTGGTGCCTTTCTTTCTAAAAGGCAGTTATTTTTTAAATGTACTGGTCTTCATCGGCATCAATACCCTGCTGGCAGTGGCACTGAACCTGCTCCTGGGATACGCCGGCCAGATTTCTCTGGGCCATGCGGCCTTCTTCGGCCTGGGCGCCTATGTATCCGGCATTCTGACCACCCGATTTCCTATCGATCCCTGGCTGGCTTTGCCCGCTGCCGCTCTGTGCGCTGCGGCCCTGGCGTTTATCATCGGGTTCCCGATTTTGAAGCTCAAAGGCCATTACCTGGCCATGGCCACCCTGGGCTTCGGCATCATCATGTACATATTCTTCAACGAAACGGTTGACTGGACCGGCGGCCCCTCCGGATTGTCCGGCATTCCCAACCTGAAGTTAGGTTCCCTGATATTTGACAACGATCGGAACAACTACTACCTCGTGTGGATCATGACACTGGGCGTCATGCTTCTGTCGATCAATCTTTCTCAATCCCGGATCGGTCGCGCCTTGAGGGCCATCAATGATTCCGAAGTGGCCGCCCGTGTCATGGGCGTTAATGCCCGAATTCTGAAAGTTCAAATATTCACCGTCTCGGCGTTTGTTTCCGCTATTGCCGGCAGCTTATACGCCCATACGATAACGTTTATTTCGCCAACGTCTTTCGGATTCAACTTTTCTGTGGAACTGTTGACCATGATCATTATTGGCGGGCTGGGAAGTATCTACGGTTCATTTGTCGGCGCGGCGATATTAACCATGCTGCCCGAATTTCTGCGCGTATTTCGTGATTTTGATATTGTCATTTACGGACTGATGTTGATTTTAATCACCATGTTCATGCCCGCCGGATTGATCGGCGGTCTTGAGGCGCTCACCAGAGCTATTGTCGGAAAAGTAAAAGGGGTTGCGGCTCACAATGCTAAAAATTGAAGACATCACCCAGATATTCGGTGGATTAACCGCATTAGAAGACGTTTCGTTCACTGTCGAACCGCGGTCCATCACAGGCGTCATCGGCCCTAACGGCGCCGGCAAGACCACCCTGTTCAATATCGTGACCGGCCTCTATACCCAGACCGCAGGGAAAGTTTATTTGGGCGAAAAAAACATTTCTTTTTTTGAACCGGAAGCTCTGGCGCGTCTCGGCCTGGTGCGAACATTTCAAAATGTGGAGCTTTTCGGACAAATGTCGGTTCTCGAAAACGTGATGGTCGGCCTGCACACCAAAAGTAAAAGCGGTATTTTTTCCTGTGCCTTCAAGCTGCCCCATCAGATCAAAGAGGAGAAGCTGGTCAAGGAAAAGGCATACCGGTGGCTGGAGTTCACGGGGCTCACCGATGAAGCTGACGTCGCGGCCCGCAATTTGCCGTTCGGCAAGGGCAGGCTCCTGGAAATTTCACGGGCGATGGCAATGGAGCCGCAGATCATTCTCATGGACGAGCCGGCTGCGGGATTAAACAGCCGTGAAACAGCGGGTCTCGCCGAGTTGATCCGTAAAATTAAAGCGATGGGCACTACGATTGTTCTCGTAGAACATGACATGGAACTGGTCATGGATATCTGCGAATCCATCATTGTGTTGAATCTGGGGAAGAAACTGGCGCAAGGGACGCCGCGCGAAATTCAGGAAAACCCGGCGGTGATCGCGGCTTATCTCGGCGAGGATTAACCCATGCTCAGAATTAAGAACATCAATACATTCTACGGACAGGTCCATGCCATCAAAAATGTTTCCCTGCATCTGGCAGAAGGTGAAATCGTCACACTGATCGGCGCCAACGGCGCAGGCAAGACCACTTTGCTTAATTCTCTGTCCGGTATCGTGCCGCCGAAAACCGGCCGGATTCTTTTTAATGAAACCCAAATCAATAATCTTGCGCCGCATAAAATTGTCCGTCTGGGTGTCTCGCAGGTGCCCGAAGGCAGACAGGTATTCAAGCCTCTTTCCGTCGAAGATAATCTGGAACTGGGCGCATATTTAAATTACAAAATCGGGGGCAGCAAAACCCAGTCGCGGCAAGATATGGAAATGGCGTATGACCTGTTTCCCATTTTACGGCAAAGACGAAAGCAGCTTGCCGGAACGCTCTCGGGCGGCGAGCAGCAGATGCTGGCCATCGGCCGGGCTCTGATGGCCAAACCCCGCTTGCTGCTTCTGGACGAACCGTCCATGGGGCTGGCGCCGATGATCGTACAGGAAATCCTGAAAGTTATAGCCGATCTTTCACGGGAAAGAAAAACAACGATCCTGCTGGTTGAACAAAACGCCCGCGCCGCCCTGAAAGTTGCCCATCGCGGTTATGTCCTGGAGACGGGACGCTTGATTTTGGAAGGCGCCGCCGAGGAGCTCCTGGAAAATAAAGATGTCCAGCGAGCTTATCTCGGTAAAGATAAAAAAGAGATATGGGAACGATGAGTATAACGAATGCAGCGTCAAAGTCATTTACTCTTTCCAGGGAGGCCATTTTATGAATATTTGGGACCCGACTCATGAATGCATATCACGAGACGAACTCGAACAGCTTCAGTTGGAGCGCCTGCAGGCGACCATCAACAGAGTTCACAAAAATGTCATCCATTACAGAAAGCAATTCAACGACCTTGGCGTTATTCCGGAAAATATCAGTTCACTTGCAGATTTATCCAAACTACCCTTGACTTCCAAGGATGATATCAACCGCAATTATCCGTATGACATGTTTGCCGTGCCGCTTCGGGAAGTTGTCCGCATTCATTCCTCTTCCGGCATCGGCAGTAAGCCCATGGTGACCGGCTATACAAAGAATGATATCCGCATCTGGTCTAACCTGGTGGCGCGGTTCATGACGGCGGTCGGCGTAACCCGCGACGATCTGGTTCAGGTTACTTTTCATTATGGACTTTTTACCGGCGCTTTCGGTTTGCACTACGGCGCCGAAACAATTGGTGCGTCCGTAATTCCCATGGGAACCGGCGACATCGATCGGCAGATCATGATCATGCAGGACTATAAATCCACCGTGCTGGTCAGTATGCCCAGTTATGCCCTCGAACTCGCCTTCCGCATGGAGCAGTTGGGCATCAATCCCAAATCGCTTTCTCTGAAAGTGGGGCTGTTGGGCGGGGAACCGTGGTCTGAAACCATGCGCGCGCAGATTGAACAGGGCCTGGCAATTGACGCGACGGACAACTACGGACTTTCCGAAGTCATCGGTCCCGGTATCGCCGGGGAATGCTCCTGCAAAAACGGCCTGCACATTTATGAAGATGCCTTCCTCCCTGAGATCATCGATCCGGAGACCGGCGCTGTTTTACCGCCGGGCTCGGAAGGTGAACTCGTCATTACCACGTTGACCAAAGAAGCGTTTCCCTTAATCCGCTACCGGACCCGGGACATTACCAGTCTGGACTACGCGCCCTGCGCCTGCGGGCGAACGCTGGTAAGAATGAAAAGAATCAACAGACGCTCCGATGACATGCTGATCATCAGAGGCGTCAATGTTTATCCGTCACAGATCGAGGAAGCTGTTTTTGGCCCGGCGCAGAGTGAAGCGCCCTATCAAATCATCATTGAACGTGTCGGCGCAACTGACGGCATGGAAGTCATCATTGAAGTAACGGATAAAATATTTTCCTTTGAGCTCCAAAAACAGGGATCGTTCCTCGAAGCGGTTAAAAAACGAATCCACACGATTACGGGCATTGACGCTTCCGCAAAACTCGTTGGCGCCGGAAGCATAGAGCGGCAGGATGGAAAAATCAAGAGGGTCCTGGATAAAAGACAGGTTTAAATCAACCCGATAACGTTTTGCTCTTTTTGCAGCAAATGCATACCCATCCTGATTTTGCCTGCAACGGATATTGACCGTCTTCTTTGGCATGAAGAATAGAAAGTGTATAATAAATTACTCAGTGTGAATAAATTTACACAGCGTGCCGCCGTTTCACAGCCGCTTTTTTCATGCATCGGTCAAAAATATCTCCAATAACGGACATCTGACGCGACTAAGCCCCAACAGGTCAACTGGCATGCTTAGTGCTTTGCAAGGCACGGCAATGCCAAGACACAGATTTGGAGTTTACCCCCGAAGATTGATATGGTATTTGCATGCAGTAGCTCACAGCAATGCGCTACAAACACTCTGGAGTTTAGACTATGACGAAGTTCAACAAAATATTGATTGCCAACCGCGGGGAAATCGCCGTCCGGATCATCCGCACCTGCAAGGATATGGGCATTCGCACCGCGGCGGTTTTCTCACAGGCGGACACGGATGCTCTGCATGTCAAGCTGGCGGATGAAATCTACGAGATCGGTCCGCCCGAAGCGGCCGAAAGCTACCTGAATTTCGAGAAGATCGTTCATGTCGCGAAACAAAGCGGCGCCGATGCGATTCACCCGGGCTACGGATTTCTCTCGGAAAACCCGGAATTCGTCGAACTGTGCGAGCGGGAGAAAATCATTTTCATCGGACCGTCAAGCTCGTGCATGTTCAAAGCCAAACCGAAAAACCGGGCGCGCCAGTTGATGCGGATGATCAATATTCCGGTGACGCCGGGCTGCGACGACGCCATTACCAACGGCACCGCGGAAGGCACCAGGCGCGCCAGGGAAATCGCCGCTGAGGTCGGCTATCCGGTCATTGTCAAACCATCC
>SBEK01000019.1 GCA_009668925.1 Deltaproteobacteria bacterium
TTATTATAGCAAGGATTTTGTGTCAATATGAAATAATTAAAACCATTTCCATACAATCATAGTATGGAAATTAAGGCAAACTTAGAAGATAGGACCGGAGATTGACTTTCTGGTTGTTGAGACCGAGTTTTTTGCGGATGCGATACCGATAGACGTCGACGGCACTGCTGGACACACTCAAAACATCGGCAATTTCTTTGCTGTTCTTTCCATCCTTAATCAAGTGGGCCACCTGGATTTCGGTCGCGGTCAGGCTTCTGAATTTGGTGGAAAGTTTTCGGGAGAAAGGCGAGAGGATCTCGTCCAGGTTGGATTTAATGAGATCGTGATGGATCCGGCGACTCTGTTCCGACCCGCCTTTGCGCAGCTTCTCCAGATGAGGCAGAATCAATTCCTTGATGCCGGCCATCAGGGTTTGTTCCAGTTCCTCGCGGTCCTCGGCCCGCTGCTTGAGCATGACCCGGAGGGCGGTATTGAGTTCCTCCAGATTGCGGGTCTTGATCGTGAGTTCGCTTCCCTTTTCCTCCAGTTCCGTAATGTCTATGACGGAACACACGTGCTTTTTCGTACCGGGAATGAGACAGTTTGTGGAGAGCACATTTTTAATGTTCCCCTGGCTGTCCACCAGGCGAAATTCATAAGTTCTGGGCGCCAACTGCGGATCGATACGCCGCAACCGGTGATATTCTTCCAGCCGGGAGAGGTCTCTCGGATCAATCAGATCGACCCACGTCTTTTTTCCTTCCCATTCCTCTCTCTTGTAACCGGTCACTCTTTCAAATTCCGAGTTGATGAGTGAAAGGGTCTTATCATCCTCGATGATCACCGTAACGGTGCCTGTCGTTTCAAAAATGGTGCGGTAAAGGTTTTCCGATTCCGCCAGTTTTTTTTCCGTCATCTTCTGCCGGGTAATGTCCATATCGCTGCCGAGGATGGCCGGCTTTCCTTCAAAGCTGATGGAGGCGACAACCTCCAGCAGCCAGCGGATTTCGCCCTGCTTCGTAATGATTCTGAATTCATAGGGACGGAATAGTTTGCCGGTCCGCATCGCCTGCGAATAATTCCTTACCGCCAGCCGATCGTCGGGATGAACCATAAAATCCGCCCGGTTGCCGATGATCTCTTCCGGAGAATAGCCTGTAAAAGAGACCACCACGGGGTTAATCACACGGAACCTCCCTTCGGAGAATATGTAGTAGCCGGCCAGAGATCTTTTTAAAAGGGTGTCCTGAATGTTTTGGCTTTCGAGCAGAGTCTGATTTTGTCTGGCCAACTCTTCGATTTCGGTTTCCAACAGACAGATTCTGTTTTCGAGATAAAACATTTTAGCTTCATTTTGCATGGGGCATACCCGCTGTGGCGATCCGATCATTGGTTAAGTTCATACCTAACATTTCTTGATTGAGCAAGACTGTTTCGGATCAGTTTTCCAAAAGAAATTCCTCTTTCATAGGTGAGCGCCAAAGTCCGTCCGCTCGGTACTGCCGCCGGTCGGCAGGTTTGCTAAGAGACTCATTCGATATCTGACGCCCGAGGCGAGACGGTCCGGGCATAGCGCCACCCCATAAAAACGATCCCCGCCGTGAAGGCGATGCGCAGGGGAGCATCCGGAATAAAACCGGCAATATTGCCGCCGCAGAACGTTCCCACAAGGATGCCGGCGATGAGGCCGGGCAGATGGTTTTGGGCGACGTTTCCCAGCTGATGATGGGCGTGGGCTCCCGCCAGGCCTGCGGGGATCATGACGGCGAGCGCTGTTCCCTGCGCCACATGCTGCCCGAATCCGGCGAGTAAAACCATGGCCGGGATCATGATCGTACCGCCGCCTATGCCCATCATGCCGGAAAGGAAGCCGGTGATCGCTCCGGTTGCAAGGAAAATGACGATGTTTACGGGACCGGAATGGTCCCCGAAGGTCGCGGGCAGATAGGGTTTCAGGGCCAGCAGGGCTGCGCAGAAAATCAGGAACAGGCCGAAGGCGCGTTTCAGTTTCCAGCCGGGAAGCGCATCGGCATAACGTGCACCGGCACGGACCGTAAACACGGCCGTTGCCGCCAGGGCCGCTGCGGCCCAAAAATCGACATGCCCCCGCAGGCCATAGATCAATGCCCCGCCGGCTCCCGTAAAGACCAACGCGACCAGACTTGTCCCGTGCGCCCTGTGCTGGGAGAGTTTCAGGATGCCGACCATCAGGGGGACCATGATCACTCCGCCGCCCAGGCCGATCAGGCCTCCGAAAGCACCGGCGGCGAGGCCGATAGCAAAACTGATGACGTGTCTTTTCATTTCTGTTCCCCGCGAAGAACGATTGCAGAATGCCGTTTACGGGCGGCCTTTTGACCGCTGCCGATGGATGCGGCCACGGGCCAGCGATGCGAACACCCCGAAGCCGCAGGTCACGGCCAGAATGCCGAAAATGATTTTAGAACTGGCGACCAACAGGGCGTTGGTTTCATCGGTGAGGCTCCTCCCGCCGATGACCCAGGCGAAAACCAGCATGGCGATGCCCATGCTCAAGCTCTGTCCCACCAGTCTCATCGTGGCCTGAGTGGCCGATGCAACGCCGTAGAATTTATTTTCCACCGAACTCATGACGGCGTTGATATTGGGAGAGGAAAACAGCGCAAAACCGGTGCCCAGCAAAGCCAGGCAAAACACGATGTAAGAGAGAGGCGTTGCGGCGCCAATAAAAAACAGCCCGACAAGACCGATGACGGTCAGCGCCATGCCCGCGGAGGAGATGATCCGCGGTTCGTAGCGGTCGGACAACCTTCCTGCCGCCGGTGAAAAGACCGCCTGTAACAGAGGTTCGATGACGAGAACAATGCCTGTCTGGGACGGCGTCATCATCTTGATGTGCTGCAGGTAAAGGCTGACGAGAAAGGTGACGGCAAACGTCGCCGCGTAGTTGATCAGAGCGGCGAGATTGGAGAAAGCAAAGACCCGATTGTCCAGAAACAGGTGAATGTTGATGAGCGGGAAAGGTCTTGTGAGCTGCCGTCGAATAAAGAAGATGAAACAGAGGACTCCGGCGGCGATCAGAATGCCTCCCCCGGGAGAAGGCAACTGCGTAAAGCCGTACATCACGGCAAACAGCGCCGCCGCGTAAAGGATCGAGCCGCCCAGGTCAAAGGCCTCGCCCGTTGCCGCCGTCCGGTCTTCCGGGGCCATGCGCAGGGTAAGCCCGGCGGCGGCCGCTCCCAGCGCCGCGTTGACGATGAAAATCGTCTTCCATCCCAGGTGCTCGGTAAGGATGCCTCCGATAAACGGGCCGCAGGTCAGCCCGATATAAACCGCAGCGATGTTGATGCCCAGCATCTTGCCGCGAACGTTCTCCGGATAGGCGGAGATCAGCATTGCGGTGCCCGTGCTGAAGATCATCGCACCGCCGATCCCCTGGACAATGCGCAGAGCAATAAACAGGCCTTCCGTCTTGGACCAGATGCACAAAAGAGACGACAAGGCGAAAATCAGCGAACCGGAAAGGAAGAAAATCTTTCGTCCGTAGATATCCGCCAGGCGGCCCATCGGCACCAGCATGATGGCCGCGGCGAGCAGAAAAGATGAGGCCACCCAGCTTAAGCTGAGAGCCGTCATCGAAAAATCGCGGGCGATCACCGGCAGAGCAATATTGACGGATGACCCCATAAAAGGCGTCGTAAAGGAACTGATCGTAGTGGCCAGAAGGACGATAGGGAATTTTCTTTTTGCGGTCATGCTTTCACATCAAGACAAACCGGAATTTACATTCCGGGAAATACTCTCTGGCGGAGCGCCGCGAAATCATCCTTGCCGCAGGCCATCATCAATGTAAGAGGCATGACTTTACGGGCCTGCGTGAGCATCGCTTTGGATAGGTCGCGGATGTCCCACTGGGCATGCGCGTCAGTCCTCAGGCGCGACAGGTGGTAGAGTTCCCTGGCGTTCAATTTCATCAACACCCGTTTGCGATGCGCGTTGGTCAGCACATAGGAGGCGGCGTACGGATTTTTTTGCCTGATTTGTTCATAGGCGCCGTTGGTCTTTTTGATCAGGGCCATAAAGTCTTTTTGCCGACCGATAGCCCTCACCGCCGGTGGTACGGTTACACCCAAACCCGGGTCGTAGTCCTGGCTGACCAGCGTGGCCATCCGATGGCGCTTGAGCTGGGCGAAGCAGCTCGCGCTCATGATCAGTTCGAAGTGCAGATCCGCATTTTCGAGTTCCCGGAGCGCGGCATCATAAGGCTGAATATTTTCAAAGACGATTTTGAACAGGGCCCGGGCAGCGCGCGGACTCATCCGCCGGGCCGTCCTCAGGCAGCGGTCATAACCCAGCCCCGATGAGGTGAAAAGCAGCCAGGCGGCGGTCTCTACATCGGCGTCGGGCGTTGCCCGGATCAGGCGGACGGCATCCGCTGACGGGGTGTTGCCTGCGCCGGCGATCCTCTTAAGAAAACCGCGTAGGTTGGGGCGCGTCCGGCGATCGTAATCCGTCGCTTCGGTATAGCGGATCAGGGAGGGGGCGATCTCCCGGGTTGCGGCATAAAGGCGCTCGCTTAAGCAGCGTGCTTCCGCAAGCGGGAGCGCGGAGAGCCTCCGGAGCATCAGTTCCAGATTGCGGGCGTTGATCGTCATGCCCAGCTGAGTCTCGGTTGCGAGCGCAATGGCGTAACGCGCATCTTCCTTGGCCCATCCTTCCAGCATGGATTTATGGGCGGGATTGTCCGCCAGATCCTTGTTTTTCTCAAAAACATAAGGCCGGAGTTCTTCGTAGAGACGATGATAGAAGTCATTTTGCATCTCGATGGTTTGGACAAAAGCGTCGGTGAGATTCGCTTCGCGGATTTCGTCCGGAATGACGTAATCCTTATCAAACAAGACATAGCGCTGCGATTTCTCAGTGTAGGAACACAGGCGAAACTTTTCAATTTCTTCCACAAGCAGGCGGGAAACACCGATGACGTCGATATTGAATACGGCGTGCTCGGCAACCGAGCTGTGCCCCATCTCAAAAACGATGCTGCGGTTGGATTTGCGGGCCTTGTCCACTTCGGCAAGCGCGGCGGCGCGCAGCTCGTCAACGGACCTGGGACTGCGGCTGATGCGCGCGTAAGCGGCGGAAATCGTTTCCGGCGTGATATCCTGCTTAGTCGCGCTTTTTTCCTTGAGGGTGCGAATCAGATCATAATCAACGTTATAGCCGGCCAGAAGAATTTTCATATATCGTCTAATGTCCCTTCTTTCCTTTTCTGCAAATGATTACTAAAGGTTTGCCCGGAAACAAATAACACCTCCCGGGTCTCTTCTATTTCAGTAACCTAATCTTTGTGCTCCCTTAAGAGCCCATTTCTTCTCTTTCCCGACATATCCGGATTCTACGTATGCGTCGTACGCCTTCCTGAAAAATTGTCCGGCCCGATCTTCTTGACCCTTTTTCTGATAAATGTCACCGATACTCAGAAGGAGATGACCGTGATGTACGGTATTCTGAAGGCCAAGCTTCTCCCTTAAGGCCAAGGAATTTTTGCAGTATTCCAGCGCCCGGTCCAGCTGCCCCTTATCTTTATAAGCATTGCCGATGTGCATCAGGACAATGGCATAAAAGGACGTGTTCTGAAGACGGAGTCGATCCCAGATGGATTGGGCGTTTGTATAATATTCCAGTGCCCGGTCCCACTGACCTTTTCGCCAATAGGCAAAGCCGCTGATCGTCATCAGCAAGGCATAATCAGAGGTATTCTGGAGACCTGAACCATCCTTAATGGATCTGGCAGTCGTGTAGTATTCCAGTGCCCTGTCCAGCTTGCCCATATTCATGTAAGTATTGCCGATGATCATCATCAGAGAGGAATAATTGGCGGAATTCCCGCGACCGATTCTATCCACGATGGATTTGGCTTTCAAGTAATATTCCAGTGCTCTGTCAAACTGACCTTTTTGGAAATAGACAATGCCCACTGAAGACATGAGCCTGGCATAAGAGGGCGTATTGGTTTCCTGGCGTCCGCTGAATACCTTCTCCGCTCTTTCCAGGTATTCAAAGGCTTCACTAAAAAGGTTGAGCGGCCAGGCCGCAGTAAAACCGGCGGCCATTAAGGCATGGGTATATTGGGGGTCAATATCGAGAGCCTTATTAAAGGCAACCAGGGCCTCTTTGGGATGGGTATCCTGGAGTTCTAATCCTTTTGCGTACCATTCATAAGCATTCGCCTTGTGCCTGGGTTTGTCTTCTATCGCTTTTTTATCTTCCTCGGTCAGTTTTACCGGTTGGATGTCGAGCATCTGGATTCTTTCCGTTTCACCCATGAGGGCGAAGACCACCTTATCCTGCAAATCAAAGATACCACCCACTGTGCCATCGATCTTTGCAGTGTTCTCAACCTTCCCCGTCTCTACGTTGACCAGCCGGGCGTGGACTCTGATGCGATCACCCGATACAAGATAGCGCCCGGTAAAAATGATGTTTGCACCGATCAGCTTGCCGGTCTTCATCATTTTATCTTCTTCGGTAAGCCCTGAAAAAATGAATTTCATCTCTTCGATTATTTTTTTTCTGTCGTCATTGGAGACGACATTAATAGTCTTAATCCGGGCGAGGTCCGTTATGACGGTATCCGTCATTCCTGCCGATATCCACGAGAATTCCTTATTGCCCGTGTTTTCAAAAGGGTGGACAAGAATGTTCAACGTTTTGGCAATGGAGAACTCTGGGAATAAAGTGAGCCCAAAGGTGATAGCTATGATCAAACAGCGAAGTAATTGCTTCATAAGCTGAACCCCTCGGACGCTGGTATTCGGTTATCGAAAAATTCTCGCCTGTTGCTTTTACAGACGCATCAATTGTGTGCGTATATCACAGCCTGACCATTTCCACGCGCGGCAGCGTCCGTCCGAGGAACCTCTCTCCGATGGTCTGAAAGCGGTACGGCACATCACTCACGCAAAAGAGATAGTCCGGCGCCTGCCGGCTTAAATTGCCCAGGTCCCGGCGGATAATCAAATCGGCGGCAATTTCCGCCATCGCCTCCGCGGAATCGATCAGCCGGACGCCTTCTCCGACGATATCCTGAAAAAGCGGCTTGAGCAGCGGATAGTGCGTGCAGCCCAGTACCAGTGTGTCGATGTGTTCAGCCAGGACCGGTTTCAAATACTCTTCGGCGACAAGACGCGTGGCGGGATGATCCAGCCAGCCCTCTTCCACGAGCGGTACAAACAGGGGGCAGGCCTGAGAAAAAACCTTGGCATCCCGATCCAGAAGGTGAATGGCGCGGGCATAGGCGTTCGAGTTGATCGTGGCCGGCGTGCCGATCACACCGATGGTCTTGCTGCGGGTTGAGGACGCGGCAATTTTCGCGCTGGCTTCAATGACTTCCAGGACCGGCACGGGCGAAATGTCCCGGATGGCCTGGTAGGCCACAGCCGCCATCGTGTTGCAGGCGACGATCAGGAGTTTGACGTCCTTCCTTAATAAGAATTCGGCGATTTGCAGCGCATACCGGTTGATCGTTTCCACGGATTTGATGCCGTAAGGCACACGTGCCGTATCGCCGAAGTAAACGATGCTTTCGAACGGCAGGCGTTCCATGAGTGACCTCACCACGGTGAGTCCGCCGATGCCGGAATCGAAGACGCCGATGGCCTGATTGTTTTTTTCATCCATACTTTTTCCTCTCATATCCACGTCATAAAGTCATCGACTTTTTCCTCTCGTTCAGATAAAAGCAAACGGGCGTCGATTCATGAAGCCGAGGGGGTAAGAGTGCGGATTTTTTTATCACAACTTTATGAAACATGCCAAGATTTCTTGGACAAGAGCCCTGGGGTTCACCCTCCAGAAGGAAGGTCAAGATCATGCGCCGTTCGGAAAGAGAAATCAAAGACCCGGCGGAAATAGCCGCCATTTTGCAGGCCGCACCGGTTTGCCGGATCGCTATGAGCGCAGGCGGCCGTCCTTATGTGGTGCCGGTCAACTTTGCGGTGAGCGGTCGCTATCTTTATTTCCATTGTTCCCGGAGGGGCAAAAAAATAGATATGCTGCGGGATAATCCGTCCGTTTGTTTTGAGGCGGATATTCCCGGTGATTTGCGGGGGGCGGATACGGCCTGTTCCTGGGGAATGAAGTATCAAAGCGTCATCGGTTTTGGTGAGGCTTATTTTATTGAGGACGGCGGCGAAAAGAAAAAGGCTCTGGGTATCCTGATGAAGAAATATACAGGCGGAGATTCGCTCTCCTACGACGACGCCATCCTGGACAAGGTCCTCGTGATTGGCGTCAAAATAGAATCCATGTCCGGTAAAAAATCAGATTGAAGCGGGGAGGCGCTGTCATTGTCGTTATATTCAAAGCGGCGGCGACAATTGAGGAGACGGGATGATTCAAAATAAAGTTGTCGTCCGTTATGCGGATAACCGTCTGCAAAAAGGTGTCACCGTTAATTTTTCCCCTGATCGGGAGATATTTCATTTGGGGCAGCCGGAATTGATAAATGCCGACAATCCGAAGGCCGTTCGGATCGCGGATTTAAAGGCGATTTTTTTTGTGAAAGATTTTAACGGCAATCCGTATTTTGAAGAGAGGAAGAATTTTGATCCGGGCAAAGCCGTCTTTGGCCGCAAAATCAAAGTAGTTTTTCAAGACGGCGAGCTGCTCGTGGGCAGCACCACCAGTTATCGGCGGGATCGGCCGGGTTTTTTCGTTATCCCGGCAGACCCGGAATCCAATATTGAGCGCTGCTTTGTGGTAGTCCGCGCAACCAAAGAAGTGCAGTTCATTTGACCGACGTCGACGGATAAGGAAAATTCGATCCCATGCCTGTTTATGTACAAATTTTTTTACTGATCCTGGCCTTTATTGTTTTTGTCTTCGGTGCGATGTACGTCACCGGACTGGGACTGAGACGGGTCTGTTTTAAAATCATTGCGGAACTGGAAGCCGCCGGGGCTGTGAAAGCGTCTAAAGCCGTCAAGCTGCAGGATGAGCGTAAGAATTTTTTTCGCGTGGGAACACGCAATTTGCGGCCCAAAGCGTTGGGCGTCCTTCTGGCCGATGGACTGGTCATCAAGGCCGGCGACGGCAGGTACTATCTGGACAAAGAAAAGCTTGCGGAAATGAAAAGCAAGGTCGGCTCGTAGTCACGAACATTCCCTTCCCGCATTAAAGATGAAAGGCAAAGGGTTTCTTCAATCCCTTTATCGGATCGTCAGCGCCGACATCACGTCCAGAATGCCGTCGGCGGTGAAAAAATACAATTCATGCGCGGCGACCTGCTGGCTTTTATCCACCGATTCCCTGAGCACCGGAATAATTTCGATGGCTGTAATATCCGCCCATTTGTTGTCCACGTTGATGCGGACAACGGCCCCTTCAGCGTTTGTTTCATGAAGGATTTTGTAGGAGCTTAACACCCGGACGACAAAGTCATTTTTTTGTTTGGTCACATACGCCGCCCTTTGTTGCAGCGCGCGGATCTTGCCGTATTCCTGAGCCTGCGCCGGCGGTAAAAAGGAAAACAGCAGCACCGCGGCAAAGCACGTGATAAAGATTTTTTTCATGCGATCTCCTCTCGTTGCGAAAGTATGTCAATTCAATACAATGTGATTGACTTTACCGCTTCTTTTTTCTATATGCCAGATGAAAATTCATAGGGGTATCAGAAATCAACGGGCGAGGCGTGTTCGTTCCGAGAATTCCGGGAGTGGATTTTGCAATTTAATCCGTGCATGAAACATAAACTGATCCGGGCCTCCGCGCGGCACTTTGCCGAAACGGAACTGGCGCCCATTGCGTCCGAAATTGACCAGCGGAGAATTTTTCCGCGCGACGTCATTGCCAAGATGCGGGATCTGAACTATTTCGGCCTGCAGGTGCCCAAGGCTTACGGCGGTGCGGCGATGGATTCCATCAGCACCGCGATTGTGGTCGAAGAGCTTTCCCGTGTCTGCGCGGCGGTCGGCTTGTGCGTGACGGTTCATAACGGGGTAGCCGTCTATCCCTTTCTGCAATTTGCCGATAAACGCCAGAAAGATAAATATCTTCCGCAATTGGCCGCGGGGGACGTCATCGGTGCGTTCAGCCTGACCGAAGCCAATGCCGGGTCCGATGCCGGCAGCGTGGAAACGACCGCCACCCGAAGCGGGGCGGATTACGTTTTGAACGGAACGAAAATTTTTGTGACCAACGGCGGCGTCTGCGGTGTCGCGCTTATTTTCGCGTTGACCTCGTCGCCGGAGAACAAGCTCCAAAGCAGTGTTTTTATTGTGGAGAGCAAATTTCCCGGATTTCTGCGCGGAGAACTGGAAGACTTGTGCGGCATGCGCGCTAATCCTGTATCGTCTTTGTTTTTCGAAGATTGCCGCGTCCCCGGCGAAAATCTTCTGGGAAAGCTGGGCGACGGCATGAAGATCGGACTGGCGACGCTGGACAACGGCCGGATCGGCGTCGCGGCCCAGGCCCTGGGCATTGCTCAAGGCGCCATGGAAGCGGCGGTGAAATATGCCAAGGAACGGCAGCAATTCAAAAAACCCATCGCCTCCCAGCAGACCATTCAAAATTATATCGCCGATATGGCAACGGAAATTATGGCCGCGCGCCTTTTGCTTTACCGCGCCTGCGAACTCAAGGACGCGGGAGCGCCTTTTGGCTGCGAAGCGTCGATGGCCAAGCTTTACTGCAGCACCGTGGCCTCGAAAGTAACGTCACTGGCCGTCCAGATCCACGGCGGTTACGGGTACAGCAAGGAGTATGACGTGGAGCGCTATTTCCGCGACGCCAAGGTGACGGAAATTTATGAAGGCACCAGTGAAATCCAGCGGGTGGTGATTGCCCGCACGATCCTGTCCCAGCCGATTTTGTGAGCCGTTATGCTGAAGATTGTCGTATGCATTAAACAGGTCCCGATGGTGACCGAACTGCCCTGGGATGAAAAAACCGGAACGCTGAGGCGTGATCTGGCTTCCGGAATGATGAATCCCGCCTGCAAGCACGCCGTGGAAGCAGCGCTTAAGATCAAGGAAGCGCACGGGGCAGCCATCACCGTCCTGACCATGGGTCCCCCGGCTGCGGAAGAGGTTTTGCGCGAAGCGCTGGCGATGGGCGCGGATCGCGCCGCCTTAATTTGTGATCGGATGCTTGCCGGGTCGGACACCTATGCCACGTCCTTCGTCCTTGCCGAAGCGATTAAAAAAGAGGTCCCGGCATACGATCTGATTCTATGCGGCGCCTACACATCCGACAGCGAAACCGCTCAGGTGGGACCGCAGCTGGCCGAAGAGCTGCATATTCCGGCGGCGGCTTATGCCGAGCAGGTCACCCTTTCCGGACGAACGCTGCGCGTGCGCCGTCTGGTCGATAATTTTCGCGAAACGCTGGAAATGGAATTCCCCGCTCTGGTCACGGTTTCGATGGAGCAGTACGAACCGCGCTACGCATCTTTTGCGGGGCTTACCCGGGCGTTTGGCGAATCGGATATTGCCGTCCTGAATGCGCCGGCTTTGGGCATTACCGCCGCTGATCTCGCCGCGCACGGATCGCGCACCAGGGTGCGCAAAGTGTTTATCCGCAAGACGCAGAAGGAAAACGTCAGGATCACGGGGGCGGCGGCCAATGCCGCGGGGGAATTCCTGGACCGGTATCAGCGGACGATCGGCGCCGTCATCGGGAAGTCGATTGAAGCAAAAAAGCAGGTTTAAGTTACGCTGGACGGACGGACAAATGAAGAAGTCACAAAAAAGCATCTGGGTATTCGGCGATTACCGCAATTATTATCAGAATCGCGTCACGCTGCAGCTCATTTCCAAAGCGGTCGACCTGGCGCGGGTGATTGACGCGGAAGTCTGTGCGGTCGTTGTCGGCCATGAAATCGAAGAATGGATCATGGAGTATACGGCGCACGGTGCGGACCGCATCCTGGCGATCGACCATCCTTCCTTAACCAGTTACAGCACGGAGCACTATCTGGCGCTCATGGAGCGGCTCGCGGGCGAGAGAGACCCGGATATCATTTTAATCGGCGCGACGGATTTCGGACGCGAGTTTGCGCCCCGCCTGGCGAAGCGTCTGCAAACCGGCCTGTCCGCGGATTGCGTCGGCCTCGACGTCACACCCGACGGACTGCTCGTGCAAATCGCGCCGTCTTTCGGCGGCAACATGCTGGCGGAAATCGTCACGGAAAAGCATCGGCCGCAGATGGCGACCGTGCGCCCGGGCACCTTCAAGGAAATTCCGCACAATTACGATCGTACGGCCGTTGTAGAGCGCCTGCCGCTGCCGCCGCATCTGCCCGCTTCGGGCGTTCGGGTGGTCGAGTATGAACGTGCGGCGCGGCGGGAGCACACGATTGAAAACGCAACGGTCATTGTCTGCGGCGGACGCGGCATGGGCAATAAAAACAATTTCAAAAAACTTGATGAACTGGCCCGGCTTCTGGGCGGGGACGTCGGCGCGACGCGGCCGGTGGTTTATGCCGGATGGGCCAATCACGAGGCCCTGGTCGGGCAGGCGGGGAAGCACATCAAACCCCGAATTCTCTTTTCCTTCGGCATCAGCGGCGCCATTCAGCATACGGCGGGTTTGGGGGAAGCCAACTTCATCGTCGCGGTCAACAAAAATCCCCAGGCCACGATGATGAAAATGGCCGACGTGGCCATCACGGCGGATGCCGGCGATCTGTTGAACCACCTGATTAAAGAACTCAAGAAGCGCATTCGGGAGTAATTCCGACCCCTCGTCCGGAGGTTATCATGAACGATTTTCAAAACGTGTTATACGCGATTGATCTGGATGATGAGCATATCACGTCCATTGTCGATGCCGTGGAATTCGCGAAGCGGTTCCGAAGCCGCATTCATTTTTTGTACGTCAATGACCTAGAAGCCGGGTACCGTCATCCGACCGACCGGGAAGACGCTGTCGCGCTGAAAGTCAGGGAAACCGTGCCTGCGGATTTCCTCAAAGATATGGACATCGTTTATGCGAGTTCCAAAGGAACCACGGCGGATGAAATCGTCAGGTATGTCCGGGAACATTCCATCGACTTGCTGATCGTCGGACACAGGCATCGCAGCAAAATTTATTCATCCCTGTTTGACAGCACCGATGTCAACATCATCGACTTGGCGCTTCTACCGATTTTGGTGATTCCGGAAAAGTAATATAAGATTCTTGTTCTTAAAATCGGCTGGGGGAGTTCGTTTGCCCGCAGGCCGAATTTTCCAGAGGAGAACCATGGATATTTTAAGCAATGTATTTCTGGGGAATATGCTGCAAGACTGGCTCATTGCCATCGGCATCTTGATTGTTGTTTTTGCGGTATTGAAGGTGATCCAGCGGACCGTTATACGCAAACTGGAACGGCTGGCCGCCTCGACGGAAAACCAAATTGATGATCTGCTGGTCAGCATGCTCAAGCAGACAAAATTTCTGATCCTGCTGGTGGCGTCCGCCTATGTTGCGTCTCATGCAGTGATGCTCAAGCCGTCCATCGCCGCCGTGTGGCAGAAAGTGGTCATTCTGATCCTGATCGTTCAAGGCGGACTGTGGGCCGGCGCCGGCATTTCCTTCGGACTCAAGCGCATGATTTCCAAACGGGCTGACCAGGACACCTCCAGTGCAACCACCATTACCTTTCTGGGGTTTGTGGCCAGGCTCGTTTTATGGGTGATCGTCCTTCTCCTGGTCCTCGATAACCTGGGCGTCAACATCACCGGTCTGGTCGCGGGCCTGGGCATCGGTGGCATCGCCGTGGCACTCGCCGTGCAGAATATTTTGGGGGATCTGCTGGCGTCCCTGTCGATTGTCCTGGACAAGCCGTTCGTGATCGGCGACACGATCGTCATCGATAATCTCACGGGAACCATCGAGCACATCGGCCTGAAGACGACGCGTCTGCGCAGCATCGACGGAGAGGAACTGATTCTCGCCAACAGCGACCTGTTGAAGAGCCGGA
The DNA here is from genome assembly GCA_009668925.1 of Deltaproteobacteria bacterium. The sequence goes on from SBEK01000019.1 coordinate 13,925, forward strand.
TCCACAACTATAAAAGGATGCAGGAGAGGCGCGTGGTGCTCGCCTTCGGCGTCACCTATCAGACGCCTGCCGAAAAACTCGTGAGGATTAATGAACTGGTGAAGGGGGTCATAGAGGCCCAGCCGCAGGCCCGTTTCGACCGTGTTCATTTCAAAGCGTTCGGCGACTCGGCGCTTAATTTCGAGGCGGTCTATTTCGTGACCGGTTCCGACTACCGGTTGCATATGGACCTTCAGCAAGCCATCCATTTGGAAATCTTCCGCCGTTTCCAGGAAGAGGGCGTTGAATTCGCGTATCCGACGCGTACCATCTACCTGCAGAAAGAAGAAAGGGAGTGAAATAAATTCGCATGAAAAAAACCGGACTTTTTTTATACGCGATCTTCGTTTCATCGCTGGCTCTTCCCGCGGTATGCTTCGCTGAGAAAGTGGTGGAAAATGTCGGAGCCGCTTTGCCCGTGTGGTCAATTCTCCCTTTCATCGGGATCCTGCTTTCCATCGCTTTGATGCCGCTCTTCACGCCGCATTTCTGGCACAGGCATTTTCCGAAGGTATCGGCGTTCTGGGCGATTGCACTGGCCGTCCCGTTTATCATGATCTTTGGTACTGTTGCCGTTTATGAAATCGCCCACATTTATATTATCGACTACATTCCTTTCATCATCCTGCTGTGGTCGCTGTTTACCATTTCCGGCGGCATATATGTGAAGGGAACCCTGAAAGGAACCCCGGCGGTTAATGCGGCGATCCTGCTCATCGGAACGCTTTTGGCTTCCGTTATCGGAACGACCGGCGCCTCTATGCTGATGATCCGGCCGATCTTGAGATCGAATGCCTGGCGGGTGCATAAGGCGCACACCGTTGTTTTCTTCATTTTTCTCGTCAGTAATATCGGCGGCGCGCTTACGCCGCTGGGCGACCCGCCTCTATTTTTGGGTTTCCTGCATGGCGTTCCCTTTTTTTGGACGCTTCACATTTTTCCGGAAATGGCTTTTGCCAGCGTGATCCTGCTTGCGCTTTATTTCGTGATGGACTCTTATTACTACAAAAAAGAGAATAGGATCGCGGTTCCGAAGGCGGCGGAGCCTCTGCGCATTGACGGCGCACAGAATTTTCTTTTTCTGGCGGGCATCGTTGCGGCGGTGCTGATGAGCGGAACGGTCAAAATGGGCGAGGTCAGCATCTTCGGCATCCACCAAACCATAGAGAATCTGGTCAAAGACGGGGTCCTGATCGTAATGGGTGTTTTATCTCTCATCTTTACGTCCCGCACGGTCCGCAAGGATAACGACTTCAGCTGGGCGCCCATTCTGGAAGTCGCCTATCTTTTTGCCGGTATTTTCATGACGATCATCCCCGCGCTGGCCATTTTGAAAGCGGGTGAACATGGAGCGCTGGCCTGGCTAATCAAATCCGTAGATACTCCCGCCCACTATTTCTGGGCGGCGGGATCACTGTCGAGCTTTCTCGATAACGCTCCCACCTATCTGACCTTCTTTAACAGCGCCCTGGGCAAGTTCTATCCGGGCGTACCGGAAGTCGAGGCTGTGGCCTCACTCATCGTTGAAAAGGTCCCCTATCTAGCGGCGATCTCGGCGGGTGCGGTTTTCATGGGCGCCAATTCCTATATCGGCAATGCGCCCAATTTCATGGTCAAGTCGATAGCGGAAGAGGCCGGTGTAAAAATGCCGAGCTTCTTCGGTTACATGTTTAAGTATTCGATTCCGATCTTGGTGGTTTTGTTTATTGCCATGACGTTCATTTTCTTTTAGCGCTTACAAAGACTTTTGGCGTGTTTTTTGAGGGCGAGCGTGACCGTTAACGGCATCCAGCTGGTGATACATCTATTAATTAATGAATCCGGAAGGATAGGTAAAAATAAATATCTCTTGCCGACAGGGTGAAAAGCAGATAAGGTTAATCAACTTTGCTTTTAGGTGCTGCCGTAGTGTATCTTAAAGTACACCACCGCCTGAGATGACGAAGTGGCAACGAATACGGAGGACAGAAATATGGCAGCAACGCTGCGTAAATCTTTAAAGACCATCGAGGACTACAAGCTCACCAGCCCTCACTATACAGATCTTCTGGATATCCTGGCGGAAATCCTGATTCTGCGGGAGGAATACCGCAGGAATATGACGCAGCCGATTTTTTCAGTGGACGGTAAATTAATTCCCGGAAAAATGGAGGGAGGCCTTCCCCTGATTGACCTTACGGGGCAAAAATACGATTTAACCCGTCCGAAAGAATACTTTTATTCGCTCATTGCGATTGCCGAAAAAAGGATACCGGCCGAAGCGCAAAAGTTTCTCGACGTAATCAAGGATGAACATTTTGACTGGGAGGCGATTATCCGGTCATCGTTTCATGCGGGCGAGGCCGAAGAGGAAATCCCGGATAAAGAACTGAAAACATCCGGTGAACAGGATGATCAACTGGACCTGATCGACCTTTTTATTGAAGAAAGCCTGCGGCCGGAACTGGAAGTGATCGCCGAGCAGTACGGCAAAGCGGTTGAAAAATCGGGCTGGTCGGAAGGCTATTGCCCCATCTGCGGTAAAGAACCGAAAATCGGCGAAATCCGGGAGAAGGAAGACGGCAAGCGGTATCTTTTCTGCCACCAGTGCGGGTATAAGTGGCATTTTCGCCGGATCAAATGCCCCTTCTGCGGGAATGAAGAGCAGCATTCCCTCGCGTATTTTGCCGTGGAGGGCGAAGAGAGCCACCGGGTGGATGTCTGTAACAAATGCCGTCGCTACATCAAAATCGTCGAGCTGCCCAAGTCATCCGAGGAGGTGAATCTGGACGTTGAAGACATCGCTACGCTGCACCTCGACATGCTGGCCTATGAGGAAGGATACAACTAAAAAGGCTGTAGGCTTTTAGGCTATAGACTGTCAAGAGACAAAAAAAGGCCCCCTGGAAGGATATTTCCGGGGGGCTTTTTCTATTTCTTCGTCTGTGTCTGCCGAAATGATGCGCCCAGGCGGGACAAGCCTTCCGAGCAGTCCCGGTTGGGAAGAATCGCCTCAATAAAGACCAGTTTATCTTTTTCGGCGGCCGCCGTAACAAAAGCCTGCGCGAGTTCCTCTTCATTGCCCGCACGGATTCCGATGACCCTGTCCCCTCCGCCGAATGCCGCCGGCAGCGAGGCGTAATTCCACATCTGGATGTCATTATAAAGGCCGTCTTCATGGAGTACGCGTTCAATCAGATACCCGTCATTGTTGATGAGGATCACCACCGCGGGCAGCCGCTGCCGGATCAAAGTTGAAATTTCCTGGACCGTCATTTGCAGGGCGCCGTCGCCGGTGAGCACAACCGGCCGTTTTTTGGGTCGGGCCGCGGCGACGCCCAGCGCCGCCGGCGTGCAAAAGCCGATGGACGTATAGTAGGCCTGGACGATAAAATTTTCAGCTTCCTCAATATGAAATTCGGGCGCCGCGCAGAAGGCGTCGCCGGGTTCGGCCAAAAGGACCATGTGGTCGTCGAGGAAACTGTTCACACACTCATAGAGCCTCGACGCCGAGAGCACCCGGTCTTTTTCCGGAACAAACGGACCCCGGGGACGACGCGCTTCATCCGGATGAGAATTCACGTAGAGCCGCGTCTTTGCTTTTTTGGCCAGCGCCCGGATAAAGTCGCCGAGCTCCACATCGTGATAAAAGTGGCGGCCGATGCGGACGACGCCGTCTCCCGCATCGATGATTCGTCTGTTGTCGAAATTCATGCTGAAAAGTCCCGTGTCCAGATCCGTGATCCAAACACCCAGTGACAAGAGACAGTCCGACGATTCCACCTGCCTCTTGACGGCCTCGCGGCTCCAGCTGCCCTGGTAGATTCCGATAAATTGAGGATGCATTTCCGGCAAAACGCATTTGCTGCTCAGCATCGTGGCAAAAGGGATTTCTATTGTTTCTACAAGAGCGAGCGCGTCTTTTCCCAATCCGAAGCGCAGCAATTCCACGCCGGCTAAAACAACGGGATTTGTGGACGCGTCAAGCAGCCTTGCGGCCTCCTCGACGCATTCTTCGAGACTTTCCGGATCGCACAGCCGCTTGTGCGGCCGAGACGCCGGAAGCGGCGAACGGCAGGTCATGCGCGCCATATCCACGGGCAGCTCGATATAAACGGGCAGCTTATGGATGACGGCGTTCATCATGACGCGGTCGATCTCATCGGGGGCCGAATCGGCATCGGTGATAATGGCGGCATCAATCGTTACTTTCTTGAAAATGTCCAGCTGGACATAGTAATCAGCGACAAGATGGTGCACCAGAGCACCTGCTTCCCGGCGATGCGCGGGAGGTGCGCCGCTGACGACGATCAGGGGGACGCGCTCGGCGTAGGCTCCGGCCACCGCATTTAGGATGCTCAGCCCGCCGACGCCGTAGGTCACGACCGCGGCTCCGGCGCCATTCATCCGGGCATAACCGTCCGCGGCATAGCCGGCGTTGAGCTCATTGCAGGTCCCGATCCATTGCAGGGGACTTACCAGCACCTCGTCAAGAAAATCGAGAATGTAGTCGCCGGGGACACCGAAAAGATGGCTGATGCCGGCTTCCTTCAAACGGTGAAGCAAATACTGCGAGATCGTACAACGGGCATCTGCGTGGGCAGTCATAGAGCACATCCTTTAAGGCATGTTGAGGGTCAGGGGGAACACCTTAAAATACGAAGAAATCAGCGGAATAAAGGTACAAAAAAGGAAAGTGTCCGTCAAGTGTATTCTGGCGAATGAGGAGAAAATCATCCGGTTGTCCTGGGGATGTCCGTGTCGCCCCGGCCGGTCTCTTCGCGAGGAGACGTCAAGATGAAGCCTTGCCTTCGTCATTGGATTGCCGGCGGCGCAGGCGTATTGGCGCTCGCATCATTGAATCCCGCCGCCGTGGACTTCTTTATTCCTGATGTTTTCCCGGTTCGGGTTTTACCAATCCCTTGACGATGGAGGTGCCGTAATCCCGGCCGGTATTGAAGGCGCGAAGGTTATTGTCCTTGGTTGCCGCGGGCACGGAATCCAGTACCGCCTTCTTCAGCGCTTCGGCATGGACAAGAGGCTCCACCGCCGAGAGAAATCCCAGCATGACGATATTGGCCATCATCTTGGTTCCCAGCTGTTCGGCGAAACGCGTGGCGGGGATATGAAACGTCTTATAGTGCATATCGGCCTTGCGCGTGTGTACCAGATCGGTATCCCAGATCAGCGTGCCTTCGGGGAGCAACGACTTGATGTTCTTCATATAGGCTTCCTGGCTCATGCAGATGAGGATTTCCGGTTCATCCACGCAGGGAAAGAGAATTTCCTCGCCGCTGATAATGACCTGGCTCGAGCAGGCGCCGCCGCGCGCTTCCGGCCCGTAGTTCTGCGTCATCGTGGCATGCTTATGATCGTAAAGGGTTGCAGCCTTGCCCAGAATGTCGCCGGCCATGACAATGCCCTGGCCGCCGAAGCCGGTGATCACTATGCGTCGTTCTTTTTTATCCGGCATCGTCTTTACCGTCCTTTTTGATGGTCAGGATGCATCGCCCGCCACTGAGGCAGATTGAGGCGGTTGACTTTTTCATAGTGATCCATGAAGGTGGGCCGCTCGATATCCACAAACTTCCCTACCGTGATTTCCCGGTCGATATCCATGGATGCATCCTTGGGATCGATATCGCCGCGAATAACGGATCGGCCCTGATAGAATTTCATCATCTCCAGTGCCGTTCCCATACGATTGCGCCTGCCGAACGATGAGGGGCAGGGCGTAATGACTTCCACAAAACTGAAGCCGCGCTTTTCCAAGGCTTCGCTGATGGAACTCCGAAGCGAGCGGACCTGCAGGGCCGTCCAGCGCGCTACATAGGTCGCGCCGCAGGCGGATGCCAGATAACAGAAATTGAAAGGTTCTTCCGGCGAGCCGTTAACCGATGTCGTTGTCTTGGCGCCAAGCGGCGTACTGGGTGCCTGCTGGCCGCCCGTCATGCCGTAATTTAAATTGTTGACGCAGATGACCGTCATATCCATGTTCCGGCGTGCGGCGTGGATGAAATGGTTGCCGCCGATGGCGAATAAATCCCCGTCGCCGGAGACAACAATGATTTTCGTGCCCGGCTTGGCGAGTTTCAGGCCCGTGGCAAACGGAAGCGCCCGGCCGTGCGTGGTATGAAACGAATCCAGTTTGATGTAACCGGCCATGCGTCCCGTGCAGCCGATGCCCGACACCATCGCGATGGAATTGGGGTCCCAGCCGGTGTTCTTGACTGCGGCGAGCAAAGCGTTGAAAACGGTGCCGATGCCGCAGCCGGGGCACCAAATGTGAGGAATTCTCTCGGTTCGAAGCAGGGAATCCATCGGATGAGGGGGAGCGTTTCTGGCGACTTTTGCTGTTGTCATGATTTTCCTTTTACCGCCTTTTCAATGGCGCTGTATATCAGACCGGGGTGAAGGATCGCGCCGCCGTAGTTCGACACGAGGCTGACCGGACAAGCGCCGCAGGCGCACCGTTCCAGCTCCAGAACCATCTGACCGCCGTTGATTTCCGCCATGATCAGCTCTTTGACCTGCGGCGCAACCTGACGGATCAGGTCTTCGGGAAAGGGCCAGATGGTTTCCAGCTTGATCAAACCGGCCTTCATTCCTTCGGCGCGGGCGTTGCGGACGGCCTGCATGGCCGATCGGGCGCTGATGCCGTAAGAGACGACCACCACTTCCGCATCGTCCAGATAGACGTTCTTTGTGCGGATGATTTTATCCCGGTTCTTGCGTATCTTGTCCACCAGACGGGTAACCATCTTCTGCTGCGCCCGGGCGTCCATGGCCGGGTAGCCGCGGTCGTCGTGGGTCAGACCCGTGACGTGTATGCGATAGCCGTCACCGCAGTTGGCCATGGGGGCGATGCCGTCGTCATCGGCTGCGTAAGGCAAATAATCCTCCCGGTCCACCGTTGGCTTGCGCCGGTTGACGACTTCAATTTGTTCCTCACTCGGAATAATGACGCGTTCGTTCATGTGCCCGACGGTTTCATCCGCCAGAATAATCACCGGGAGACGATAGTATTCGGAGAGGTTGAACGCGCGGATGGTCAGATCAAACATTTCCTGCGGGCTCGACGGAGACAGGGCGATGATTTCGTAGTGGCCGTGCGACCCCCAGCGCGCCTGCATCATGTCCCCTTGCGCGACCAGCGTGGGCAGCCCTGTACTGGGCCCCGCCCGCTGGACGTTGCACACCACGCAGGGTGTTTCCGTGCACAGCGCCAGACCGATATTCTCCATCATCAGCGAGAATCCGGGGCCCGACGTGCTGGTCATGGATTTCACACCGCCCCAGCTCGCGCCCAGAATGGCCGACATCGAAGCGATTTCGTCCTCCATCTGGATGTAAATGCCGCCGATTTCCGGCAGTCTTCGGGACATCGATTCGGCGACTTCCGTAGCCGGCGTAATCGGGTAGCCCGCAAAAAAACGGCAGCCGGCAGCCAGAGCTCCCTCGCAGCAGGCCTCATCGCCGTTCATGAAATGTGTTCCTGTTTTTACTTCTTTGGCAAACAAACCGACTCTCCTTCTTCAGCGTCACTCTTCGAGGTCGTCATAATATTCAACGCTGTATATGGCAAACTCCGGACAGAGGATTTCGCAAAAATGGCAATTCACGCAGCGCGTCGTGTCGATGATTTCGGGCGGGTGATATCCCTTCTTATTAAAGACGGAGGAGACGCGCAAAACCTGCCGCGGGCAATTGGCGATGCAAAAACCGCATCCTTTGCAGCGGTCTTCAATCACCATGACCTGCCCCATCTTCTTTTTTCGTTGGCCTATTTCGTCAGGCTGGCTGATCGAATATTTTTTTGTTTTTTGCATAGGTTCTATAATTTTCACTAAGCGACGGGTTCACTAAAGGTAACCTGTCTGATGGATTCTTATCTGCCTGATTGTCCGGGATTTTGTGTCAGGACCTCTTCCCTTACGCCAAACTCCATCAAATACGCAGAGGTGCAAAGTGGGCATTATAAGAATAAAGGCGTGCTGTCAAGAAAAAATACTTAAGGGGACAAATGGTCCTTTATCAATAATTTTAAAGCCATAGTACGGCGAAGCCGCTTTCCTGCGGATAAAGGCTTGATTTTCACGGGGGGCCGTACTATGGCGTAAACTCAAATCCCGCTTTGCGGGACGAGCGTTAATTCTCCGCAGTTTGTTGCGAAGCAATGACGTCCATTGCATACCTCAACAGCTTGCTGCGAGGGGGTTGATTAAAATCCAGGGCGGTTCACCTCATGCAGGACACCGATATCCATCACGTCGTTAAAATTCTGAAAAAAGAGTTGGATCTGGGAGAGATGCCCATTGTTTCGCATCTGGCGGAAAGCGAACGCAACCCGTTCGTCATCCTGATCTCGACGCTGCTCAGTCTGCGCACGAAAGATGAAGTCACGGCGCTCGCCACCGACAGGCTTTTTGCACTGGCCTCCACTCCCGAGGAGATGCTTGCTATTCCACAGGCCAGGATTGCCAAAGCCATTTATCCCGTAGGATTTTACCGCAACAAAGCCAAAACCATTCATCATGTGTGCCGGGAACTGGTCGAGCGCTTTGGATCAAAAGTGCCGGATGACCTCGATTTACTGCTCGACATCAAAGGGGTCGGACGGAAAACGGCCAATCTGGTCGTCACGCTCGCTTTCGGGAAGGACGGCATTTGCGTGGATACACACGTCCACCGCATTTCCAACCGATTGGGCTATGTCCGGACGAAAACACCGGATGAAACGGAAATGGCGCTTCGGGAAAAGCTTCCCCGGAAATACTGGATTATTTACAACACGCTGCTTGTTGCGTTCGGCCGGAAGGCCTGTAAACCCGTCTCGCCTCTTTGCAGCACCTGCCCGGTCAGACGGTACTGCGACCGCGTCGGTGTAACCGTGAGCCGATGACCGGGAGGCGTCCGCGAAAGAAAAAAGTTGACGATTTCCCGTCCTTTGGATATGATCCGCCCGCTTTCGTACAGAACGGGCGGGGGTAAACAGGTTTTCTCAATAAAAATATATTTGTTATTATTGAGTAAATCATCTTGGCCGGTAAATTATAAAGAAGCGTTGAATATTCTATAAGCCGGTGATATGTATCGCGCTGGCCGGAATGATACTTTGAATTAAAGGAAATAAAAAATGACAACATTATTAACGATCATACACGTGATAGCCTGTATTACGTTGATATTAATCGTCTTGCTTCAGGCGGGCAAGGGAGCGAATATGGGCGCCGCTTTCGGCGGATCAAGCCAGACTGTTTTCGGTTCCAGCGGCGCGGGGACATTTCTGGGAAAAATGACGGCAGCCGTAGCGATCATCTTCATGCTGACGTCTATTTCACTAACCTATACGGCTACTAAGAAAACGTCGGGGCTCATGGAAGGCGTATCGACTCCCGCAACCAAGCAAACCCTTCCGGCATCTCCGAAACCTGCCGCAGTGCCGGCCGCGCCTACCCAGGTGCCGGGTACTGCGAAAACACCGGCTGCACCGGCAGCGAAGTAAAATGAGTTCTTTTCAGACCCGCGAACCGATTCCTGTTTCTCAGAGAGGCCTTGAACGGGGATGGGTGAAAGTGTTTAATGTTCTTATGCTGCCGAAGTGGTGGAATTGGTAGACACGCTATCTTGAGGGGGTAGTGAGCACCGCTCGTCCGGGTTCAAATCCCGGCTTCGGCACCATTAAACATCGCCGCTTCCGAAACCGCAATGCGCGGATCAGCCTAATATCCGTTCAATCGCCGAGCCGTATCGTTTATACTTTTCAGGAGATAAGATATCCTGAAGGGCTTCTTTCTTTTGCACCAATTCGGCCAGCACATCATCAGCCAGAAACATGAACACCGCGCAGTTGGTTTCTTTGGCCTGTTCGAAACGCCAGACATAGAGCTTCTTGAGCCGTTCCTTTTGTTCGCGCTCCAGCGCATAGTATCCCTTGATTTTCACGTAGCCGTGCCGGTCAAACGTCCGTTCCTGCCAGGTGGCGGCGGCGATCTTGGCAAAGGCTTCCGAGGCTGCATCTTCGAGCCCCTTGGCCCGCAGATCGGCTTTCTGCTTTTCATACAGCTGGGGCAGCAGGGTCACATCCTGGACGGCGTACTCCAGCTGTTCATCGGTCAAGGGGCGATGGTCCCAGCGCGAGCGCTGCATCTTTTTGCTTTTTTTCAATTCCACGCCGACGAATTCCCTGATCATTTTTTCCAGAGAAAGTTGTTTAAATCCCAAAAGCATCGCTGCGCGGTGCGTGTCAAAAATATTCTGGAATTCGAATCCGTAATCCCTTTTCAATAAACGGATGTCGTTGTCCGCCGCATGCAGAATTTTCACGACGGACCTGTTTTTCAGGGGTTTGATCAGAAAAGACAAATCCAGATCAGCGGTGACATCGAGAACGTAAGTTGTCGGGGGGGCGAAAATCTGGATCAGGCAGAGTTTTTCCCTGAAATAACGAAAGGAATCATATTCCGTATCGATGCCCAGAATCGAAGCCTGTTTCAAATGCAGAGCGGCTTTGTCGGCTGCTTGGGCCGTATCCACCAGTAACCAGTTCGTACTCATGAAGGCTACTTAGCCGAAACGGGAATTTAATGCCATATAAATGATGCGCACCACTCGGGCCGATTCCGTCTTGCAGATCTACCTCGCCGGTTTTATTATCCTATTGTTCTTTACAAAATATAAAGATGTGTTACGGTTGGACCAACCCCCTCGCGGCAAGCTGTCGAGGTGTGAAATGAACGTCACTATTTCGCGGCAAGCCGCGGAGAATTAACGCTCGTCCCGCGCAAGCGGGGTCAAACGTCGCTTAAGGTGAGGCTTGGCGTCAATGGTCTTAAGAAAACAATGTTTCTTTCTGATTCTGCTTTTGTGTTTGGGAGGCTGCAATATGCAAAATAGATTTCTTTATTTTCCGAATGATGAGTGGCCGTCCGCTCAAATGCTTGCTGCCGAAAACATGGTGCTCTGGCAGACAACGTCATCAGATTATCGGGGACTCATCGCGGCGGGTAACGCCCCCGCGACCAGCGGGACCATGATTATTTTTCACGGCAATGGCGGCACCGCTTTCGACCGGGGATTCTATCTCGGGCCATTGAAGGAGCTGGGTTACCGGGTTATCCTGGCTGAATATCCGAAATACGGCGGCCGTCCGGGCAAGGTGGGGGAGAAACCGTTTGTCGCCGACGGCCTGGAAACGGTTCGGCAGGCGCACGAGCAATATGGAGATCCGCTCTATCTTCTTGGAGAGTCCCTGGGCTGCGGCGTCGCCGCCGCGGTCGTTTCGCAAACCCCGGTCCCCGTGGCCGGCATCATTCTCATTACGCCCTGGGACACGCTTGCGGCTGTGGCCAAACATCTGTTTCCCTTTCTGCCGGTGAACCTGTTTTTGACCGACAAGTATGACAGCATTGCCAATCTGCAATCATTTAAAGGCAATATCTCGGTTGTCGGCGCCGAGCGCGATGAAATCCTTCCCATCCAACATGCGCATAATTTATATGCGAATTTACCCGAAGGCAGAAAACGTATGTGGGTGATCAGGGGCGCCGGCCACAACGATTGGCCGTTTCATGTGGACGACTCTCTGTGGCGGGAAATGACCGACTTTGTCAAAGCCGGTAAACAATAGACGATCGCGGAGGCCAAATGAATACAAAAAGAGAGCGCGTTGATTACCGGAGCGACGTCCGGAATCGGCAACGAGTTTCTCCGGATTTTTGCCGAAAGGGGCTATGACCTTTTCCTGATGAGCCGCAATGAGGAAAAGATGAACGGGATCAGGAAGAAATTTGCAGACGTCTGCGGCAGTGCCGTGCGGACGATGCGCATTGATCTGGCCAAACCGTCGGCCGCCGGCAGGGTATATGAAGAAACGGTTGCTCAGGAGATTGAAATCCAGATGCTCGTCCATAATGCCGGCGTCGGGCTTGCCGGCCTTCATGCCGATCTGGATGCGGGCAAAGTGAAGGAGATGATTCAGCTCAATGTAATCACCCTGGCCGAGTTGTGTTCGCTTTTCGGCCGGGGAATGAAAGAGCGCGGAGGCGGCTTCATCCTGAATGTCGCTTCGGCGGCCGCCTATCAGCCCACACCCTATACCGCGGTCTACGGCGCGACAAAAAGTTATGTGCTCAATTTTCCCGAGGCGCTGGCCAAACAGAGGAAAGACTACAATGTCGCCGTGACGTGCCTGTCGCCCATATCCACCGATACGAACTTCTTTGATCATGTCGGCGTCGAGGGGGTTCGTGAAAGGAAGAAGGGGATCTGGGCAAAAAAGAATCTGATGGAATCGCGGGAAGTCGCCGAAATCGGCGTCCAAGCGTTATTGGCTGAGAAACTGTCCGTGATTGCCGGCACCGCGAACTCATTGCTCGCCTTCAGCAACCGGCTGGTCCCCGCTGCGACGCCGCCGGCATTTCCAAAAAGCTGATGAAGCAGGCGATCGGCGACTAGAGAAGGCAAATTCCATGTCAAATAACAGATACGATGCGAACCGGTTTTTTCTGAAAGATTCGATTCGCAAACAAATTGATTTTTCGCGTACAGCCCAGAACCGGGGACTGCCCGCACCACCCTGCCAAAAACTCTGCCCGCCCGACGCACCGAGGATTGGCCTGCCTGACGGCGCCGTTGCGCTCAGGCGTTATGGTATGATGCCGGTCAGCGCTGTTATCGCTTTGCGTGAAAGCGTTCGTCAATACAGCGCCGCTCCATTGGCGCTGGAAGAACTTTCCGCTTTGCTGTGGGCGACACAGGGTGTCCGCCGGATTCTGTCGTCCGAATCCGCGTTGCGCACGGTCCCCTCGGCGGGTGCGCGTCACTGTTTTGAAACGTATCTGGTCGTGAATCGTGTAGAGACATTATCGGCAGGCCTTTACCGTTACCTGCCTTTCGACCGGCAACTTGCGCAGCTGAGACTTGACGATCAGATCGGCCGCAAAGCGGCTATGGCCTGCTTTGGGCAGGATTTCATTGCCCAGGCCGCCGTGACTTTTTTCTGGACGGTGATTCCTTCGCGGATGGAATGGCGCTACGACCTCGCCGCACATAAGGTCATGGCCATTGACGCCGGTCATGTCTGCCAGAATCTTTACCTTGCAGTCCAAAGCATTGGTGCGGGCGTCTGCGCGATTGCTGCTTACGATCAGGAGGCGTGCGATGATTTGCTTGGTGTTGACGGCGATGATGAGTTCGTCGTCTATCTGGCGCCGGTCGGGAAAAAATAGGGGCAAATGATTATTTGCCCCTAGGGGTGAAATGATTTTTCCATTCCTGCTATTTTGGTTTGCCTGCTCCCTGAATCTTCATTTCAAATTTTTGATGGCAGCTGAGACAATAGACTTTGGATTCACTGTGCGCCTTGTGACAGACCGTGCAGGCAATCTCGCCCAGGTGCGACTTGTGCGGATTGCGGTCTTTGAACTCGGCGGGCTCCGTCTTTTTCGCTAATTGATCCATCGGTCCATGGCACTCGAGACATTTCCCGTTTGCCACGGTGGCATCGGGCGCCGGCAATTCCTTTCCATGGCAGTTCGCGCAGGAAATATAGCCTTTGGCATGGAGGTTGTCCATGTACTCCGATGATGCCCAGGACGTGAAAATATCTCGCAACAGATCTAGATCTTCTTTGGTCGGAGCTCCCCATGATCCCTTGACGCCAGTCAAACCGAATTTCTTCCCGGCCGACCATGGATGGCAGGCCATGCAATCAAGCTTTCCCTTGGGGGGCAGGTGTCCCCTGTGAATACGTGTGGAAAAAGCATTCTTCCTTTCCGTACCCGCCATCCCGGGTTGATGACAGGTCGTGCAGGCGGAGAGCTCGCTGCCTTTCACCGGCGGATGGCCCTGCGGAACCAGGGTGGAAAAATCAGCATGGCAGGTTTTACAGGAAGCCTTGGCCTGTGCGGGCGCTTTGACCGTTTTGGCGGGCTTTGCCGCTTCCACGCTGTAGCTGTCCAGAGCTGCATGTCCCAGAGCAAACGCCACCGCGACTAATAGGAGAAACCAGAATTTTTTCATGTATCACTCTCCTGTTCGATCAGCGGGCGCCCCAGGTGCCTATGAGACGCCCGCCTGTTCTTAGGCCTTGGATTTTTCCTTTGCCGCATTGGTTCCCGCGACACGGCCGAAAGAAACCGCGTCCGGGATGGCGTTGCTTCCCAGACGATTGGAGCCGTGTACGCCGCCGGCCACTTCACCTGCCGCGTAGAGGCTGGGGATGGCCTTCCCGAAAATGTCAATCACCTGCGCCTGCGGATTAATCCTTACGCCGCCCATCGTATGGTGAATCGCCGGCCACTGGGCAAGAGCGTAGAATGGCCCCTGTACCATGGGGATCATTACTTTTGTTATGGGCTTGTTGAAATCAGGATCTTTCCCGTCCTCAATATATTTATTGTGCTTGTTAATGGTTTCGACAAGGGCATCAACCGGAATGTTGATTTTTCCCGCCAGTTCCGCGATGGTATCGGCCTTGATGAACCGGCCCTTCGCAATACCCGCGGCGACTTCTTCATTGGAACCGCCCATCTTCAAAACCATCGCATCGCTGAAGATGGAGTACGTCGGTTTCGCGTTTGGACCCAGATTGATCTGGGCAAAAGCGCAGACATCGCGACGTTCAAGTTCATTTACAAAACGCTTTCCCTGTTTGGAAACATAGACGATACCGTAACCGGGACCATTAAACGGATAAACGGCCGGTGTATCGAGGATACCGGTTTCCGCTTCGGCAAAAGGATAGAGTTGGATGAAATTCATCTGTAAGGTATCGGCGCCAACATATTGGGCAAAGCGGATCGTTTCGCCGGTGGCGCCCGGATGGTTCGTACAATTGAAGGTGTCAACCAGCCGAGGGTTATGGGCCAGTCTCATTTTCAGATCGCGGCTGAATCCGCCCGAGGCCAGAATAACGGCCTTTTTTGCTTTGATATTGAGTGTCCGTCTGCCGCGTTTAACCTCGACGCCGATAACGGGACTGTCCGGATCGACATCCTTGCGCCAGATCCAGGTGACTTCGCTGTTGAGAACCATTTTGGCCCCGCGTTTTTCCGCTATCTTGCGAAGGGCTTCCGTGTATTCCCGCCCCACGCCGGCTACGGCCGAATGTGTTCTGTAGGCCGTATGGCCGCCTGCCCGTGTAACCGTAGGCCGGATTTGTGCGCCGCCTTCATCAATCATCCAGTTCAGGGCGGGCGCCGCGCCGTTGGCCATCACTTCCACCAGTTCCGGCAGGTTGTAATAATCCCCGCCTTTGATGGTGTCATTCACATGCTGCGAGGGACTGTCGTCACCCAGATTCAAATTCTGACGATAATGGAATTTACTGTCCCACGCTGCATAAACGCCACCGTTGATGATGGAGTTGCCCCCGTAGGTGGGCATTTTTTCGAGAATAATCGTTTTGGCCCCTCCTCCGGCAGCCTCCGCCGCCGCAGCCTGACCGGCAAAACCGGACCCGACAATGACCACATCCCACGTTTCGTCCCATTTGGTGGGCATTTTCTTGAGCGCCGCCTGTGCCGTCCCTGGTGCTGCCAGATTGAGAGCGAATCCGCCCGTCATGGCTACCGCGCTCAAGGCAACAGCCCCCTTCAAAACGGAACGTCTGCTGACGGTTGCCCTGCTTTCATTTTTAGCATTTTCTTCTTTCATAGTATGACCTCCTTCCTTTATTTACATCGACTTAAGACACCGGGGATACTTACCCCCCGCTTATCTGGATCATGACCCATCGTCTGATGATTTAGAGCCGCAAACCTTGTTCCTTTTCTCAAGGTGGTAAGACGGGCGTCACTTTAATACCGGCTTCGGAAGGTCCAGAAGGATCTGATGAGCCCAGGCAACATAGCCTTCCAGCATTTTTATTTTCTCGGAAGCAAATGCTCGTATCTCAGCGTCCAATCCTTTTTGCGCTTCCTGTCGGTAACGAATTACCAGAAAGTTATTTTCGTCTTCCATCAGGCTGATATAATCCCGATCGAATTCAGCGCCGAATTTCTGTGAAAAAAATTGAGTGGCGTTGAGGCGCGTTGCGTTGTTGTCGGGTGCAAGAGACAGACCCTTCTGCCTGGCCAGAAGATTCAATGCCTCAAGATGCCTTCGGTAATCATCCGCCATTTGGACGCCATACTTCCCGACATCACTGCTGGCCGCCTGTTTCTGGGCAAGCTCGCCCAACAGGATCATCCAGGAGACGCTGTTTGCCGCTTGCTGCAAAAAAAGTTTATCATCATGACGGTCTGTGTTGTCCGCGACCGTTCCTCCGGGAAGTGCGCTGGAAATGATCAGAAAAAAGAAAGCAAGCGCTGCCAAAGAAGAAACTTTGCTTACCGACATGGCGACTTTCCCCGGCCAATGGTGATGTTAATATTTTTCTGAATGTTTCCGATGATTAACCCAGTTATCGCGGTAAATTTTCGCCAATTCATCAGATCGCAGCAAAAGGAGGTTTTCGGCGTTCATCTCTTCTGAAGCGGCGTTGATACTGAAAGAGCCGGTCATAATAATTTTCTTGTCGATGATGATAATGCGATTGTTCATGACGGCGTGTCTTCCGTCCAGATAGACGGGAATGCCGGCATTAGCCATCATCGTCGAAGGCGTAAAGCCTTCCTGACGTTCGGACTTATCCAGAATGACCTCAACCTTTACCCCTGCCTTGTGCGCAGCGATGAGCGCCTGCGCTGCAGGTACGGAACGAAACGAATAAGCCATGATCAGAATTTCAACACGCGCTTGAGCGATGGTCTTCAGTGCCAGATCGGTACATCCGCCGTTGGGACTGAAACAGACCCGGTCGGGTGTCTCATCCAGAGATGCGAGGGGAGCGGCCTGAAGATCACTTTCCAGAGGAAGATACGTGAGCAGAGCACACAGGCAAACTACTATAATCCGCTTCTTTATATAGGTTTTCTTAACACACAGTTATATTG
>SBEK01000220.1 GCA_009668925.1 Deltaproteobacteria bacterium
ATGAGAACCAAGCAGGATTATATCAAGGGCCTGTCCAGGATGAAGCGCAACATCTATTTCGACGGACAGTTGATTGACCGCACCGACGAGCTGCAGATGGATTGCTTAAATACGATCGGACTCACTTACGACGAAGCGGAAAAACCCGAAAACCAGGATCTGATGACGGCCGTTTCCCATCTGACCGGCGAACGCATCAACCGGTTCACGCATATCCACCAGAATACCGATGATCTGCATAAGAAGCAGGACATGACCCGCATGATGTGCCAGAAGGTGGGCGGCTGCGTCCAGCGCTGCATGGGCATCGATGCCTCGAATGCGATCTATAATGTTTCCTACGAAGCCGATAAAATGAATAACGGAGAAACCCGTTATCATGAGAACTTCAAGAAGTGGCTGACCCGTTTTCAGACGGAAGATTTGATCGGCTGCTGCGCCCAGACGGATGTGAAAGGGGACCGCCTGCTCCGGCCCTCGCAGCAGCCCAATCCGGGCGCCTATTTGCGGATCAAGGAAAGACTCAAAGACGGCATCGTGGTCGAAGGATGCAAAGTGCATATCTCGGAAGCCTCCGTGGCGGACGAGGTATTGGTTACCCCCACGCGGGCGCTGCTCAAAGATGACAAGGATTGGGCGGTGTCCTTCGCCGTTCCCGGAGACTGGGACGGACTGACGCAGGTCGTTACCATCCACAACCTCCGGCCGCGGGAACACTACAAACGCGGCGTGACCCAGGGGGCTACGGATTCCTATATGATCTTCGACAATTGTTTCGTTCCCTGGGAGCGGGTTTTTCTGGCCGGCGAAACGATGCTGGGCGGCGCCATGGCGCTTCTGTTTGCCCTGTTCCACCGTCATTCCTACTCGGGCTGCAAGCCGGCGATCGGCGATTTGATTCTGGGAACGGCCGCGCTGGCCGCCGAGGCGAACAACATCCACAAGGAATCCCACGTCCGGGAAAAACTTGCCGAGTTGATCATGACGACCGAGCTGGGCTATGCGGCCGGCTACACGGCATCCGATCTGGGCAAGCCGGAATTGTACGTTCCGGGATACGGGTTCGTTCCCTTCGGACCGGGCTCCTACATTCCCCATTCCATTTACTGCAACGTCGGGCGCTGCCTGACCGGCGAAGCGGTCTGGCGGGAGGCGGAAATCGTCTGCGACATTGCGGGCGGCGTGCCGGCCACCTTCCCGCATGAGAAGGATTTCCTGAATCCCGAAACGGGCGAGCTTCTTTTGAAATACACCAAGCGCAGTCCCAACATGTCGGCCGAGGACCAGGCCCAGCTCTGGCGCCTCATCGGCGATAGTCTCTGCTCGGCCTCCGGCGGCATTGCCAAAGTCGGCGGTTACCATGGCGGCGGCTCGCCGATCATGGAGCAGATTGCCATCACCACGCAGTACGATATCGAATCACGCAAGAAACTGGTCAAATACATCGCCGGTATGAGCGGCGGCGACCGGGAAGCCTTGAGCAAGAACGCCAAATCTAAAAAATAGACCGGGTACACTCAAATACTTCAAGGAGGTTCCACCTATGACGACGAAGCCCTGGCATAAGTTTTACGATTACTATGTTCCCCACACGATTCGTTACCCCCAGTATCCCGCGCAGCGCATCTTTCAGTTGACCGCCGGGCAGGTTCCGAACAAGATTTGCACCAGCTTCTATGGATCGGAGCTGACTTTCTGGCAGGTTCGTGAACAAGTCCTTCGCCTCGCCAATGCGTTGGCGGCCAAAGGCGTCAAGAAAGGCGACCGCATCGGCATCCAGCTGCCCAACACGCCGCAGTTCATCGTTTCCTATCTGGCCGTCCTGCATCTGGGCGGCATTGTCGTCAACATCAATCCGCTCTATACGCCGACGGAACTCAAGTTCATCATCGAAAACACATCGATGGAGACCCTGATTACCTTCGACATGATTCTGGCCAATGTGCGGCCCGTCGTCAAGGAAACGGGCCTCAAGCGGGTTATCGTCACCAAAGTAACCGACTATATCAATGGTCTGGGCGTCAGCACCGCGAAAAGCCTTGATCTGGAAGAAGGCTGGCTGCATTTCTCCGAACTCATCGAAAATTGCCAGGACAAGCGTCCGCCGCGTGTGCAGATCGTGCCCGACGATCCGGCGATGATTCAGTTCACCGGCGGTACGACGGGCTTTCCCAAGGGCGCGCTTTTGACGCACGGCAATCTGGTGGCCGCCACGTTTCAATGCGGCATGTGGGCATCGCCCGGTGCCTATTCGGCCGCGGCTCCACCCCAGCAGGAACGCAGCGCCCTGTGCGCCCTGCCTTTTTTCCATGTGTATGGGAACATCGCGGCCATGAACTGGGCGTTTTTCGGCTGTGCCACGCAGGTGATCGTGCCGCGGTTCGACATCGACGAGATTCTCGATACCATCGTCAAGGCCGGCCATATCACGTATTTCCCGGCGGTGCCCACGATGATCACCGCCATCGTCAACCATCCCAAAGCCGCCAGTCTTGATCTGGGAAAGTACATCGGTCTGCTCAACTCGGGCGGAGCACCCATGCCGACGGAGCTCATCGAACGCGTGATTGATCTGGGGATCACGTTCAACGAAGGGTACGGCCTCAGTGAAACCAGCTCGATCACGATTGCGAACCCGATCTCGGCCAGCAAAGTCGGTTCGATCGGCATCCCGATGGCCGATAACGAGTTCCGGTTGGTGAACGTGGAAAACGGTGTGGACGACGTGAAACCGGGCGAGTCCGGTGAGCTCCTGGTCAAAGGGCCCACGGTCATGAAGGGCTACTGGAACAATCCGGAAGAGACCAAAAATCAGTTGACGGACGGCTGGCTGCATACCGGTGATATTGCGCAGCTCGACGAGGACGGCTATATCTTCATCGTGGATCGCAAGAAGGACATGATCATCGCGAGCGGCTTCAATATTTATCCGCGGGAGATTGAAGAAGTTCTTTATGAACACCCCAAGGTTTCCGAAGCGGTGGCCATCGGCATCCCGCACGATTACCGCGGAGAGACGGTGAAGATTTTCGTCGTCCTGCAGCCCGGTCAAAAAGCCACGGAGCAGGAGATCATCGATTTCTGCAAGGAGAAGATGACCGCCTACAAGGTGCCCAAGATCGTCGAATTCCGCGAGGCCGTGCCCAAATCGGCCGTCGGCAAGATTCTGCGCAAGGTGCTGCGGGATGAAGAAGTGGCGAAGCTGAAAAAATGATACTCAAACAGAAAACATGGCAAAGCCACACTGTTTGAGGTCATTGCGACGCGTGCCCTTCAGGGTAGGCGACGCTAAGGAGCCGCGGCAATCTCGAGAGATCGCCACCCCGGCCTTCGCCGGGGCAGGCTGTGCTTACGCTCCTCGCGATGACGGTTCATTTTATATTATATTCAAGAAAGGAGACAAAAAATGAAAGCTGAAGACGTAAAGAAGATTGCCATGATCGGCGCGGGGGATATGGGGCACGGCATTGCCGCCTCTTTTTTACAGGGCGGCTATACCGTTGTCCTCAGGGACATTGAACAGCGGTTTGTGGACAAGGGCATGGCCGGCATCAAGGCCAGCTTTGACAAATTTAAGGAAAAGGGCAAGATCACGCCGGAGGCCTATGACGACGCCTTTAAGCGGCTGATCCCGATGGTTGACTTGCAGACGGCTGTGAAGGACGCGGATTTTATCATCGAAGCGGTTCCCGAGAAACTGGAACTCAAAAAGAGCGTCTTCGCCGACCTGGACAAATTTGCGCCCAAGCACGCCATTCTGGCGTCGAATACCTCCAACATCAGCATCTCGGAAATTGCCACGGCAACGGCCAGACCCGACAAGGTCATCGGCTATCATTTTTTCAATCCGGCGCTGCTCATGAAACTCGTGGAAGTGATCAAGGGCAACAAGGCGTCGGACGAATCGGTTCAGATCGGCTATGATCTGGCCAAGAAGATCAAGAAGGTCCCGGTCATTGTGAAGAAAGACTCTCCGGGATTTATTTACAACCGGACCAATGAGCCGACACTGGTTCTGCTTTCGAAAATCGTGGAAGCCGGGCATCCCACACCGGAGGAATTCGATGCGGCGCTGAAACCCATCATGCCCATGGCTCCGTTTGAACTGCTGGACTACGTCGGCATCGATATCGCTCTGCACGGGCTGGAATACTTTGCGCAGGTGCTTTCCAAAGACTACCAGCCCTCCGACGCCATTATGGCCTATCTGAAATCGGGCAACCTCGGCAAGAAAACCGGCAAGGGGTTTTATGACTGGTCAAAGGGCCGGCCGGCGATCGATCTTAGCAAAGCCACCAAGGAATTTGATCTGAATCATCTGGTCGCGCTGCAGGTCAATGAGGCAACCAAGCTCCTGGAAGAAGGCGTTGCCGATGATCCCAAAGAGATCGATCTGGCGATGGCCAACGGCGGCGGTTCACCGTTCGGTCCCTTTGCGCTGGCTCAGGGAATCGGCTATCCCGTGCTGCTCGCGAAACTCGAAGAAATATACAAGAAGTTCCCTCTGGAAATCTTCAAACCAACCAAAACCATGAAAGAAGGCAACATTAAAGTCTGATATTCAAACATGAAGGATACTCTCTTTTTACCGCCCCGGTTCTCCGAGTGAGGGGGCCGGGGTGCGTGAGAAGAGATTTATCTTCATCGTCAGTCGGAGGTTTAATGGAAAAGAGGCTGGACGGGAAAATAGCCATTGTCACCGGAGCGGGGCAGACGCCCGGCCAAACCATCGGCAACGGCCGCGCCATCGCAGTTATTTTTGCCCGCGCCGGAGCGAAGGTCCTGCTTGCCGACCGCAACCTGGAATCGGCTATGGAAACGGCGGAGATGATCGCGAATGAGGGCGGCGAAGCTTTCGCGATGGCCGTGGATGTGACGTCATCCGGCGATTGCCGCCGGATGGCTGAGGAATGCTTAAAGCGGTGGAACCGGATCGACATTCTCGTCAACAATGTCGGCACGGGCGGCGAGGCGCTGGGGCCCGTTAATCTGAAAGAAGAAGACTGGGATCGTATTTACAACGTCAACGTCCGGAGCGTTTTCTTAACCTGCAAGCATGTGATTCCTTACATGGAGAAGCAGGAAAGCGGATCGATCGTGAACATCTCCTCGATTGCCTCGGTTTGCGCGTCATCGATGCTGGCTTACAAGTCGTCAAAGTCCGCGCTGAATTCGCTGACGCATTCCATCGCCTTCAATTACGCGGCGAAAGGGATTCGCGCCAACGTGATCATGCCCGGGTTTATCGATACACCGATGGCGATCGAAGGAAATTTGAAATACCGCAACATCAGCCGGGAAGATCTCTATAAAGAACGGGAGAGCAGGATACCCTTGAAAGGCGGCATGGGTACAGGCTGGGACACCGCTTACGCCGCGTTGTTTTTTGCGTCCGATGAATCCAAATTCATCACCGGCGCGGTTTTGCCGGTCGATGGCGGACAATCAGCGAGAATAGGGTGATGCGCGGCTTTGCCGCACAGGCTGTTAGCTTATTAGACTGTAGGCTGTTCCTTGGGAAAGCCTGATAGACTGTAGGCTGTTAGACTATTAGCTTAAGAGGTGCAGCGCAGAGCGCGCTGATTTTAATAAGGCCGCAGGCCACAGAATAGACCTGACAGTCTAATAGTCTACAGCCTAGACAACCTGATGAAGGCCGCAGGCCACAAAATAGACCTAACAGCCTAATAGTCTACAGCCTAATAGCCTACAG
>SBEK01000417.1 GCA_009668925.1 Deltaproteobacteria bacterium
ATCTTCATTCCGCCGTCGCAGAAGATGACCTGTCCCGTGATAAACGAACTCTCATCGGAAGACAGGAACAGAGCCAGGTTGGCGATGTCGCGGGGCGAGCCCTTGCGGTTCATCGGCACCAGGTACGGCAGCATCGCGTCCATCTGTTTGATGCTTTCCGGCGGCATGTTTTTCATCATGTCCGTCCAGATCATGCCGGGAGCGATGGCGTTGACATTCACGCCCTTGGCGCCCAGTTCCTTGGCGGCGGTTTTGGTCATGCCGATGACGCCGGCTTTGGAAGCCGAATAGTTCAGCTGTCCGGCGTTGCCGAGCGCACTCGTCGACGAGATATTGACGATCTTGCCGTAGCCTTTTTCGCGCATGACGCGCGCCGCGCACTGAATGCCGAGGAATGTGCCCGTCAGGTTGACGGCGATGACGGCATCCCACTGCGCGTCGGTCATCTTGTGCAGAATGACGTCGCGGGTGATTCCGGCGTTATTGACGATAATGTCGAGCGTGCCGAATTCCTTTACCGCGGTGTCGACCATCGACTGCACGACGGCCCGTTCGGCGACGCTGCCCAGCACGTATACCGCCTGGCCGCCCTTGGCTTTCACCTGATCCACCACATTTTTCGCGTCTGCCTCGTTGACATCGTTCACGACGATCTTGGCGCCTTCCTCGACAAATCTCATGACGATTCCTTCGCCGATTCCGCGGCCCGATCCCGTAATAATTGCTACTTTGTCTTTCAGTCTCATGTTTTTCTCCTTCTATTATTTTTTGCAGGAACCGTTATCACCCCTTTGGGGCGGCAAGACCGTTTCCCGCGACTCGATCGTGCTGGGTCATTTCGGGCACGGCCCGATGTATTTTCCGCTCATCTTGCTCACCATCTGCATGGCCGGCTGGCCTTTCATCTTAAAACTGGTTTTGGCCGATCCGTCCATCGTGTTGCCGGTGTATGTGGATTGGCCGGTCGTCTGCATTTCGCCGTCCTTGCCCGTGCAGACCACGGTGTAGTTGACCGTATTGCCGCTGATCTTCTGGCTGGTCGTCTTGCAGTCGTAGCTCTTATCCTGATTTTTCGCCACCGGATCGCTCTTGGTCATGCACTGGCGGATGGTGGTGGGAGGCATCTGCTGTTTCATGCCGGCCATCTG
>SBEK01000418.1 GCA_009668925.1 Deltaproteobacteria bacterium
ATACCGATCATGACAGAAACAGATAAGAAAAAGACCGCAGCGATTTCTGCTGATTTGATTGCGCCTTGTGGAATGAACTGCCGCCTGTGCTGGGGGTATATTCGAGAAAAAAATGCATGCCCAGGGTGCCTGAGGATCGATAGTCAGGAAAATGAGAAATCAAAATACCGCACTACATGCAAAATCAAACACTGCGAACAAATTATCAAAGGCAAACTGAAGTATTGTCCAGAGAATTGCCATCGTTTTCCATGTTCCAGGTTGAGACAATTGGATAAGCGATATAGAACCAGGTACACCATGAGCATGATCGAGAATCTCAAAATGATAAATGAAGCTGGGATCAGGCGTTTCATGCGGAATGAATCAGTGAAGTGGATTTGTCCGGAATGCGGCGAAATAATTTGCGTTCATAAGCCAATATGTCTTTCTTGCGGGTACAAATGGCATCAAGAGAAAATGGTCCAACAAGGCGCTGGAGGTCACCGGTGAAACAAGCATTGCTGCTCATCGACATTCAAAACGATTACTTCCCCGGCGGAAAAATGGAGCTTAAGGGGAGCGCTGCAGCAGCGGCGCAAGCGGCGAAACTCCTTCGATCGTTCCGTGAAAAAGCGCTGCCTGTTATTCACATTCAGCACATCGCCGCCAGACCCGGGGCAACCTTCTTTTTGCCCGATACAGCCGGAGTGCAAATCCATAAGAGCGCGGAACCGGACAGCGGCGAAACCGTCATTCAAAAACAATACCCGAACAGCTTTCGTGAGACGCGCCTGCTGGAACATCTGCGTGAGAACCAGATCTCACAGCTTGTGATCGCCGGGATGATGACTCAGATGTGCATTGACACCACCACGCGCGCGGCATGCGACTGCGGCTTCCGGTGCGTTCTGGCTCATGATGCCTGTGCGGCAAAAGCCCTGTCCTTTAACGGCACACATGTTTCCGCGGAAGATGTACAGACGGCATTCCTGGCGGCCCTGGACGGCCTGTTTGCCAAAGTGGCAACGGTTTCGGAAATATTGAGCCGCCTGGAGCGAAATCAATAAAGCTGAGCAGCCGCGGGGGGTCGCTCCGGCGGAGCTTTTCCCTATGATTCTTAGACATGGAGAAGGATACGATGAAAATGAAAACCCTAGTGAAAGT
>SBEK01000419.1:0-605 GCA_009668925.1 Deltaproteobacteria bacterium
GTCCATCAGGGTCTCACCGAGGAAGAGGCCGTCGGCCGCTGCTGGTTTGTCGATTCGAAGGGTCTCGTCGTGGCCGGCCGTGAGGATCTGGCATACCATAAACGGCGTTTTGCCCATGATTTTCCTTTCCAGAGGAATCTGCTCGATGTCGTCGAAGCGATCAAGCCTTCGGCGATCATCGGCGCCTCGGGACAGCCCGCAACCTTCACCCCGGAAATCCTGGCGGCGATGGCGCGCTTAAACGAGCGCCCGATTGTCTTTGCGCTTTCCAATCCGACCTCTCAGGCGGAGTGTACGGCCGAAGACGCCTATCGCCATACCGGCGGACGCGCCGTCTTCGCGAGCGGGAGCCCGTTTCCGAAGGTGGAGCTAAACGGCCAGACCTTCGTGCCGGGCCAGGCCAATAATGTCTATATCTTCCCCGGCGTGGGCCTGGGGGTCATGGCAGCCCAAGCGAATCGGGTAACGGACGAGATGTTTTCCGCTGCGGCCAAGTGCCTCGACGAGCAGGTATCCAAGGACGACTTTGCCAAGGGCCGGATCTTCCCGTCGCTGACCCGGATCCGCGAGGTTTCGGCCGCGATCGCGCTGGCTGTCGCCAAAGT
>SBEK01000419.1:615-1142 GCA_009668925.1 Deltaproteobacteria bacterium
CTGACGGCGATGGCGGAACCACCCAATTTGCCGGGCTTTATCAAAGCCAAGATGTACGACCCGACCTATCGGTAGCCTCCCGGAACGGAAAGCCCCTTTCCGGCAACTGTATACAATAAATACACCAAGCGTGGACCGGCGTGGCTTGGCCGCGGGGGATGCCGAAGGCGCCATTCGCGTAAGACGTCGATATCATTCATCCTGCCGTCAAAAATCCTTTCCCGCAGGCAGCCTCTGTGCAAAAAAATCATCATGGCATTGTAATTGCTATACATGCTGTACAGGTAGCAAATGCAAAAAAACATAGTCAAACGAAGGCATGAAGGGTATAAGAAACGCGGATTTTCTGTGGTCTTGACCATCCCCGCAGCAGGCTGAGGAGAATGAACACTCGTCCCGCGTAAGCGGGAATCAGCACAACAAAAAGAGATGATAAAATTCATAAGAGGTGTGAATATGGAAAATGTTGTTTTTATCAGTTCGGCGCGTACACCGATCGGTGCGTACGGCGGAGCGCTCCGGGACAT
>SBEK01000420.1 GCA_009668925.1 Deltaproteobacteria bacterium
CCACTGGAAGGGTTCATCACATCGCGGAATTTAATTCTCGATACTGTCTTTGGCGCAGGTAACGGCCAGACGCCACGCCGTCCCGTGCAGGCTGACCGTCCGCCAGCAGACCACTTTTTTCACCGGCGTTGCACCCGCCTTCCGGTAAAAATCATACGCGTCTTTACCGTCGGGTACGGCAGCCATCCTGCGGGCCAGGGTAATCACGGCCGGAAAAGGCTGATACGACGGGTCCGTAAATGCATTGCGACCGATTCGCCCGGCGTCCGTATCATAGAGAATCAGGCCGTCGGTCTGCATCAGAAATATTTCTACCGGAAGATTGGATTGCACCGGTCCGATGATGCCGGCGAGCAGGTATTCCGGAGCGAAAAGCGCCGATACCGAGCCGGCAAAACGCCGGCCGGCGGAAAAGACGGGGTGATGAATGACCACCGCCTGAGGACCTTCCACGGAACGGAATGATCCGGAGAGCACCGGACGATGCGTCTTGAACAACTTGACCATGTGCGCCTGCCCGCTGATATCGGCCCCTTCGGACGTCCGATGAGCGGGCGGCTCCACGGCCACCATGATGCCCTTGCTGCTCACCGTCTCACAGTCGATAATGTAAGGGTTCTCTGCGTAAAGTTTCTGGAGCACCGCTCGGGCCTCGCGGCCGTTCAGGTCCCGGCCCGATAAATCGCGTGCGCTTTGCTTAAGATCGGTGTCCACTTTTTGGAGCACCGCCCCGATCTCGGCGTGCATCCGCTCCAGGATCACCGGCAGGTCGTCCCGGCCGAGCAGGGTTTTATGCCCGGTGGTCTTGGGGACAGAGAGTTCCCCGGTAATAATTTTCTCTCTGAGTGCCGCGACTTTCCCATAGGCATCGGCAGAAATCATCCTCTTGTTTTGCGCGTTGTATACAAAACCGACGCCGTCTTCCTTAAGTCCCAAGGTCGTCAGACCTCCGGTGAAGCGTCCCTGAACCAGAGCCCGGACGCTCTGCAGCACCGCTACATCGATATTTTTGGTCATGCTCGTCAGAACAAATCCCGGCGCCTGCGGACTCTGATCAACATCCACGCCGATGGCCAGCCGGTTCATTTCCCGCGCCGCCCGAAACACGCCCGCGCCCGTCGCGCCCGAGGCGTGGTAGATA
>SBEK01000421.1 GCA_009668925.1 Deltaproteobacteria bacterium
CCTATCAATCCATATTGCTGGCGATGCTCATCGGCGCGCTGGTCTCTCTGGCGGCCGCCCTGTTTTTTTCCTACCGGCTGGCGGCGCCGATCCGAACCATGGAGGAATTCACCCAGCGGCTGCGCAGGGGCCTCCCCGTGGGATCCATTATGCTGCAAACGTCTGATGAAACCCGGACGCTGGCGGACAATATCAACTATCTGGTGCAGGAACTGCATGACAAGATCCGGATGGCCCACGAAGAAAAAAATAAACTGATGACGGCGTTGACCAGTATCAACGAAGGCGTGGTGATTCTGAATAACGATGAACGAATCGAATTCCTGAGCCCGCCGCTGGCCGCAATTCTCTCCGGCCGATACGGTGATTTTCTGGGCATGACGCTTATCGAAGCCTTTCGAAACGCGGAACTGCAGAAGGCTTTTGAGAGTTTTAAACGGACGCGGCAGGGGCTTTCTTACGAAATTGCGCTGGGAAGCGCCGATTCCGTGATCATGAGAGTCAGTCTGTCCCGGGTGCAGGGGCTTCCGGACGAAGAAAAGATCATGATCGTTTTCCATGATGTCACCAGGCTCAAGAAACTGGAACGCATCCGCACGGATTTTGTCGCCAATGTCACCCATGAAATACGGACGCCGCTGACGGCCATTATCGGCTACCTGGAAACGCTCCAGTCGGGAGCGCTCGAGAATGCTCAGGACGCAAAGCGCTTCGTCGATATCATGCTCCAGCAGGCCCTGCGGCTCAATCGCCTGGTGGAAGACCTGATGACGATTTCCAAAATCGAACTGGGCGAAGTGACGCTCCGGTATGAAGATGTTGCGATTCCGGAGGCCGTGGAAAATGTGATCTCTCTTCTGGAGGCCAAAGCCGCGGCCAAGAGCATATCGATTCAGAACCGCCTGCCAAGGCACCTCGCGCGGATCAAAGCGGACCGCGACCGGTTGAGCCAGGTGCTGGTCAACGTGCTGGACAACGCCGTCAAATTCACGCCGGAGGGAGGGCAGGTGACGATTGCCGCCGAGGAAAAAGCAGCGGGCGTGGTTGTAGCGATCGGCGATACGGGAATCGGCATTCCCCGGGAAGAAATTCAGCGCCTCGGCGAACGTTTCTACCGCGTCGATAAGACGCGATCCCGTG
>SBEK01000422.1:0-799 GCA_009668925.1 Deltaproteobacteria bacterium
GCGCATGCTCCGCGCCGTTCGTTTTGCCGCATCGCATCATTTTGCCATCGAACCGGCCGCGTGGGAGACCCTCTGTGCATTGTCTTCCACCATTTCCCGCGCGTCACCGGCCAGGCTCTATGAAGAGATGCTGAAACTCTTCATGAAAGGCGCTGCGGGGCGGGCGTTCGGTCTCATGCACACAAGCGGACTCCTGGCCGCCCTCTTTCCCCGGCTCAGCACGTGGCTTGACGAAGACCCTCTGCGTCTGAACCTCATAAACGCAAATCTGGAATACCTCGATGGCCGATGCCGGACGGGAATATCGTCATCGCCGGCGCTCTTTTTTGCCGCATTCTTCGGTCCTCTCCTCGCGGAAACGGCACTGGCCGGCAGCCGGGACGGCCTCCCCGGCCGGTTGGCATGGGATGCCGCGTTCGCAGATCTGATGAAAGAGTGCGCAAGGACCGTGACCATTCCCGGAAAGGTCTTAAACCCGATGCGCAACATCCTGGCCCTGCAGCACGTGCTGCACAGAGTGCCGCCGCGGCGTCCATCCGTCATCGTCAGGAGGCCTGAATTTGCAGACGCCCTGGCGTACCTGCATCTCGAAGGGGAGTGGAGAGCGGAAAATCAGCCCGCCTGGGCATGGTGGGATGCGTTTGTTTCCGGAGAGCCTTCTTCCATTATTACGGAAACGCCGGCCGATGAAACGCCGGTGAAACGACGCCGAAGGCGGAAACGCCGACGTCGGGCAAAAGATAAGGTGAAATGAAGGCCGCTACCTACGTTTTTTTGTTCTTCCCCCGCCGGATCACGG
>SBEK01000422.1:809-1137 GCA_009668925.1 Deltaproteobacteria bacterium
CCCGCCGCGGTGCAGGCTCTCCTGTTTCTGGCCTGGTAGAAGGCATTCCGGATTTCGCCTTTCAGTTCCAGTCCGAAATAGTTCGTGAACCAGACCGAGCCGGAAGCGGCGGCGTCTTTCGCCATCTGCGCGCGGTCAACCTCCACGGGATATTTTTTCTTCATCCGGACATAATCGTCGAACGTCTCCACGCGCACCATCCGTCCGTCCGGACCGGGGACCACAAAGCCGCTGCCCGTCAGCAAGTCGTAGCGCTTCTTCGTTTCCGCAAAGTCCGGTCCGCAGACCAGCGCACACTGCCCGCAGGTCAGAACGTAAGGATCACGGA
>SBEK01000020.1 GCA_009668925.1 Deltaproteobacteria bacterium
GGCTGCCGCGGGCGGAGGGTGGGCGGGAGGTTTTCCCGCTTCTGCTCCGAGCCCCTCCGGTTTGCTTACCGCGCCCGCGACCGTGAGGGCGGTAAAGACCAAGACGGTAAAGGCCCAGAGAGACAGGGCTCCGGGACGTTTGAAAGGACGACGCTCCGAACTTCCGTCCACAAAAGGGATGAGCAGCAAAACGAGCAAACCGAAAAGCGGGATCCCTGCAGTGGCAATAATTTCCAGTTTTCCGGGAAAATACTTTACCGCCTCGTAGAAGAAAAGAAAATTCCATTCCGGCTTGGGAATATAAGACGCGTCCAGCGGGTCCGCCATTCCGGCGTATGGCGGCGGGAAAATAACGGAAAGAGCGATCAGAAAGAAAATGATCAAACTGGCCGCAAGACCGTCTTTGAAAACCTGATCGGGCCAGAAGGGCCCCGTCATGGCCCGCTTCTTGTTATCCCAGGGGCCGGCATTTCCGGTTTTCCTCAGAGCCACCAGGTGAATGACGATGAAGGAAAGCAGTGCGCCCGAGAGAAGCGCAGCGTGCAGGACGAAAAACCGGGACAGGGACAGTTGGCTGATCGTTCCGCCCGCGAGCATGATGTGCTTGATCCAGTCGCCCACCAGGGGCGTGCTGCCCGCCGCGCTGGCGGCGACTTCCAGCAGCCAGTAACTGCGCTTGTCCCAGGGCAGCGCGCCGCCGGTCAGGCTCATGATCATGGTCAGAAGAAACAGGAAGACGCCGGTGACCCATTGCAGCTCATGCGGCCGCTTGTAAGCTCCCCAGATAAACACCTGCGACATATGAACGAGGACGCAGACGACCATCGCGACGGCACCCCAGTAGTGGAGCCCATGGATCAGCCAGCCGAAGGGAACTTCCGTGCGGAGGTAATTCAGACTGTTATAGCCCTGGGCGATGGTCGGGACATAATAAAAAAGCTGCCAGATCCCCGTGAGGATCTGCAGAAAAAACAGGATCAGGGCGGCGCTGCCGAACACATAGGCAAAACTGCTGCCTCCGGCCATTTCCTCTTCCAGCGCCACACGGACCACGGGTGTGAGCGGCCATCGTTCATTGATCCAACTCAGAAAACGGGAGAACATCGGGCCTCCTAGACCGGAATCTTCCGGGCGATGCCGCTCCGGAAGCGCTGCCAGTTGACCGAAAGGCCGCCTTGCCGAATGCGCGTGGCGAGCGTGTCCAGCGGGCGCGGCGCCGGACCGCCCAGGACCTTTCCATCCGGCGCGTATACACTGCCGTGGCAGGGGCATTCAAAACGGCCGCTTGCGGCATTCCAGTCAACCTGGCAGCCGAGGTGGGGACAGGTCGGAGAAAAGGCCGTTACGGTATCATCGTTGTGCTTGACGACCCAAATGCGGCGGACAACGGAATCCTGCAGGTAGGCATCCCTCTCAACGTCGGCAGCCTTAAGACCGATGGGCTGTCCGGCGGGCAGGTCCCTGAGATCGGCGACTTTGATCCAATGGTCGGCACTGCTCTTTTTCGGACCAATGAATGATCCGACAAGCGGGATCCCCACGATCACACCGCACACGATGGAAAGGATTCCGGTGCCCCGGATCAGGAACTGCCGGCGTGAGCTTTCAGTAGTCGTAACTGCCGATTTCAGGTCTTCCATGGATCCCTCGCAGAATTTTCGGCCAGGAGCCGGTCGATCGGATGTTGCTCAAAAAATGCATTTAGCAGCTTCGCGACGGCACATGGCCGGTCCGCACTTCAGGTTAACGCTGCCGGCCTACTTGAATGTTTTCAGGATATATTTGGCGACGGCCTCGGCATCCCGGTCGGACATTTCTTTTTCGGCGAATTTTGTCATCCCGGCTCCGGGATCGCGCATTTGTTTGACGATATCGCGCGGCGTCCTGATGCCGTTGGCGAAAAGCGCCTTCCGGTTGAGGGGCTTTTCTTTGTTGATGATGTTCCCGCCGTCCGGATGGCAGACCTGGCAATGTGTTTTAAACAACTCTTCCCCCGTTGCGGGTTTGTCCTGGGCTGCGATCTCAGCGGTCAGGCCGCACAAAATAAAAAAGAAAACAGCGACTCCCGTTAAAAATATCTTGTTCATATGTCTGTCTCCACCGGCCAGTCGGGGTATTGTCCAAAACCCGTTCGGGGCGTGTTTGCGTCTATTTTTAGTGGCTGATGAAAATGAATTCAATACGGGTTTACTGTCAGTAGATTGGTAGGGCATAGCTATCAATATCCATTCCAAGCTACCTGCCCGGGGAATCCGGAAACGAACGATACGGCGCTCGGACGGCCCCGTCGTGATTTCATTTGACTGCGACGGGCATACTGCCTATACTTTCAGGAATTAAGAAAAAGGGCTTTACCCATGCCTTCGCCGGTGCGCGGGCGATCGCCGGGGGTGTTCAAAAATCCAATGAGAAGCTGCCGGGGTTCACGCATGCCGGGGCCGTGAGGACCGTGTTTGGAATAACTAACGCTTTGAAAAAGGAGATCCTGCGATGCGGAACTTTTCCCTTGGCATCCTGGCCGTGGCCCTTATTTTAGTGTTCCCGCCCGGCACGGCGGATTCATTGGCGGCGAATCGCGAGCCCGGGGAATGGACAAACTATGAAGGCGTCGCGCTGGGCTCGGTCAATGATTTTTATGAAAACTCCATCGGCGGGGTTCGAAAAGTCGATAGGCAGTCCTATCGGCTGAAAGTTGACGGGCTTGTCGGAAAAGCGCAGTCGTTTACGTACCAGGAGCTCAAAAACATGCCGCACCGGAAAAAGCTGGTCATCATCCATTGCGTGGAAGGATGGAAAGTCACCGTGCTGTGGGAAGGCATTCCGATCGGCGAGTTCATCAAACGGGCCCGCGTGGATTCAAAAGTGAATACCGTTATCTTTCACAGTGCGGACGGTTATACAACGTCTCTGGATTATAAGACCATAGCGGGTAAAGACATGCTGCTTGCCGATTCGGCCAACGGCATTGTTCTGCCGGCAAAGCTCGGATTCCCGCTTATTCTGGTGGCCGAAGACAAATGGGGTTACAAGTGGGCGCGCTGGATAGAACGAATCGAATTTTCCGATAAAGCCGGCTTCCGGGGCTACTGGGAGCAGCGCGGCTTTAATCAGCGCGGCGACGCCTCCGGACCGGAAATGGAAGAGCGAATCCGCTAGCTGCCCCGGGCAGTCCGCTGCACAAGGGGGCGCGAAGAAGATCGCCAATCATTCGTCCCTGGCCTGCCTTCCGGGCGATGGCCGATGGCTTGGTCAGGATGGGTCCTTGAACTTGGGCGGACTTTTCGTAAAGCTGGCGTTGACCGCCTCCAGTTGGTTGGGGCTCCCCATGAGCGTCATCATCAGTTCGGACTCCAGGAGGAGTCCTCTTTTGGAATCCCCGTGCCAGACCTCATTGATGAGTTTCTTGGCCGCGCGCACCGCATCGGGATTTTTGGAGGCGATGTCCCGCGCCAGGGTCATGGCTTCTTCGTAGGGTTTTTCACAGACATGGGTCACCAGATTTAATCGAGCCGCTTCTTCGCCCTTGATGATCTTGCCCGTGAAGATCAGTTCCTTGGCCACGTCAATCGACACGATATCCCGGATGGTCTGCGTCACACTCATATCCGGAATCAACCCCCAGCGCATTTCCATAAGCGAGAATTTGGCCTCCGGTGTGCTAAACCGGATGTCCGCTCCCATGGCAATCTGAAAACCGCCGCCCAGTGCAACGCCGTGAATGGCCGCGATCACGGGCACGGGAAGCTCTTTCCATCCGTATCCGATATGCTGATAAATGTTGGTTATCCGATCCCGGTAACGATCGGTGAGATTGGGAAAGGCGTTTGTCCCGGATAACAGGGCGGCGAAATTCTCCACATCGAGCCCGGCGCAGAAACTCTTGCCCTCGCCCGAGATGACCACGGCGCGCACGCCGGGTTCCGTAGCCAGCCGGTTGATGGCATTGGCCATGGCCTCAATCATATCAAAGCTCAACGCGTTGTATTTATCGGGCCTGTTGAAGCGGACGTCCGCTACATGATCTTCGATGGAGATGGTTACCAGTTCGCTCATCGTTCCTCCTGTGCCGGTTTTTATTTTATGGATCCCGCTCTGCTGATCATATGAACAGGTCCGCGTTGTCAAGCAAATTTTCTCCGGTCCTCCGCATTCAACCGGCTATTCGTCCAGCGCTTCCCGGACTTTCAGCGCCAGGTCCTTAAGTGAAAAAGGTTTGGCGATCAATTTGACGCCGTCGTCCAGCACGCCCTGGCGCGCGATGACATCGGCTGTATAGCCGGACATATACAGGTGTTTCAGACCCGGCGTCACGGCCGTGATCCGTTCCGACAGTTCCTTTCCGTTCATATCCGGCATCACCACATCGGTGAGCAGTAAATGGATCTTTTCGCTGTTTTCCCGGGCCAGATCGAGGGCCTGATTCCGGTCTCCGGCCGCGAGCACACGATAGCCCAGTGCTTCCAGCATGGCCTTCGTGAGCTTCAGAACCGTTGCTTCATCTTCCACGATCAATATGGTTTCCGTCCCCCGAGGGATCTCCGCCTCCTGCATATCGCCGGCGGCTTCCGGGACATCGCTTTGATACCGGGGCAGGTAGATCCGGAACGTCGTACCCTGTCCGGGCTCGCTGTAGACATTGATAAAGCCGTTATTCTGTTTGACGATGCCGTAGACGGTGGCCAGTCCCAGTCCCGTGCCCTGGCCTTCTTTCTTGGTCGTAAAGAAGGGTTCAAAGATATTGGTGAGCGCATCTCTCGCGATCCCGCAGCCGCTGTCGCTTACGGCAAGGATGACAAAATCGCCGGGAACCCATTCCGGACGGTCCGCGCAGTAAGCCTCATCGCAGGTCACGTTGCCTGTTTCGATCCTGATCTGGCCGGTTTTGTCGATCGCGTCGCGGGCATTGACCGCCAGGTTGGCGAGCAGTTGATCAATCTGCGAAGGATCAATTTTGATCTTCCACAAGTTGCGGCCCGGATGCCAGCCCAGCGTGATATTTTCGCCGATCAGCCTCTGGAGCATTTTGAGCATGCCCGTCACCGTGTCATTCAGGTCCATCACCCTGGGGCTGACGGTTTGTTTCCGGGCAAAGGCGAGCAATTGGCGCGTCAGGTCCGCGGACCGCATTCCCGCATTCAGGATGTCGTGCAGAGACTGATAAAGCGGTTCCCCGTGATTGGTTTTTTTGATGGCCATTTCGGCATTGCCGATGATCACGCCGAGCATATTGTTGAAATCGTGGGCCACGCCGCCGGCGAGGCGGCCGACCGATTCCATTTTCTGCGCCTGGACCAGCTGCTTTTCCAGCTGCTTTCTCTCCGTCAGATCGACCAAAGAGGCGACGCTTTCCTTCGTTTCGGGAAGGATGGCGACGTTGATAATGATATCCCGGGTTTCACCCTCGCGGTTGATAAAACGGAATTCATACGTGGCCGGCGCCGACCCCGCGTCGGTCCGGCGCAGTGCCTGGTAGGCGTTCAATTTTTCCAGGTCATCCGGATGAATGAAAGCCGTCCAGCTCATCTTCCCTTCCAACTCCTGCTTCGAATAACCGCTCAGTTGGGCGAAGTTGTTGTTGGCCATGAGGATGACGGTTTTTTCATCGATGATGATATTCGCCGTCGCCGTACTTTCAAAAATGGTTCGGTATCGCTCTTCACTCTTTCTGATGGTCTCCTCCGCGAGTTTGCGATTGAGCGCCATGCCGGTCAAATAGGCAAATGTTTTGAGGGCGTCGTCGGGCACGACCGGCTGATCGCCTGAAAGATAGGCCGCGCACGCGCCGATGACCTCACCGGCGTAACTGACCGCCAGGGCGATGATCTGGCGGCACCCGCCCGTCTGCATGACGATGTCCGAGAGCTCGCGCGGTACCGCCCCGAAGGAGAGTTCATACAGATCTTTGGGTCTTCGCAGGCCCTCTTGGAGCATATCCTCCATATCCTCATCGCTGACCGGCATGCGCATTTCATACAATTCGGGTCCAAAAAAGACGCCCACTTTTTCATCCGCCGCCGGATCGATCGACAGGGAAGCGAGTTTCAGCGAGCGCGTCTCGCGCTGATAAATCGAAAAGGTGGCGGCCAGGGCGCCGGTGAGCAGGCGCAGCGATTCGGCGATTTTGCCCAGCAGGGCTTGGGTGCTGGCGGCTTCGGCGAAAACAATGGAGATATCATTGAGCCGCTTGTGATACGACGCCAGCTCGCGATATTTTTGTTCGCTTTGCTGCAGGGAATCTTCCGCCAGCTTCCTCATGGTGATATCCCGGGACACGCCGTGAAGGCCGGTCAGGACACCCTGGTTGTTGCGTACGCCGCCGATGATGGTGTCCATCCAGCGCGTTGTGCCGTCCTTATGGCAGTATTCCAGGAGCAGCGGCACTTTTCTGTCGGGGTCGGCATTTCCTTCTTTTTCGCGGGCCAGCTCCGAGGCGAAGGCGCTAAGCCCGAAGGCGAGCGATTCCGGCGTAAACTGCTCTTCGATCGGCATGCGCCTGCGCTCCTCCTGCGTATACCCCAGCACGGCCTGGACGGAGGGCGTAACGTAAACGGTTTGCAGATTCATGTCGACGATCCAGACGACATCGGACATTTTTTCGGTCAGGAGTCTGTATGTCTTTTCGCTTTCGCGCAGAGCGCTTTCCGCGGTCTTGCGATCCGTGATGTCGCGAATAATGATGATGGCCTCATCTGCCGGCAGGGGGATCAATCTTGCTTCGCAGAATCTCTCCGCGCCGCGGCGGAAGAGGGAATACTCAAAACTTACGGGGGCGCCTCGTCGCCTCATATCTTCCAGGGCCGGATAAAACGCATAGGCGGCCGGGCCCGGCGGAATATCGTAAATAAACCGTCCGAGCACACCAAAACGGTCATCAATGAGATCGGATGTGCTTCCGGTTTTGCAGTCGAGGATCAATCCGGAACCGTCGATCCGGAAGAAAATATCCGGGATGGCCTCGAAGATCGCCCGCATCCCGACGCCGGCCTGTAAAAGTTCCTGAGAGCTCAGTTCGAGCGATCTCTCCAGCATGTTCCGGTCGGTATCCGATTCCCGGTAGGCGCTGTTGACCGCATCGATAAAACCGGTCCATTCTTCGGGGACTTCAAATGCATCCCCGAAAAATCGTTTCAGCTGACGTCTGAGCAGACTGTGCATTTTCGTGGACGGCATGTCTAAGCCTCTGTAAGGGTCGTGATCGTCATCTCAATCCTTCATGGCTCAAGACGGCCGCTCCGCTCTCGCCGTCGATGAGTCTTTCAAAATTTGCTTTTCCTGCTCCAGGCGTTCTGCTCGGTTTTCATTTCACAGTCTGTGCATCCATCCTATCAGGGCGTTGATCAAACAGCTTGCCCGTCACAGACTGAATGCATACTCCAGGCGGCACTCGCTTAGGAGCACCGGACCCCGGCCGATTCAGATATTCTTTTTTCCCGCCAGCGCCTCCGTCACCTTGGCGGCCAGAGACTTGATGGTGAAGGGTTTCTGGATGAACTGAACGCCTTCCTCCAGCACGCCGTGGTGGGCGATGACATCCGCCGTATAGCCGGACATGAAGATCATGTTGATGTCGGGCCGTATTTCCATTATTTTGTTTCTTAATTCTTTTCCGCTGATGCCCGGCATCACGACGTCGGAAATCACCAGATCGACACAGACATCCGGATCCCGGCAATATTCGACGGCCTCCATCGGCTTTTCGATGGAGGTTACCCGATAACCGAGGGATTCCAGAATCCCTTTCGTGATCTGAAGGACCATGGCGTCGTCTTCGACCAGCAGAATATTCCCGCTGCCGGCGATTTTCTCTTCCGGCTCGGGTTCAGCCGGTAGGGCGCATTCACCTTCGGCCCGCGGCAGAAAGATGCTGAATGTTGTTCCGTGATCCGGTTCGCTGTATACATTGACGAAACCGTCGTTTTGTTTGACAATGCCGTAAACCGTCGCCAGCCCCAGCCCCGTGCCCTTGCCCACATCCTTGGTTGTGAAGAAAGGCTCGAAGATATGCTGCAGCGTTTCTTTATCCATACCCACGCCGTTGTCGCTGAAGGACAGGCGGACATATTGACCGGGGACGCAATCGATGTTTTTTGCGCGGAAGGACTCGTCCAGGGCGATATTGACGGTTTCAATGGTCAACTGACCTCCGCCGGGCATGGCGTCGCGGGCATTGACGGCAAGATTGATGAGAATCTGCTCAACTTGCGACGGGTCGAACTTAATCGGCCAGAGGTTCTCTCCCATGATCACGTGCAGGCCGATGTCCTCGCCGATCAGGCGGATCAGTGCTTTTTGCGTATGCGCGACCAGATCGTTCAAATCAACGATTTTAGGTTCAATGACCTGCTTGCGGGAAAAAGCCAAAAGCTGGGTGGTGATGTCCCGGGAACGGATAGCCGCTTTTTCAATTTCCGCAATATCTTTCAAAATGGGATGTTGTTTGCCCAGGCGCAGCTTGGCCAGGTCCACGTAGCCCAGGATGACGCTCAACATGTTGTTGAAATCATGGGCCACGCCGCCGGCCAGGCGGCCGACGATTTCCATCTTCTGGGCCTGCATGAGCTGTGCTTCCAGTCTGTCTTTGTCCGCCCGCGCTTTCTTGCTCGCTGTCAGGTCCCGGCCGGCCATCAGTATGCGGGTTGCTTTGCCTTGAGCATTGCGCATAAACGTGGCGGTGACTTCGATCCAGACCGTGTCACCGTTTTTGCAGAGGATTTCCTGCTCCAGAGTCCGGGACCGGTTCGGATCCGCAACCTCTGTACTGTCTTCCAGCGCCAATTCTTCCATGACCGCGTTTGTCGCCAGGGTGAGCGATTCCGGCATCAGCAGCTTATTGATCGGAA
Organism: Deltaproteobacteria bacterium; assembly: GCA_009668925.1. The sequence goes on from SBEK01000020.1 coordinate 8,841, forward strand.
GGGCTATCAGTTCGTCCGGCGTGTAGCCGGTGAGCGGGAAGCACGACGGGCTCATGTAAGTGAATTGCAGATTCAGGTCCGTCGTCCAGACGACCTCCTTCATGTTTTCAATGATCATCCGGTAGCGTTTTTCACTGTCTTTGAGCGCAGCTTCAACCTTCTTGCGCGCCGAGATATCCCTCGCGGCGATCTGAATTTCAGTGGGCTTGCCTTCCCGGTCGCGGTTAAAACTGGCCGTTGCTTCGAGCCAGACGGTTCCCCCTTCTTTCTTGTAGACTTCAATTTCGACCGTTCTGGAACGACGGGGGTCGAAAGGCAGGCCGCTTTGCTCGCGCTCCAGTTCTTCCAGAAGAATGCTCCTGGCCCGAGCAAAGGACTCCGGAGTCATTTGCTTCTCGGGAGGCGTGGATATGATCTCTTCGATCGTATAGCCGCTGGCTTTTGAGGCGGAGGGGCTGCGATATTTGTACTGCAGGTTCAAATCCAGGATCCAGATGACATCCTGCATATTTTCGACAATCATCCGGTAAAGCCTCTCGCTCTCCGCCAGCGCTATTTCCGCGCTTCTGCGCGCGGTGATATCTCTGGCGGTCAGAATGATGCCGATCGGTTTTCCGCTTTTGTCGCGCTCAAAAATGGCATTCACTTCCTGCCAGATGGTGCCGCCCTTCTTATGATAGGCTTCAAGCTCAAGCGTAATCATGCGGTGCGGATCAACAGGCGCTCCGCTGAATTCGCGCCTAAGTTCCTCAGCCAGAACACCTTCCGCCCGCGCGTAGGATTCCGGCGTCAATTGATCCCGGATCGGGATGGCCATAATTTCTTCCGGTGTGTGGCCGGTGACCCTGACTTCCGACGGACTCTGGTAGATGTAGTGTAAATTCAGATCGAGGATGGAGATGCTGTCCCGCATATTTTCCACGATCGTCCGGTAACGTTGTTCACTTTCGGCAAGGGCCTTCTCCATATTCCGGCGCTGGGTGATATCTCTGCCGACCGCAAGAATTTCCGTGGCTTTTCCGTTCGGGTCACGGTTGAGCGTGGCATTCACTTCCATCCAGATATTTTCGCTGGATTTGGAGTACATTTCAATTTGCAGCATCCGGGAGCGTTTCGGATCAACCGGTCTTCCGCTCGCCTCCTCGGCGAGTTCTTCGGCCAGGATGCGCGAGGCCAGCGCCAGGGAATCGGGCGTGATAAAGCCTTCGAGGGGCTTGTTCCGGACTTCTTCCGGGGCAAAGCCCGTCAGCCGCAGGTTCGACGGGCTGACGTAAGTGATCCGCAAATCGAAATCGACGACCCAGACGATGTCGTTCACGTTTTCCGTCATCGTTCGATAGCGCTTTTCGCTCTCCAGAAGAGCATTTTCCGCGTCTTTTCTCTCGGTGATGTCCTGCATGAAACTGAGCACGGCGGGTTTACCCTTGTAAACTGTATCGACGGACGTCACCAAAAGATGGAGCAATTTCCCATCGGGCCGGATGACGCGGATATCGAAGTTATTGGGAGTCGGCTCGCCCCGCATGTTTTTGGTATAAGCCTCTTTGATGATTTGCACATCATCGGGATGAACGAGTGAGCCCAGTGGCTCGCCTCCGACACGGGACGCCTTCGGGATGCCCAGGGTTCGCAGAAATTGCTCATTGTAATAAACGTAACGGCCGTCCTGGACGATGGTGACGCCGTCGCTGGTGCTTTCGAGCGTTTTGCGATAGATGGCTTCGCTCTCTTCCAGGGCTTTCTGGGCTTTCTTCCTTTCCGTGATGACGCGGGTGACGCCGACGATTTCGACGGGCTTCCCGTTTTCATCCCGGTTAAAATTTGCACTGACCTCCACCCAGACCTCAGTTCCATTCCTGTGCAGGAGCGGAACTTCGAAGGTGGCCGTTCTCGGGCCGTCCGCCGGGATTTCCGCCGCCTCGCGGGCCAGCTCCCGGGCCAGTCTCTCTTCGACCAGCGTGTAGGTCTCGGGAGGCAGCATGGCCTGGAGCGGAATGCCGAGGACTTCTTCCGGAGAGAAACCGAGGATCCTGAGGCAGGACGGACTCAAATACGTCCAGCGGAGATTGAAGTCCATCGTCCAGATGATGTCGCTGATATTGTCGGTGATCATCCGGAGGCGCTTTTCCCGGTCTTGAATGATCCGTTCGTTTTGCAGTCTTCGCGTTACATCCCGGCCGATCGCACTGAAGCCGATCGGATCGCCCTGCGGCGAGCGCATGAGCGATATGGATACTTCAGTGTAAATGATCTGTCCTTGTTTGGTCATGATTGCATGTTCAAACAAGGTTTTCTTGAGGCCGGTGCGGTAGATTTGGTTGAACGCCTCAAAAGTACTCTGGACCGTATCGGAGGGGACGATGAGCTTGTAGTTTGCTTTTTGCAGTTCTTCGCGGGAGTAGCCGAGGGTGTGGCATAGGGAGTCGTTGAAGAAAAGAAAATTGCCCCGGAGGTCCGTTTCCAGATAGGTTTCCTCCATGTTTTCGAGAATATGCCGGTATTTTTCTTCGCTTCTGCGCAACGACTCTTCGGCCCTTCTGCGCTCCGTGACGTCTCTGACGAGGACGCGAAATCCGCTGGGCCGGCCCGTTTCATCGCGCATGAGTGCGACGTTTTGCTGATGGAACCGGATCGATCCGTTTTTGGTGATGACTTCATAATCCAGCGTTGCGGTGGCCAGTTCATTCCTGAAAATTTTGCGATAAACGTCTTTGATCGTTGCGAGGGATTCTTCGGTGGTGTAATGGTCGTAGAACGTTCCGATCAGATCCTCGCGTTCATAACCGACCAGAGCGCAGCCGGCGTCATTGACAAATGTCGTGATGCCGTGGATATCCGTTTCGAAATACCCTTCCCCCATGATCTCGAGGATGGTCCGGTACTTTTCTTCACTGACCCGCTTTTCGTGTTCCGCTCTTTTGCGCCAGGAAACATCCCGAGTCAGGATGCGGAATCCGGAAGGCTTCCCGGACGCATCGTGTTTGAGCGCTGTGCTGATTTCGTAAGTGATGACGGATCCGTCCTTGCGCACCAGATCGTAATCAAAAAGCCGCTCCGGCTCGCCCGTGCGATAGACCCGTTGAAAAAGATCCTCCATTTTGCGGGCGACGGCGGGAGTAAGATATCTTTTATAGTGCATGCCGATCAGTTGCTCGCCGGTATATCCCATGAGGCGGCAGGCTGCATCGCTGACAAAGGTGATTCGACCGGCGAGACTGCTTTCAAGATATCCCTCTTCCACAATATCGAGAATCGTCCGGTATCTCTCCTCGTTTTCCGCGAGATCGTTCTGGATGCGCACGCGCAGCGAAACATCCCGGACGACGCCGCGGAAGCCGATGGGGTTGCCAGACTCATCGCACATCAGGGCAACCGAAGCTTCAACGCTGAGTTTATCCTTGTTTTTTTTCAGAATCTGCCAGTCGAATCCCTTGATGGATATGCCCGTGAGAAACACCCGGTGAAAAGCTTCGTAAACTTTCCGGGAGCTGTCTTCATCAACGAGATTACGGTAGTTGATTCCGCTGAGTTCATCGTGGCTATAGCCCAATTCCCGGACCATGGCGTCGTTGAAAAATTTCAGATTGCCGCCCAGGTCGACTTCAAAATATGATTCTTCAATGGTGTCGAGGATATGACGATAACGCCGGGCTTCATCGGTCGGACCGGCTGTCGGCGGCGGAGAGGCCCGGAGCCTTTTTTCGGTTTTTTTGAGGAGTTTGTTGACGGCGTCGGCGATCCGTCCCAGGTCGTCGTCTTGGGAGGCGGAATCAAGTCTTTGAGAATAGTCGCCGGCCGCGGCTTTCTTGAGGGCGTGGAGAATGGATTCAAGGCGATCTTTTTTAGATTTCGCTGTCATGGTCCGGCACCTGTTCGCATGTCAACTCTACATGACTTATCGCTGGGGAGCAAGCCCTAATCACAGTAAATATCGGGTGCCGCAAACTGAAACTTGAACGGCCGATTGCATCCCCGGTCCGACTGTGGTAAGCCTCGCCCTCCAATCAGCTCCGCCGCGGCAAGCCGGCGGGGCGCGAAACGGATGTCATGATTCCGCGGCGGGCCGCGGAGAATTAACGCTCGTCCCGCAAAGCGGGAAGCGAAAGAGGATTGCTATGAATTCATCTCGCTATGAAACCATTGCTGGTGAACTGAATATTGATGCCGGGCAGGTAGCGGCTGCGGCAGCCATGCTGGCCGAAGGGGCGACCGTTCCTTTTATCGCCCGGTATCGCAAAGAAGTAACCGGATCGCTCGATGAAGTGGCCGTGACGGCCATCCGCGACCGGCTGGCCCAGCTCGAGGAACTGGAAACCCGCCGCACAGCCGTTTTAAAATCACTCACCGAGCGGAATTTGCTGACGCCGGAACTGGAAGCGAAAGTTGCCGCTGCGGAATCGTTGTCTGTTCTGGAAGATATTTATCTCCCGTTTCGCCCCAAGCGCCGCACGCGGGCGACAATCGCCCGGGAAAAAGGGCTCGAAGAACTGGCGGCGAAGATTTTTGCCGGGGAGGACGGCGATGTGGCCCTGTGGGCCGCCTCGTTCATCAGTGAAGAAAAAGGCGCGGCCACGGCGGACGAGGCCCTGGCGGGAGCGCGCGATATCATCGCTGAATGGGTGAACGAAGATGCGGGGGCGCGGGCGAAAATGCGCGATCTGTTCTGGAACAAGGGCGTGATCCGGTCCAGGGTCTTGCCGGACAAGCTGGAAGCCGGCATTAAATACAAGGACTATTATGACTGGGAAGAACCGGTGGCCAGGGCGCCCTCGCACCGCGTCCTGGCCATGCGGCGGGGCGAGCGCGAAGAATTTCTGACGGTTTCGATGACGCCTCCCGAAGAAGAAGCAAAACGGATCCTGGAGGATCTCTTCGTTCACGGCGCCAATGACGCGGCGGCCCAGGTAAAGCTGGCGGTTCAGGACAGTTACAAACGCCTGTTGTCGCTTTCGATGGAAACGGAAACGCGGATGGAGTCCAAGAAGCGCGCGGACGAGACCGCGATCCGGGTTTTCGCCGATAACCTGCGGCAGCTGCTTTTGGCGCCGCCGCTGGGGCAGAAAGCCGTGCTGGCCATTGATCCGGGCTTTCGCACCGGCTGCAAGACGGTCTGTCTGGACGCCCAGGGAAAGCTTATGCATTATGAAACGATCTTTCCGCTCACCTCCGGCAAGGGAAGCGAAGACGCGGGCCGCACCGTCAAAACGCTGTGCGAAAAATTTCAAATCGAAGCCATAGCCGTCGGCAACGGCACTGCGGGGCGGGAGACGGAAGCGTTTCTCCGAAGCCTTGCACTTCCCAAAGAAGTCGTCGTGGTCATGGTCAATGAAAGCGGCGCGTCCATCTATTCGGCCTCCGAGGCGGCGCGGAGCGAATTTCCCGATCACGATATCACGGTGCGCGGCGCGGTTTCGATTGGCCGCCGCCTGATGGATCCGCTGGCGGAGCTTGTCAAAATCGAACCCAAAGCCATCGGCGTGGGGCAGTATCAGCACGATGTGGATCAGGGCCTGCTGCAGCAGTGCCTGGACGATGTCGTGGTGAGCTCGGTGAATGCCGTCGGCGTCGAAGTCAATACGGCGAGTGTTCAGTTGCTTTCCTACGTATCGGGCCTGGGGCCGGCGCTGGCCCAGAACATCGTCCGGCATCGCGATGAAAACGGTCCGTTTGCGACGCGCGAAGCCCTCAAAAAAGTGCAGCGCCTCGGCGCCAAGGCCTTCGAACAGGCCGCCGGATTTCTGCGCATCCGCGGCAGCGTCAATCCGCTGGATGCGAGCGCCGTCCATCCGGAGCGCTACGCGCTTGTCGAAAAGATGGCGGCGGACCAGGGCTGTACGGTGCCGGATCTGATGGCGGATGAAGCCCGGAGACGGAAGATTGTTCTTACGGACTACGTCACCGAAACGATCGGTTTGCCAACGCTGCAGGACATCATGGCGGAGCTGGCTAAGCCGGGCCGGGACCCGCGGCGCCGGTTTGAAAATGTTGTTTTTGCCGAGGGCATCGATAAGATCACGGATTTGGTTCCCGGAATGAAACTCGCGGGCATCGTCACCAACATCACGGCGTTCGGCGCTTTCGTCGATATCGGCGTTCATCAGGACGGCCTCGTGCATTTAAGCGAAATGGCCGACCGTTTTGTGAAAACGCCCGCGGATGTCGTCAAGGTCGGCCAGAAAGTCGAAGTGACCGCTCTGGCGGTGGATGTCCCGCGCAAGCGGATTTCCCTCTCCATGAAAAAAACGCCGGGTGAAAAAAACAAGCCGGAAGAAAAGGAAGAGAAACCACCGGCCGCGGGACGAAAGATCGAGTCCGCACGACCGGCGCGCCCGGGAAAAAATCCGGGCCGGGAAGCGCCCCAACCGTTTAATAATCCTTTCGCCGAGGCCCTGAAGAAACGAGGATGAAATGATTCCCTGCCGATTGCCCCGAAACATTCAGCTTCGAGGGTCAGGATGTCCGGGGGGGAGATAAGCGGCTACTTAAACAGACCGCGCAGGAATTCTTTGACGTCATGCATTTTGCCGCGGATCGCATCCATCACCGGATTAACCGGATGATCCGGACAGGTTTCCTTGGGGGCCGTCCCGGCAAGGTAAGCTTCCCGAAAGGTGTGCGGGCATAAAACCGTGGCCAGGTAGCCGGATTCGGGATCGACGAGCGCCGTTTCGATTCCCGGGGGCGCGCTCAAGGGCCGAGGCCCGGCTTGGGAATAAAACGCTCTCAGAAACCGGGCGTTGATGCGCAGCGCTCCGGCCGCGCCGGTGAGGCCCGTATCGGCTCCGGAGTCATATCCCACCCACACGGCGCAGACGATATCCGGGGTATAAGCGACAAACCATGAATCCCGGTTCCCGTTGGTTGTTCCGGTTTTGCCCGAGACGGGGAAATTGATATTCAAGGCCCTGGCCTCTTTCGCGGTGCCGCGCGTAAGGACGCCTTCCAGAGCGTAGCTCGTCAGATACGTTACGCGCGGGTCCAGGGCCTGCCGGCGTTTTAACCGCCTTTCGATAATCGGCTCGCCGTCCGCCATGGTGACCGAATACAGCGAAAAGGGGTCATAGCGGAATCCGTCCGCGGCGAGGGTGGTGTAGGCATAGGCCAATTCCAGCGGCGTCACTTCGAAGCTGCCCAGAGCCATCGAAGGGACGGGCAGAAGCGGGCTCTTGATGCCCGCCTGTCTCGCGGCGTCCAGGACATTCGGAAAGCCTATGTCATTGGCCAGGCGTGTGGTGGCCGTGTTGACGGAGTCTTCAATGGTTTTCCGGATGGTGAGCATGCCGTATTGTTTGTCTTCAAAATTAGACGGGGACCACATTCCCTCCGGCGTCGGCAGAACTATCGGTTCGCCGGAAATCCGGGTGGAGAGCGTCCAGTTTCCGCTGCCCGCCAGCGACTGCGCAAGAGCGGCCAAAAGGACGAAGGGCTTGAAAGCGCTGCCGGGCTGTCGTCTGGCATCCACCGCCCGGTTGAACCGGCTCTGCCCGTAGTTTCGTCCGCCGACCATCGCGGTCACCGCCCCGGTCTTCGGATCGATCGCGACCAGCGCGGCCTGCAGGGGTTCCGCGGCGCGGCGGGCTGTTTTCCCGATGGTTTCGAGCCCGCGCGTGACGGCCTCTTCCGCCATGCCCTGCTGCACGGGATCAAGCGTCGTGTAATAGCGGTATCCCGTATGATAGAGCCTTTCCGTTCCCATTTCCTCCTTGGTGATCCTCTGGATGTAATCGATAAAATACGAGGACAGGTGAACAGGCGCCAGGCCGGATCTGATCTGCACAGGCGCCGCGGAGGCGCTTACGAACTGGGCTTCGCGAATCATATCCAGTTTCTCCATTCGGGCGAGGACCTTGTTGCGGCGCTCCCTGGCTGCGCCGGGGTTTCTGAGCAGAGCGTAGCGGTTTGGCGCATGAATAATGCCCGCCAGGAGCGCCGCCTCTTCGAGAGATAAATCCCTGGCGTGTTTTGAGAAATAGATGCCTGCCGCGTCTTCGACGCCGTAAATGCGGTCCATGCCGGTCTGCCCCAGATAAATCTTGTTGAGATACATCTCCAGAATTTGTTTCTTGGAGTATCTGAACTCGAGGGCCACCGCGAGCTCCGCTTCGCGCAGTTTGCGGGCGACGGTCTTTCTGGGAGAGAGGAAGAAATTCTTGGCCAGCTGCTGCGTAATCGTGGAGCCGCCCTCCGCGAACCGCTGTTCTTTGACGTCGGTAATGAAGGCGCGGCCGATGGCCAGGATGTCCAGCCCGAAGTGGGAATAGAAGTGCGAGTCTTCGGAGGCGATGACCGCATCCTGGAGGTAAGGAGAAATATCGGAAAGTCGGACCTGATGCCGGGCATCCAGCTTCACGCTCATGATGCGGCCGATTTCCTCCGGAGCCAGCCTGATCGACTCCAGCTCTTTCCCGGCGTCCGACGTCAGCGTCGAGACCCGTCCGTCCTGAAGGCCGATTTCGACCGGGCCGCTGAGGTCCGTACCTCCTTCGGCTTTGCCGCGGCGGAGAAAAATACGGAAATGCTTTTCATCGTGCGCATAGGTTCCGGGGGCGGAAGGCTTGCCGGCCACGCGCCGGTAGGCGAGCCGGTTCAGGCGCTCGGTGACGTGCGCGTTCCCCAGGTGAAGCCCCTTGCTGATTTCCAGTGGACGCCCGTAAAAAATCGTCGGAGATCCGCCGTCGCCTTCGGCAATGCCCTTGCCGACCTCGACATACAGATAACCCAGGCGCAGAGCCGCACAGACAACCCCGGCGGCCGCCACAAACAAAGCGAAAAATAATAAACGATGACGCCGAATCAACGAACCCTCCCCGGCGTGCCGGAGAACAGCAGGCCGACAGGATTGCCCCGCTCCTCAAGAGAGCGCACAACGGCTGCGGCGATGCTCGGGAATCGCCCGGGGGGCAAGATAGGATGGACTGGATAATATTTTAGCATGACGGGAAGTTAAGCACAGGGAAAAGGATACGGCAAGATAATTTTGACCAGGCAAAATCCACCGCCCGGCATTAAGAATTTGCCGGAGTGAGCCTCGGCAGTTAAGCCGGGGCGGTCATCCTGTCCGGTCGGCCCGTCGACAAGATGACACCGCATCCCGTCAGCCTCCGGTCTTTTGCCGGGTGAGCTTAAAGCACTCGGACGCGACATCGAGCGTCTTTTGAATGTCCGCCTCCTGCATGGCGGCGCATACAAACCAGTTGTGGTGCGGATGCAGGAAGATGCCGCGCCGCGCCGCCTCGCCGCAGAAAAACCGGTTCGTTTCAAAGAGCGGATCATCGGCAAACGTCATGTACGGCATGGCCGGCGGACCGGTGACGCTGACGCGGACGCCCTGGGCGTTTGCCGCATCCGCGAGTCCTTTCGCGAGCAGCGTGCCCATTTCCCGGATATGCTCGATCGCGGAGCTCGCTCGGATTTCATCGATGCAGGCCAGCGCGGCGGCAAAGGGCACGCCGGAGAAAAAGTGGGTGCCGGTAAAGAAGATGGTCTTGGCCGCTTCCATCAGCTCCCGGCGCGCTCCGGCGACGGAAATGGCGTAGCCGTTGGCCATGGCTTTGCCGAAGCATTGAATATCGGCCTGCCAGCCGTAATGCTTCGAACTGCCCGCGAGATCCAGACGGAAACCGCAGCGGACATCATCGATGATGATCATGAAGCCGTCTTTCTTCGCCAGCGTATTTACAGCCTCCACAAAGGCGGGATTCGGCAGTTCCTGATCGCGCATGGCATCATGCCGGTGCGGCGTGAGCACCACGCCGGCGACGCTTCCCCGGTGTTCAGCGCAGACGCGCCGGAAGTCTTCCGCGTCGTTGTACTCAAAATAGTGCACGTGGGTCTTCCACTCTTCAGGAACGCCCTGTCCATGCGGCTGGCACCAGAAGTGCGATCCGTGATACGAGCCTTTCGCCAGCAGGATGTCCATCTTCCCGGTGTAAACCCGGGCCAGCGTGATGGCGTAGGAGGTCACGTCCGATCCGTTTTTTCCGAACACGCACCAGTCCAGACCGTCGATCGTTTCCACCATTTTTTTCGCGAGCGGCAGCCACAAATCCGAAGGCAGCGTGAAGCAGTCGGCGTTTTCCCACTGCTTTTTGGCCGCCGCATCGACCTTGGGATGCCTGAGCCCCAGCAGGTTCGTTCCGAAGGAGCACATGTAATCGATGAATTCGTTCCCGTCGACATCCCAGATCCGGCAGCCTTCGCCGCGCTTGATGAAGGCCGGATAGGAGCCGAAGGTGAGAAAGGCGGGTGTGCGGGGTCCGTAAATGCCGTTGGGCAGGTACTGCTGAGCCTCTTCGAAGAGCTCGTAGGATCGGGTAAATTCATATAGCTTCATCAGTGTCCTCCTTAAAATTCTTAATAAGGCTGCGCGCAGAGCGCGCGCAGCAGGTATGCAATGCCGATGCCCAGATATGTTCCCACGACCCAGCCGATCATCCCCGTGATTACCCCTGAAATCACAATCTCCCGGTTTTTCAATGCCGCGGCAACCATCGGCACGAGCGGCGGCGAGCAAATCCCCGCAACCGAGGTAATGATGACCGTGTCGGCGTCGATCCTGAAAAACCGCGCCAGCACTGCATGCAGAATGAGGCCCGCAAAAATCGTGAACGTCACATAAAGGATCATGACCGGTGCTGTGGCAACCAGCCGGTTGAAATCCGCCATGGAACTCACGACCAGACAAAAGACGAGGACGAAGTAGTTGCCGAGCGGATAGGTCATCCGGATGCCGCGCACGGCGGGAACAAATGAAAACAAGATGCCCAGCGAGGAAATGGCCAGAATCGCGACGACGAAGGCCACGCCCTCTGAAAAACACAAAAACGCGAGGCCGCCGGCGCCAAAGATCAGGACGGCCAGGCCGAGGGCTTTGGTGAGGCCGATGAGGATCGCTCTGTCCCATATCCCGCCATACGAATCGAAGTCCTGCGCCTTTTGTGCCGGCGCCTCCGGATCGGCCGCAAAGCGAGGCAGGACGAGACCGAAGAGGCGCTGTCCGACGGTCATGAGAAAGAACAGGTAAATACTGGAGACGAGAACGTCGGCGGTGTGGGCGGCCAGGTAAAGCGTCTGGTCGGTTTTGAGCGCCGTGGCGACGGCGCCCAGATTGACGGTGCCGCCGGTGTAAACGCCGACGAACATGCCCGCGAGCTTCCAGGTTTCCGCGCCGACGCTAGTGCGGAAGAGGAAGAATCCCGCAACCGCCACCAACACGATGGAGAGGATTTCCAGGCCGAAGGATAAGAGCGATTTGCCGGCGAGCCGGCCCCAGCGGCGCACATCGATGGAAAAGAACATCAGCGGCAGCGCCAGACAGATGACGGCGAGCATGAGCGGATTCTGCACAGCGGCAAGCCCGGCCGGGATGAGACCCGCATTGCCGGCGATGAGGCCCGCGATGTAGCAGATGACGACCGCGCCCAGCTTATTTAAGAATGAATATCGCGCGGCCAGATAAATGGCCGCCGCGGGGAAAAGAAGATAAAAAAGAATCAGGACTGCCGTTGCCACAGAACTCCTCCTGACGGTGAAGGCCAATCTCTCGTAACGCCGCAACATGACCCTGCCGTGGGTGCCGGCAGAAGCAAAACTTTTTCGTACGGAGTATAGGCAAGATCACGGTTTGTGTCAAAGGATTTAGCCGGGAAGAACGGGGGCTGGGTCACTTCCCGTTCATTTCATTTCTCGACAGGGTAGTCTGAAATGTTGGATGGCCGCGGGATTCGGCCGGACCATTCATCGCCTCACGTCCCGCCCCGCGGAAGCGCTCGCCATCATCTCCCACGCGGCAACTGTGGACGTGTGAAATGAACGCTGTAGTTGCCAATCAAGCTCGCGAGAATTAACGCTCGCCCCACAAAGCGGGGGTAAAATGAAACAAGGCCTTGACTTGACCGGACCGGGGGTATATCTTTCTTTGGCATAGAGTTCGCAAGGTTATTTCGCACACTGGTTTTGGGCTCGATCGGCGATTTACAACACCGTTCACGCGATCTGCAGAAGTTGTTTGGCTTGGGCTTATGGTTCGGCGTCGCCGGCAGGAGAACGATTTTTTCCATTTCCCTTAAAGGCAGTCGAAGCCCTTTGTTTTCTAAATTTCAAACCATCGTTCTGGAGAGGCCATGAAGAAGAAATCACCCACCCGCAAAAAAACACTCGTAAAGATGTCCGAAAGCGCCAAGGCATCCAAACCAGGGAAAGCCTCCAGGACGGCTCAGGAAGCTAAACCATCCCTTCCGGCGCCTGTGGTGGAATGGCAAGAAGAATCGTCTATCGCACCCGACGGTCTTTTCCCGATCATCGGCATCGGCGCGTCGGCCGGAGGGCTCGAAGCCATTGAAGCGTTTTTGCGCAATGTGCCGGAAAAAAGCGGCATGGCTTTTGTCATTGTTCAGCACCTTGATCCCACGCATAAGGGAATCATGGTCGAACTCCTGCAGCGGGCGACCTCCATGCGCGTGGTGCAAGTCCGGGACCGCATGGCGATCGAATCGGACACCGTTTACGTGATTCCGCCCAACAAAGACATGTGCATCCTGCGCCGGGCGCTGCATCTTCTTCCCCCGATTGCGCAAAGGGGGTTACGGCTTCCGATCGACTTCTTTTTCCGGTCGCTCGCCGATGATCTTCAGGACCGGAGCATCGGCGTCATTCTGTCGGGTATGGGATCGGACGGGACACTGGGCTTGCGGACGATCAAGGAAAAGGCCGGCGTTGTTTTTGTCCAGTCACCGGAATCAGCCAAATTCGACGGCATGCCCCGCAGCGCTATTTCCGCGGGACTGGCCGATGTGATCGCCAAGCCCGATGATCTGCCGGCCAAAATCATGGCGTATATCCGCCACGCGCCCCTTATCACACCGGCGGATGTCGTTATGGAGGAAAAAGCTCAGAGCGCGCTGGACAAGATCTTCATATTGTTGCGCGCGCATACGAGCCATGATTTCTCGCTTTACAAGAAAAGCACGGTCTACCGCCGGATCGAGCGGCGTATGAGCCTGCACCAGATCGACAAGATTGCCTTCTACGTCAGGTATCTTCAGGAAAATCCGCGCGAAATTGAACTCCTTTTCCGGGAGCTGCTCATCGGCGTGACGAGCTTTTTCCGCGACCCGGCCACCTGGGAAGAGATCCGCGATAAAGTCTTTCCGGCGCTCTTCGCGCTTTATCCGGCGGGCCGCCAGCTGCGGGCCTGGGATGTCGGCTGCTCGACGGGAGAGGAAGCGTATTCGCTCGCGATTATCTTCAAAGAAGCTCTGGCCGCCGTGAAACCGCAGGCCAATTTTTCTCTTCAGATATTTGCCACGGACCTGGACAAAGAAGCCATCGACAAGGCCCGGATGGGAATTTATCCGCCCAATATCACCGCGGATGTCTCGGCCAAGCGCCTGCAGCGTTTCTTTATTCAGGACGAGAGGGGCTTCCGCGTCGGCAAGGAAATCCGCGAAATGGTCGTGTTGGCGCCCCAGAATGTCATCATGGACCCGCCGTTCACGAAGCTCGATATCCTCGTCTGCCGGAACCTGCTTATTTACCTCACGCAGGAGCTGCAGAAGAAACTCCTGCCGCTCTTCCATTACAGCCTCAACCCCGGCGGGATGCTCTTCCTGGGAAGCGCCGAAACTATCGGTTCCGCGCACGAGTTATTCGATGCGGTGGATGTCAAATCGCGGATTTACAGGAGGCTGGAGCCGGCCGTGGATGTGAGACCCATCGAGTTTCCTTCCGCCTTCGTTTCCATGGTGCCGCACGCCGATGCGGAAAACAAGGCGCCTGCGCCCGTCCTCAATCTTCAGGATACCGCGGAACAGATCCTGCTTCGCGAATATGCGCCGGCGGCCGTGGTGGTGGGACCGAAGGGCGATATCCTGTTCATCAGCGGGCGGACCGGACGATACCTGGAACCCCCGACGGGCAAGGTCAACTGGAATATTTTGGCTATGGCCCGGGAAGGGCTGCACTATGAGCTCTCGCGCGGCTTTCAAAAAGCGGTCCGCACGCAGGAAGTCGTTGAACTCAAGAAATTGAAAGTACGGACCAACGGCTCTCTGGACAATATCGATGTGACGATTCAACCGCTGGAGGACCAGGGCGGGACCAAGGGAATGATGATGATCGTCTTTCGCGAGGCCCAGGAACCCGAAGCGTTGAAGCATAAAAAGACAAGACCATCCGCCAAGATCGCTGATGATTCCCATACCTATCCGAACACGGAAATCCAGCATCTGAAAGAAGAACTGCAGAATACCCGCGAGGAGATGCAGACCTCCCAGGAGGAACTCAAATCCGCCAATGAAGAATTGCAGTCCACCAATGAGGAACTCCAGAGCACCAATGAGGAGTTGACCACCTCGAAGGAAGAAATGCAGTCCATGAATGAAGAGCTGCAAACGGTGAATCACGAACTGCAGTCCAAGGTTACGGACCTCTCGCGGGCCAACAACGACATGAAAAACCTGCTCGACAGCACGGATATCGCCACGCTCTTTCTGGATGACCATCTCAACGTGCGCCGCTTCACCACTGGAACGTCGAAGATTTTTAATTTGCTGCCCGGCGATGCGGGCCGTCCGATTACGGACATCACCTCCGAGCTTACATATCCCGAAATGGCCGACGACGCACGGGACGTGCTGCGCACGCTCATCTTTAAGGAGAAATTCATTCCGACGTCCGACGGGCGGTGGTACATGATGCGCATCATGCCCTACCGGACGCTCGACAATCACATCGACGGCGTCGTCATTACCTTCACCGATGTGTCGGGGGTGCGGAAAGTCGAGATGGAACTGCGCCGGTCCTCGCAGGAGCTGGAAAATCAAATCGCACAGCTGAAAAACGAACTGACGGAAATGCAAATGAAGCTTAAGGATAGCGAAAAGAGCGGTTGAACCCGGCGACGGTGATGGGGGAAACTGTGCGGTTTCCGGTCGCAGGCGAGCAATCAAGGAGCGAAGGGATATGAAAGACGATGGGATGTCCCGTCTGCGGCTGCGGGCGAAAGAAAAACTGAAAAAATCTTCGTCGCCCGACTCCATCCCCTATGCGGACGTGAATAAAGACCGTCTGATCGAGGAGATGAAGATTCAGCAGACAGAGCTCCAGCTGCAAAATGAGGAACTCAAAAAGCTTCGCGAAGACGCCGAAATCATCGCCGCGCAATACCGAAGCATTTACGAATTCGCCCCGATCGGCTATGTGACCCTGGATCCGGATGGCCGGATCGTCCGGGCCAACCTGGCCGCCGCTGATTTGGTCGGCGTTGCCCGCAGCGCCCTCGACGGATCTTCGTTTGCATCCCAGTTGGCGTCGGAGTCCGTCCCGGTCTTTAATGAATTCTTCAAAAAAACGTTTCGCTCCGAAAAAGCACAAATCTGTGAAGTGGAGATTCCGGGATCCGTCGGTAAGCCCCGCATTGTCGAGGTCCATGGCCGCACATCGCCGGACGGCGCCTCCTGCCTGGTCACCCTGCTGGATGTCACCCGGCGCCGGCAGGCGGAAGACAATTTGCGCGCCGGCGAAGCCCGGTACCGCGAACTCGTCGAGCATGCCGCCAGCGCCATCATTCGCTGGAAGGTAGACGGAACCATCACGTATTTCAACGAGTTTGCTCAGCATTTCTTCGGCTATAGCGAGAAAGAAATCATCGGGAAAAGAGTCGCTGTCCTTTTGCCCGAGCAAATGGCGAGCGGCATCGATTATTCCCGTTTGATTGAAGATATTGTTTTGGATCCGGAACGCTACGCCAGCAATATCAACGAAAACATCAGCAAGGACGGCAGCGTGGTGTGGATGAACTGGACGAACCGGTTCATTTATGACGCTCACGGGCAGCTTGTGGAAGTTCTGGCAGTCGGAAGCGATATCACGGAACTCAAGCGTGCGGAAGCGCTGCTGGTGCGGAAGCAGCAGCAGCTGGAGGAGGCCAACCGGGAGCTGGAATCCTTCAGCTATTCCGTATCGCACGACTTGCAGGCGCCGCTCAGGGCGATCGACGGCTACACGCGGATGATTCTCAAGCATCAGGGAGGAGATTTCGACGAAGAAACCAGCCGGGAATTCGAGGTGATCCGGGAAAGCGTCAAAAAGATGGGGCAGCTCATCAACGACCTCCTGGCTTTTTCGCGTCTCGGCAAAAAAAGCCTTTATCTGGCCCCCGTCCAGATGACGGATCTCGTGAAGGAAACGTGGGACGAAGTGATGGCGGCGAATCCCGACCGCACGATCACGTTCAGCATGGGGGATTTGCCGTCCGTCCGCGCAGACCGTGCGCTTCTCAAGCAGGCGCTGGTGAATCTTCTTGCCAATGCGGCCAAATTCAGTTCGTCTTCCGAACGGCAGGCCAGGGTGGAAGCCGGCGCCGACGTCCGCGGAAATGAGATTGTCTATTTCATCCGGGACAACGGCATCGGCTTTGATATGGCTTACCGGGACAAGCTTTTCAATATCTTCGCCACGCTGCACGACCGCCGGAAATATGGCGGCACCGGCGTCGGCCTGGCGATTGCCCAGCGCATCATCATCCGCCACGGAGGGAAAATATGGGCTGAAGGCAAAGTCGATGAAGGCGCAACGTTTTATTTTACACTTCCCGCGTCAGAAACCGCCGGGTGAACATTATCCAAACCGGGATCGGGCGGGGAGGGCAAACCTTTCCGGTTCACGCCTGAAAGCAGCAGTTCGTCAGTCCGTAAAAGCGGACGAAGGTCCTCGGGATTTGCCGCGGCTCTTTCCGGACAACAGCGCCGAGTCATTTCCGGCCGAAGGCAGCGAGGCGTTCATGTTGGCCGCGCCTGGCCTTTTCTTTTGATACAATGTTTTCCGATAAACAGCAGATGAGGGTCCTATGAGGGAAATCAAAAGGGCGACACGCAAAGAATTGTTCGGATGGGCCATGTTTGATTTTGCCAACTCATCCTACACGACAGTCATCATCACGGTTGTCTTCTGCATTATCTTTCCCAAACTCATCGTCGGCGACGGACCGGAATACCGGCTCGGCAATCTCCTGTGGAGTACCGCCCTTTCCATCAGTTACCTGATTGTGCTGCTTTCGGCGCCCGTGTTCGGCGCCGTCATGGACTATACCGCGTCCAAAAAGAAATTTCTCTTCGCAAGCTGCCTCCTCACCGTCATCGCCACCGCGGCGCTCTATTTCGTTCAGCCGGGCTGTGTCATCCTCGGCATGCTGCTCATTGTCCTGTCCAACATCGGTTTTTCCTACAGTGAATCTTTCGTTTCCAGTTTTCTCCCGGGGCTCGGTCCTCCTGAGGACCTGGGCAAGATTTCGGGCTATGCCTGGGGGCTGGGCTATTTCGGCGGGCTGGCCTCGACGGCCATCGTTATTTTTGGACTGGGGGCGGGCGTGTACACGCTCGAAAATTTCGCGAACCTGCGGCTGGTCGGACCGGCGACCGGCTTGTTTTTTCTCGTCGCCGCCATCCCGACGTTTCTCTGGGTCCGCGAACGTGCGACGCCCAGGCGACTGCCGCCCAATGAAAATTATGTCACTATCGGATTTAAACGGTTGAAGAAGACCTTTCGGGACATCCGGGATTACAGGGATTTGATGGTTCTCCTGGGATCGTTTTTTTTCGCGTATGCCGGCCTTTCCATCGTGATCTCCTTTGCCTTTATCTACGGCGACCAGGTTGTGAAATGGTCGGGGATGACGCAGATCCTGATGTTTGTCATCACGCAGTTTACGGCGGCGGGGGGCGCGTTTCTTTTCGGTATTCTTCAGGACCGGTGGAAAGCCAAACAGACCTTTATCCTGACGCTTATCATCTGGGTGGCGGCTGTCACGCTGATTTACGGCGTCGGCGGTGTCACGGCTTTTATCAACCGGACGCTGGGCCTGTCGATTGCACAGGAGCATATCTTCCTGGTCATTGGTTCCATTGCCGGACTGGGTCTGGGATCCACGCAGTCCGCCTGCCGCGCCATGGTCGGACTTTTCTCGCCGGATACGAAGTCCGGCGAGTTTTTCGGCCTGTGGAGTTTCACCAGCCGCCTTTCGGCGATTTTCGGTCTGATGGGTCTGGGATTTTTGCAGTCGCTGTTCGGCTTGCAGCCCGCCGTGCTCGTCTGCTCGGTTTTCTTCTTCATTGCCCTGGTCATCGTCCTTTTTGTCGATGAAGAACGGGGCAAAGCCGCCGCCGGCAAACACGCCGGGGAATAAGAAAAAAGCCGGAGCAGTTTTGCCCCGGCTTTTTTGTTGATCCCATCCGCTTAAAAACTATTTCTTCTTCGCGGTCTTCTTTACCGTTTTCTTAACCGCGGGTTTTTTGGCCGCCGCCTTTTTCGGCGCCGCTTTCTTCACGGCCGCTTTTTTAGCCGACGGTTTTTTCGCGGCAACTTTCTTCGGTGCGGCTTTCCTGACGGCCGCCTTCTTCACCACCGCTTTCTTGGCGGCGGGTTTTTTGGCCGCCGGTTTGGCGCCGGCCGTCTTCACGGCCACGGCGACCGCCTTTTTCACGGCTTTCGCCGTTCTGACGATCTCCTTGGCTTTGGCCATGACTTTCGTGGCTGCCTTGACCACGGCTTTTTTGGCGGGTGCGGCATTTCGCAGCGCCGCCTGGGCGGCGGCAAGCCTCGCAATGGGCACCCGGAAGGGCGAGCAGCTCACGTAATTGAGGCCGGTCAGGTGGCAGAACTCGATGGAGCTGGGTTCGCCGCCGTGTTCGCCGCAGATGCCGACTTTCAGTTTGGCGTTGACGCCACGGCCTTTGGCCACGGCCATCTGAATGAGCTGGCCGACGCCGCCGCGATCCAGAACGCGGAACGGATCAACCGGCAGGATTTTTTTCGCGACGTATTCGGGCAGGAATTTTCCGGCATCGTCGCGGCTGTACCCGAAGGTCATCTGGGTCAGGTCGTTGGTGCCGAAGGAGAAGAAGGCCGCTTCCTTCGCGATTTCATCGGCGGTGACGGCCGCGCGCGGCACTTCAATCATCGTTCCCACGGAATACTCGACGGTCACGCCGGTTTCTTCCATAACCTTCTTGGCGGTGGCGACAATGATTTCCTTCTGGGAGGCCAGTTCATTGACGGTGCCGACGAGCGGAACCATGACCTCGGGGCGCGCATCCACGCCTTCTTTGGTCAACTGGCAGGCGGCTTCAAAAACAGCGCGCGCCTGCATTTCAGTGATTTCGGGATAGGTGATGCCCAGGCGGCAGCCGCGATGCCCCAGCATCGGGTTGAACTCATGCAAGGCGTTGACCTTGGCCTTGACCGCTTCGAGGGATATGCCCATTTCCGCGGCCATTTCACGTTGATTCTCTTCTTCATGCGGAACAAACTCATGCAGCGGCGGATCGAGCAGGCGGATGGTGACGCCGTATCCTTCCATGGCTTTGAGGATGCCGTAAAAATCTTCGCGCTGCATCGGGAGGAGTTTGGCGAGCGCGATTTTGCGTCCTTCCAGCGTGTCGGCCAGGATCATTTCGCGCACGGCTTTGATGCGTTCGCCTTCAAAGAACATGTGCTCGGTGCGGCAAAGGCCGATGCCCTGCGCGCCGAACTTCCGGGCGACCGCCGCGTCATGGGGCGTATCGGCGTTGGTGCGGATGCCCAGCTTTTTGGCTTCGTCGGCCCACTGCATGATGATGCCGAAATTTCCGGAGAGTTCCGCGGGCCGCGTTTTCACTTCGCCCAGCATGACTTCGCCGGTTGAACCGTCCAGGGAAATGTAGTCGCCTTCTTTGACGAGAGCGGTTTTAAATTTGATTTCTTTCCGGGCATAACTGATTTCAATCTCGCCGCAGCCCGAAACGCAGCACTTGCCCATGCCGCGGGCGACAACGGCGGCGTGCGAGGTCATGCCGCCGCGCTGGGTGAGGACACCCTGGGCCGCGCTCATGCCTTTGAGATCTTCGGGAGAGGTTTCAATGCGCACGAGAATCACTCTCTCGCCGCGTTTTTTCCAGTCTTCCGCGTCATCCGCGTTGAAGACGACGCGTCCCGTTCCCGCTCCGGGGGAAGCGGGCAGTCCCTTGGTGATGACATTGCGGGCCGCGCTGGGGTCGAAGGTCGGATGGAGAAGCTGGTCGAGCGATGTCGGATCAATGCGCAGAAGGGCTGTTTTCTTGTCGATGAGTTTTTCATTGACCATATCGACCGCGATCGTCACGGCGGCTTCGGCGGTGCGCTTGCCGGTCCGGGTTTGCAGCATCCAGAGTTTTTGATCCTGAATGGTGAATTCGATGTCCTGCATTTCTTTGTAGTGATGCTCAAGCTTCGTATAGGTATTGACCAGATCTCTGTAGGCGGCGGGCATGTATTCCTCAAGAGAAGGGAATTTCGCGGCGCGTTCTTCTTCAGTGACGTTGTTGTCTTCGGCCCAGCGGCGGGAGCCGACGAGCGTGACCTGCTGCGGGGTGCGGATACCGGCGACGACATCTTCCCCCTGGGCATTGATCAGATATTCGCCGTAGAACAGGTTTTCGCCGGTGGCCGGATCGCGGGTAAAGGCGACGCCGGTGGCGCAGCTTTCGCCGCGGTTGCCGAAGACCATCGCCTGAACGTTCACGGCGGTGCCCCATTTGTCGTCAAAGCCGTTCATCTTGCGGTACAGGACGGCGCGCGGCGTGTTCCAGGACATGAAAACCGCGCCGATGGCGCCCCAGAGCTGTTCCTTGGGATCAGCGGGGAATTCCTTGCCCAGTTTTTCGACGATGAGCTTCTTATAGCGGCCGACCAGTTCCTTCAAATCGGCGATGGTCATGTCGAGGTCGGCCTGGATGCCTCTTTCGGATTTGAGTCCGTCCATAACTTCTTCGAACGGGTCGTGCGCGTCCTTGTCTTCGGGTTTGAGGCCCATGACGACGTCGCCGTACATCTGGACGAACCGGCGGTAGGAATCCCAGCCGAATCTTTCATTGCCGGACTGGTTGATAATGCCGAGAACCGTATCATCGTTGAGGCCGAGATTGAGAACGGTGTCCATCATGCCCGGCATCGAGACGCGCGCGCCGGAGCGGACGGATAACAGAAGCGGGTTGGCCGGATCGCCGAATTTCGCGCCCATGGCGCCTTCCACTTTCTTCAGAGCTGCTTCGACATCTTTTTCGAGTCCGACGGGGAAGCGTTTATTGTTTTCATAAAACTCAACGCAGACATCGGCTGTAATGGTGAATCCCGCGGGCACCGGAATCCCCAGGTTAGCCATTTCGGCCAGGTTTGCCCCTTTGCCGCCGAGAAGGTTCTTCATGTCGGCTCTGCCTTCATTGATGCCCTTCCCGAATGTGTAAACACGTTTAGCCATATTTTTATCTCCTTTGGAAAGAATTTCCTGCTCATGAAATAGTAAATCGTTGAGTTTAATAAATTAAATACGGGGTGCTGTAAAGGTTTTTTTCTGCCCGGATATAAAAACCCCTGCCAGGGGATGCGCAGGGGCTTTTACTTCTGGTACTATTAAAGAGGGAAGGGTTTAGCTGATCAGGGTTTTTAACGCATCGACGACCGGGGCCGTAAAGATGGCCACCAGAATCGTGTAAAGGGCAAAAGAGCCGATTGCTTCACTCAAATAGAGCTTGTCGTATTTACGTTTCAAAGAGACGATGGTCAAACCGCCGATAATCAGGCAGCCGAAATGGAAGTAGGGAAAGCTGGTTTCGCCGGTTGCGCTGTATTCGGCGAAGCTGAACGTTGCGGTGGTGAGCAAAATAAAACCGATGAGAAGACCTGTTTGAATGATTTTTTTCATTATTTAATCC
>SBEK01000423.1 GCA_009668925.1 Deltaproteobacteria bacterium
CGATACGTTCGTTCATGTCCTGGAGCAGTATATGACGTATCCGGTGGGGGGACGCGTGCAGGATCGATTGGCTGAAGGCCTGCTGGCCGTCTTGATCGAGGACGGACCCAGGGCGCTTCGTGACCCCGAAAATTACGACGTCCGGGCCAACCTGATGTGGGCGGCAACGCTGGGGCTGAATGGTCTCATCGGTGCGGGGGTTCCACAGGACTGGTCGGCGCATCGACTGGGATATGAACTGACGGTCTTATACGGGTTGGATCACGCCCAGACGCTGGCGGTCCTGGTCCCGGCCATGCTCAAGGTTCGTCTTCAGGGGAAAAGGCAAAAATTATTGCAGTACGGCGAGCGTGTCTGGGGAATCACCTCAGGGAATGAATCATCGCGTCTGGAAGAAGCCATCGGCAGAACCCGGGCATTTTTCGAAAGCATGGGTTTGCCGACTTCTTTCCGCGGTTATGGCCTGGGCAAAGTCGATATTGAACAGGTCATGGAACTGCTCCGGGCTCACGGCCTGACCCATATGGGTGAAAACGGGGATGTCACACCGGACATGGCGCGCGAAATACTGATGCTCTGTTCCTAGCGGAAGAAACCGTCATTTTTTCTTTCCCTGCAAAGCAGACGACTTTCCGTGCCGGCGATGTGCCGCGATCGGAATGGCTATTTTGCCCGATTGCGAAACCGAAGATGGCGGTTGCGGAAGGCCCGTGTATGGGTGTGGACATCCACGGCTTCATGTTCAATCAATGTCGTTTAAGAAGCCGGCCATTTAACCAGTAACCAGGGGTCGAAATGCCCGGACCCGGGCGTTCAGGTCGATGGCCATCGGATGGTGCTTCCGCGGGTGATGTGAAATTTACAGTTCCATTAGGCAGAGATCTTTTGAATGCCCTGTCTGCGAATTGTCAAACGTTGAATCGGACAATCCGCATTGTCCCGATTCGTCGGCGAATGAACGATGTGGAGGACGGCAATGATTGTCTCAAAATCAATGATCGCATGGACCTGCCTGTAATTATTTTTCTTATTGTATTGACATAACGTGGCTGATTGTCTATTATATTTTCCAGAAGCCATGCGTCCTTAAAGTCAATTCTCGCGGATGCGATGTTTAATTCAAAAGGGTAATTG
>SBEK01000424.1 GCA_009668925.1 Deltaproteobacteria bacterium
GTCCGGAAAATTGCGCCATGCGGGTCAGTCTTTTCTCGACGACGGAGACATCGCCGCGACCCTTGATGATGTCCGGCATCATCGTGATCACGCACGATTCCGCCTCGACGAGATTGCCCATCGCTTCTTTTTCGATCCCCGCCTTCTTGAGAATGGCCCGAGAAGCATCTCCGCCGGGCGGGGATGCCCCAAAAGGCATGATCAAACGCACGCCCGGGCGCGCCAGATCCCAGATCCCTTGAATCCCTGCCGGATTGCCCTTTGGGGTGATCAGCACGTACTCGGTAAAACACAGGGGCCTGAAATAGAGCATCTTGTCTTTTTCCCTCAATGTCTGTGCTAATTTCAGGACGCGCCCCGCGAAAACCTCCGTTTTGGCCCCGCCCAGCAGAGATTTCCCCAGGGCGGCGGCAAACGCGCCGGTGTAGTCGATCTGAATCCCGGATGTCTCCCGAAAGCGCTGGTTTGCGCCTTCGAAAGCCTCGCAAAGACCCCCGCATGACCACACCTGGAGAGTCCCCGCCTTGTAGGGAGCCGCTGACGTAGATGCCGATGCGGGAATCACTGTCGATACCGCCGCGGCCGCCATGGATTTCAGAAAGGTTCTTCTCTGGATTTCGATCGGTTCCTTCTTCATGATTCACTCCCCCGCGATGGATAGAACTGTCCTATTCGCCTGCGGACCGTTATCTCGCAGAGACTTCGGCGGGAAGTCCTGCGAGCACAGCGTTTATGATCGTGCCTCCCCTACCGTTCATTTTTCCGAAAATGTGATTCTATAACCGATGTTGAAGCCGTAGAGATCCTCATTCAGGGGCTTGCCGTCCACCTCTGCGTAGGGATACATAACATAGTTCAGCCGTGGTCCGGACTGAGGGGGATTAAGCATGACATCCCGGCCATGATAATAGGCAACTCGCACTTCATCGACAGCGCCGAAATAGTATTCCACGAGGTCTTTCACATCCTTTACGTCTTTTATGTTCTTCATAAGCATTGCTCTTCTCACGTCGGCGGGATCAGCGACCACCCAGCCGTATCCGGGAACGTAGAACTCGACCCAGCAATGCTGTGATTTTGTAATGTCTTGATTCGTGCCCTTCGCCAGCCTGAGTCCCCACAGTTCCCTCGTC
>SBEK01000221.1 GCA_009668925.1 Deltaproteobacteria bacterium
GATTCCATTCCCTTTGCCGGAGCGCCCGCTTTCAACAAAAGATATTTGAAAACGTACAAACGGATCAGCAACATGGAAGCCATCCAGAACTACATGGCCATGCAGGCTCTGGCCCGGGCCATTGCCGCGTCCGGGAAGGTTGACAGCGCCGCCGCCATTCGTGCGGCATTTCCCAAAGCTTTCCCGCTCATCGGAAGCCAGTTCCCGACGGAGGCCCACGGCATTACGCAAGACGGGAGAATGGAAATATTCCCCTATGCCCAGATGATCAAAGACGGAAAACCGACCGCGCCGGAAGTTTACGCCTGGTGGCCCAAGACCAAACAGGAATTCGAGCAGGTGAAGAAAGTATCCAAGTCGACCAGTCCGCTGATTTGGAAAACAAGATAGCCTCGGCCGCGAAACAGCCGTGCATAAAAGCCGGCCTGCTTTTGTCCCAGATGGTTTGCGAATCATTTCTGCAAGAGCAGGCCGGCTTCCAAAAGATAGCAAACGGGTTGTCCGAATCACCATGAAAAGCCGTTGCCGCCGCATTCATATTTTTCAAACACGCCATCATTTGTTTAATTCCGCTCACGCGGGACGGGCGCTAATTCTCGGCAGCCGGCGGCATCAGGACGCGCATTTCATGTCCCGACAGCCTGCTGTGAGATGCCTGCTCTCTTTTTTATTTTTGTTGTTTTCAGAAAAGCCTTTATTCGAAAAATCAGGAAATGGGGGAAGATATGGAACAAGAAAAGACATACCTGCCGGGGGAAAACTACACCTATCAACTGCTGATCAAGCATATCCTGGAATCGGCCCGCTTTTTGTCGCCGGATCAGGAAATCGTCTTCGCGGACAAGCTACGCTATAATTATACCACGCTGATCGAACGGATCCACAAACTTGCCGGCGCGCTCGATCACCTCGGCGTCGGGAGAGGCGACACGGTCTGCGTTTTTGACTATGACTCCCACCGGTATCTGGAATGCTACTTTGCCATTCCGGTCATCGGTGCCGTGCTGCATACGCAAAACTGGCGTCTCTCGCCGGAGCAAATTCTCTACACGATGAACCACGCTGAGGACAAAGTTGTCATCATTCATACGGACTTCCTGCCGATCCTGGAAAGCATCTGGGACAAACTCACCACCGTGAAGAAAGTCATTTTGATCTCCGACACGGAACAAGAATCGCCGACAAAAATTCCCTGGGACGGCGAATATGAGAAAATGGTGGCCCAAGCCAGGCCGATGGACGAGTTCCCGGATTTTGACGAGAATACACGGGCCTCGACTTTTTATACCACGGGGACGACCGGCCTGCCGAAGGGCGTTTATTTTTCGCATCGCCAGCTGGTCCTGCAGTGCCTCATCCAGCACACCGCGACGGGGGCGTATGATTCCAAAGTCCGCTTCCGGTCGCAGGATGTTTACATGCCTTTAACACCGATGTTTCATGTTCATGCCTGGGGATATCCCTATGCGGCGACGCTTCTCGGGATGAAGCAGGTCTATCCCGGCCGCTATGAACCCAAAGCGCTCATCAACCTTATTGTGAAGGAGCGGGTGACCTTTTCGCACTGCGTGCCGACGATTCTGCAGATGGTCTTGAACGCGCTTCCCAGGGATGTGGATCTGTCGTTCTGGAATGTCGTCATCGGCGGCGCTTTGCTCACCAAAGGTCTGGCCCTGGCGGTCATGGAACGGGGGATCAACATCATGGCGGGATACGGCATGTCGGAAACCTGTCCGCTTTTGACGACCGCAAACCTGAAACCCAGGATGCTGCAGGACCCGCCGGAAAAGCAGGTCGACACCTTGATCAGAACGGGTCTGCCGGCGCCGTTTGTTTATATCCGCCTCTTCGATCCCGCCGGCAGGGCCGTCCCGCACGACGGGGTTTCCACGGGAGAAATCTGTCTCCGGTCGCCGCTCCTCACCCAAGGCTATCACAATGATCCGGAGCGCACCAAAGAGCTGTGGGTGAACGGCTGGCTGCACACCGGAGATATCGGTTATATCGACGCCGAAGGCTACCTGCAGGTGACCGACAGAATTAAAGACGTCATTAAAACCGGCGGCGAATGGATTTCTTCTTTAGAGCTGGAAGATCTCCTGAGCCATCATGCGGCTGTTGCGGAGGCGGCGGCCATCGGCATTGCGGATGCCAAATGGGGGGAGAGGCCTTTGATGATTGCGGTCCTTCGGTCCGAATATAAAAATAAAGTGTCGGGCGACGACCTGCGCAAGTTCCTGCAAAAGGAATCCGAGGCCGGCAAAATTCCCAAGTACGGCATTCCCGACCGGGTGGAAATTGTCGAGGCCCTGCCGAAAACGAGCGTCGGAAAAACGAACAAGATCGAACTGAGAAAATTGTTTAAGTAAGTGTCCACAACATCTTATTAAAGATCCAGGAAAGGAGTTTGCTTATGCGATGGAAGAAAAGGGAGAGACTGATCTTTGTATGCATTTTCGCGCTTACGTTTCTGCTGGCGTTTGGTTCATCTTCGGTGATGGCGGCCAAGGCAAAGGATAAACCGGTTAAAGCGGCGACTGTAGATCCGGCCGATGCCTGGCAGGCCAAGCCCAATTTTGTTTTTGACCCGAACAAGGTATCCGACATGTCCGATTTTGACCCGGGCAACGTCGTGATGCCCACAGGCGACACGATCAAGATCGGCGTCATGGCGCCCTTCTCCGGCCCGGCGGCGCTGAACGGCGAAATGGTCTGGGTGGTGACGAGTTGGGTGGCCCACGATATCAACAAGCGCGGCGGGATTTTCGTGGACGGCAAGAGGAAAAAGATCGAGATCATCAAGGGCGACCACATGTCCAAGGCGGACCACTGCAAGAAGGTCGCAGAAAGGCTGGTCCTCCAGGATAAGGTCCACGTCCTCTGGGGCACCAACGGCAGCAACATGATGAAGATCATCAACGAAGTGGCCGGCAAGTATAAAGTGATCGCGCAGAACGCCTGCGCCCTCTCCGACGATCTGCAGGATGCGACCAACTTCAACCGGTATGCTTTCATGTCGTCGATGAGCACCGAGCAGGCCGGCAGATCGCTCGCGTACTACTACGGCCAGATCCGCAAGAAGGAGACGAAGTTCTATATCCTGTGCCAGGATTATTCTTTCGGCCGCGGGATGGCCGACGGCTTCAAGAAGGGCTTGAAGGAATACTTTCCTGAGGCGCAGCTCGTGGGCGAGGATTATCACAAGCTCTTCCTGACCGACTTTGCCCCTTACCTGACCAAAATCAGGGCCTCGGGCGCCGAAGTCATCTTTACGGGCGACTGGACCCCCGACGCAGGCAACCTTCTGAAGCAGTCGCGGCATATGGGGATCATGCTCCCCTTTGCCAACGTCTTCATGAACGAGCCCAATTCGCTCAACGAAACCGGCATCGAAGGGACGAAGGGACTGACCAATATCGACCAGACCAACACCCCGCCCCCCGTATTTGATTCGCCGGGGCGCATCCGGATGTACAAAATGTGGAACGGCAACTGGCGGAACAAATGGAAGGCCCCTTACAACACGCCGCTCTTCGAGCACGGCGGCACGACGATGCAGTCCTGGATGATGCAGACCTACTGGCTCCTGAGCGTCATGGAGCGGGTCAAGAGCACCGATCCCGAAAAGATTATCAAACTCTGGGAAGGCGATACCTTCAAGACGGTGACCGGAAAAGTCATGAAGATGCGCTCCTGCGATCACATGGTGATCCAGGACCTGCTGGTCACGCAGTACGTTCCGCCGTCCGAGCAGAAGGTGAGCTTCAACATTCCGCCTTACTACTGGTACAAGGGCGCTTCCTACATGGGCCCGGCCTGGAAGATCCCCGCCGGGAAAGTCCTCCCGCCCATGGATCAGAAACTGGATCGCTGTAAAGGCAAGAACGACTGGGGAGAATAAAATAAGGCATGACTTAAGCAAGGCCGGGACAGGAAATCAACACAGAGGAATTGCCCATGACCCACCTGATGAGGGCCTGATTTAGAAATTTAACGTGGTACAGTAACGCCTGCAAGCG
The DNA here is from genome assembly GCA_009668925.1 of Deltaproteobacteria bacterium. The sequence continues at coordinate 4,020 of SBEK01000221.1, forward strand.
AAAGACAAGCTTGCAGGCGTTTCCATATTCGTCACGATGTTTCTTTCATTTGAGCACAGGCGGAAATGTATCTCTTTCGTCATACCGGCGAAGGACGGGATCCAGGGCTTTTGGCGTCTGCCTGATGGTTGCCTGATTTATAACTGAGCGGAGCGGAAGACGCCTGCAAACGAAAGAGAAGCTTGCAGGCGTCAAAATGTGAATCAGAGACGGATAAGAAAAAGGCTGCAATTTGTCCAGCCCATACCATTCATGATGAACGGATCTTTCACCGGGTCCGGCAACCATTCCGATTTTATGCGCCCAGAGCCCTGAACTTTTTACAATTTATCGAGCCCCATGCTCTTCATGATGAACCGCTCTTTGAGCGGGCCCGGCAATAGTCTGGAAAGAATTCGGGCCGGTTTTGCGCCGGGCCCGGCCAGATAAATCCGTTTTGGTTTGGGCGAGGTGAGGGCATGCACAATCGGCTGGGCAGCCTGATCGGCGAGGAGTCCGCTTCTTCCGGCGGAGGCGAAGTATTCAAAGGCCCGGCGCTGCCTTGCCGCATAAAGCGTGTCAAATTCCGGCGGGTATTGGCAGGCCAGGTCCGCCGTCGCTTTTTCGACGCGGTCCCACAACGCGGTTTGGACGCCTCCGTAAATCATGAGGATCACCTTCACGCCGTGGGGCAGCAATTCCATCCTGAGCGCTTCGGAAATGCCGTTCACCGCCATTTTTGCGGACGAATAAATGCCGTGGAAAGGCGTCACCCACAAAGACGTCAGGGAACTGACATTGACGATTCTTCCCTGCGATTGACGGATCAGCGGGAGAAAGGCCTGGGTGACCGCCAGCAGCCCGAAGACGTTGGCGTCATAGAGCCGGCGAAAATCCGCCAGCGGCGTATATTCCAGAGGCGCCCGAAAGGAAATTCCCGCATTATTGACCAGGCCCCACAGTCCCTTGCTCCCCAGGGCCCCTGCGATTTGCTCCCGGGCGCGGGCGATGGAATCTTCATCCATGACGTCCATCAGCACAGGCGTCAGATTTCCGGAAGCGGCCCTTTGCAGATCGTCCGCATCCTTCTTTTGTCTGACCGAGGCAAAAACGGGATATCCCAGTTTAGCGAGCAGAAGCGCCGTAGCCCTCCCAATACCGGTCGAAGCGCCGGTTACGAAAACAGCCCCTTTGACCTGTTCCATTTCCTTTCTTCCTCCTTCCTTTCGTATTTTTTGTTAACTTCAGTCATTCACTATTCACCATTCACTATTTACTATTCATTCGCCGCCGTCCGCCAGGACCTGCGGAAGTTCCCTGATGTTTTGCAGCATTTTCCAGGCCCCCGCAAAATTATTGCCGTTTGTGAACTTGCTCGGGATCACGATGCACCGGAGTCCCGCGGCGAGCGCGGAGGCAAGACCACGCGGCGAATCCTCGATGACCAGGCACTCATGAGGCGAAAATCCGCTCTGCTCGATCGCCTTCAGGTACGGCTCGGGATGCGGTTTGAAATGCACGCAGTCTTTCATGGTCAGAACAAACTGAAAGTAAGG
>SBEK01000425.1 GCA_009668925.1 Deltaproteobacteria bacterium
GAGGAAAGATGTCATATGATTACGCGAGTCAAGAAGAGAGGCGGACGGGAAGTGCCGTTCAACATCGAGAAGATCGCAAATGCGATATATAAGGCGCTGGAGGCGGCGAACGAGATCCCCACCGACGGGGTCGTCGTGAATCGTCATGAACTAAGCATGGACCTGGCGGCAAAGACGGCAGAATACCTTGAGATGACGGCGGTTTCCATACCCGACATCGAACAGATACAGGACCTTGTCGAGAAAGTGCTCATGGAAGCCGGGTATTCCGAGACCGCGAAGAAATATATTCTTTATCGCGCAGAGCGCAGCCGGGTGCGTGAGATGAACACCAGGCTGATGCAGACATATCACGATATAACGAACAAAGACGCGAAGGAAAGCGACCTTAAGAGGGACAACGCGAATGTCGACGGGAACACTGCGATGGGCACTATGCTCAAATACGGCACCGAAGGGTCGAAAATGTATTATGAAATGTTTATGCTCAAACCCGAACATTGCGAGGCACACCAGGACGGTCTTATTCACATACATGACCTGGATTTTTACGCCCTTACGCTGACTTGCTGCCAGATCGACCTTGTCAAGCTTTTTGACGGCGGATTTTCCACCGGGCACGGCAAACTGCGCGCGCCCAAAGATATCCGCAGCTATTCCGCGCTTGCCTGTATCGCGATACAGTCGAATCAGAATGATATGCACGGCGGGCAATCGATACCGAATTTTGATTATGCCATGGCGCGCGGCGTTTCATGGACATATAGGAAAACATACGCGGCCAACATGTCAAAAGCGCTGGAAATGATAGGCGACGTCGCCGATCCGACCGAAACGGCCAAAAAGATCATAGACAGCATCTATGAGCAGACGGGCCTATATCCAGCCATGGATCCGGATCCTGTTTTTGAAGAGAAAGAACGGGAACTTATCGGCGGATATGTTTCTGATCCTCATCTGATCGAACGGATACAGAAATTCATAAAAACGCATACGCTGGAAGAGACGGACAAGGCTTGCTACCAGGCAATGGAAGCGCTGATTCACAACCTGAATTCCATGCACAGCAGGGCCGGAGCCCAGACACCGTTCAGCTCCATCAACTATGGCATGGACACATCATCGGAA
>SBEK01000021.1 GCA_009668925.1 Deltaproteobacteria bacterium
TCCCGGAGATCCATTAATTTATTTTCCATTGACCAATCCTTTTTCCTGCGGGCCGGCATGTCCGGCCCTTGTCTTTTTAGTTCGCTATTGTTTTCCTAATCCACCCGGATGACGGCCGCATCGCCCTGCGCCAGGCCGCCGCAGATGCCGCAGGCGCCGATACCGCCGCCGCGTCTTTTCAGCTCATACATCATGGTCAGCAATATGCGCGCGCCGCTGGCGCCCACGGGATGTCCCATGGCAATGGCGCCGCCGTTGGGATTTGTCTTGTCCATGATTTTTGTCCAGGCGTTACTATTTCCATCGGCCATGATTTTGGTCGACACCAGAGGCATGGCGGCAAAGGCCTCGTTGATTTCGAAAACATCGACACCGTCCATTGCGAGACCCGCCCGTGACAAGGCCAGTTGGATGGCAAACCCGGGCACTTCCGCCATTCGCCGGGGTTCCTTGGCCATGCTGGCCATGGATAAGATTGTGGCCAGGGGTTTAATGCCCAGGGATTCCGCTCTGGATCTTTTCATGATGATCACGGCTGAAGCTCCGGCATCCAGACCCGGAGCGTTTCCGGCCGTGACGCTCGGACTTCCGTAGACGGTTTTCAGTTTCGCGAGTCCTTCCAGCGTCGTATCCGCCCGGGGGAAATCGTCCTCGGCAAACATTTTTGCCGGACCTTTTTTCTGCGGGACTTCGACGGGCACAATCTCGTCGGCGAACTTACCGGCTTTTTTCGCGGCCTGGTATTTCTGTTGAGACGCCAGCGCCCACTGGTCCTGCATTTCCCGGGTAATGCAGTGCTCCAGGGCCACTTCGCCGGCGTCTGCGGCCAGGATGCCGAAGCCGTTGTATTGAATCGGATTGAGATGGTCGACCAGGGTGACCGGCGCCAGTCCCCGCCCCCAGCGGTGGCCGTTTAAGACCACCGGCGTGTTGCTCATATTTTCCGCGCCCGCCGCCATGCAGACTTCTGCCTCTCCCAGGCGGATCGATTTGCGCCCCAGCCCAACGCAGACCAGTGAGGAACAGCAAGCTCTGTCCACCGTCAGGGACAGGAGATCCTCCGGCAGGCCGGCCTTCAGAAGCGCTTGACGGCCGATTACATTATAATTCAGCGCCGCTTCGGACTGGATGCACATCCCGTAATACAACTCGTCCAGATCGCCGCCCTTTAAGCCGGAACGCTCCAGACACGCCTTGATGGCAATAATTCCCAGGTCCATGCTGTGCATATCGCGCAGCACCGAACCAAACCTGGAAAACGGCGTTCTCACGCCGCTCACAATGACGACATCGTCTTTTTTATCCATGTGTATATTCAACTCCTTGTTGATCATGATTATGTTTACCCGGCCCCTGTGGAGGCGACTGCACAGGGTTTTCCGGGGATTTTCTTTGTCCGGACGGGAATCACCAGATCGTGTATCCGCCGTCGATCACCAGAGTCGCTCCGGTCATGTAATCGGATGCCTCCGACGCCAGAAAAATAGCCGCCCCCACAATCTCTTCGGGCTTGCCCAGCCGCTTGAAAGGAATCTTGAAGTTCAGAAATTTCTGATGGGATTTATTCATCCGTTGAAAGTCCGTCATATCCGTTTCGAAAAAACCCGGTGCAATGCAGTTGACATTGATTCCGTGCGATCCCCATTCCAGGGCCAGCGCCCGGGTCATGTGGGCGATGCCCGCCTTGGAAACACAGTAGGGGAGGGCAATGCTGGCGGCCATGGTTCCGAGAATGGATCCGACATTGATGATTTTGCCTTTCTTCTGTTTGAGCATGATTTTACCGACACCGCGGGAAAGCAAAAAGGCTGACTTCAGATTGGTGCTCATGACCTGTTCCCAATCCTCAAGAGTCGTATCAACGGCTTTTTTCATCGGCGCGATGCCTGCATTATTGATCAGAACGTCCACCCGGCCGTAGTAGTCCTTTGCCAGTTTGACCAGCCTCGCGATACTCTCCGGATTCCGGACATCAACCGGCATAGCGATCGCCTCGCCGCCTTTTTTAATGATTTCGTCCGCCGTGAGTTCGATGAGATCGAGTGACCGGCTTGCAACGACGATTTTGGCGCCGGCCTGAGCCAGGCCCAAAGCCATCGCGCGACCGAGTCCTTTGCTTCCACCCGTCACAATGATCACTTTGCCGTCCACCCGGAATTTTTCCATGCAATCCATAAAATGAACGCCTTCCATTCCCCTCTCGTTGATAATCTCAAGAAATTTGCACGCCCTGTGCCATTTTTGCTTCACCGGTAATTAATAATTATCATACTGTAATAATTGAATAATTAATTATTCTTGTTTACTTTTTGATTATAGGATCAAAAATATATCCCATTATGGAACAAAATGATGTTTCATAATGGGACGAATGATGATAATATGCATCAATATGGTATATCAATTTTCGGATCAGGAGCGAAAGCATGAAAACCGCAAACCATTTACCGGATAAACGTAAATTGCTCACCATAACGGAGAAGGCTGGCAAGGACTCTGAAGAATATCAGCGCACCCTCAGGGAGTGGGAGAAATTTACCAGCGGCGGCGGTCAACCGGACAAAACCGTTATCCCGGACGTGATTCTGGAGTCCTGGATCCGGTGCAAAAATTACGGTGTCAACCCGAAAAAAGCCGCGATTCATAATGTCCTCACCGGAAACCGCTTAAAGGATCTGCAAAATCAGAATAAAGAACTCATCAAAATCAGCCGGCCTTTTATGAGGCACCTGTATAAGTTCGTCGAGGGGTCGGGCATTATCGTTGTTCTGTTCAACCACGAAGGCTATCTGCTGGAAATTATCGGCGACGAACAGGTAATCAAGCATGCTCAGACCGGTAACTTTATTGAAGGGGCGTGCTGGGGAGAAGAGTCAGCCGGAACAAACGGGGTCGGAACCTTACTGAAAGCGCAAAAGCCCATTCAGATTTTTGCCTGCCAGCATTATTGCCGCAATTTTCACCGCGAGACGGGCTCCAGCGCCCCTATTTTCAATCCGGAAGGCGACTTTATCGGCGGGCTGGTCATGACGGGCCTTTATTATCGGGTGAATCCTCATACCCTCGGGATGACGGTTGCGGCCGCTATGGCCATTGAAAACGAACTGCGCATCAACAAGGCGCTGATTGAGGCATACGTTGCCAACACCTATCAAAAAACCGTCATATCTTCCATTCCGGAAGCGCTGATTGCAATCGACAATGACGGTCAGATCTCCCTGCTGAATGATAACGCAAAAAACCTGTTCTTTTCACAAAACAAGTGGGTGGAGCACAAAAACATCCGGGAGGTTTTCGGCGATAAAAACGATGATTTTTATCGGCTGATCGAAAAGAATCAACCGCTGATCGATATTGAAGTGCGCATCTTTACCGGCAGTGAGGCAAAGGACTACACGCTGACCTCCAATCCGATTCTGTCCGTGAGCGGAGAACTGATGGGCAAAGTGATCATCCTCAATGAAATCAAACGGGCGAAGATGCTGGTCACTAAAATGATCGGAGCGAAGGCCAGTCTGCGCTTCGAAGACATCTGCGGAATGAACCCGGGATTTTTGGAAACGATCCGGCAGGCGCGGATGGTCTCGCAAAGCAATTCCAATGTCCTCCTTTTGGGAGAAAGCGGAACCGGCAAGGATATCTTCGCCCAGGCGATTCACAACGCCAGCAAGCGCAGAAACGGTCCTTACGTGGCCATCAACTGCGGCGCCATTCCGAGAGATCTGATCTCCAGCGAACTGTTTGGCTATACGGAAGGTTCCTTTACCGGGTCGAAGCGCGGCGGAAACCAGGGCAAGTTTGAACTGGCGGACGGCGGAACAATATTTCTCGACGAAATTGCGGAAATGCCCCTGGAATTGCAGTCTGCACTTCTGAGAGTTATTGAAGATAAATCCATTGTTCGTATCGGCGGAGCCAGTGTGCGGCCCGTTGACGTGCGCATTATTGTTGCGACCAACAAAAATCTCAAGGAAGAGGTCCGGAAAGGAAACTTTCGCGAAGATTTGTATTATCGGGCGAATGTCTTTTCCATCAAGATGATCCCCTTGAGGGAAAGACTGGACGATATTCCGCTGCTCATTGATTATTTCATCCATAAACACAGTGAAATCATGGAAAAGGAAATCGACCGCATCGATGAAAGGGTAACGGATATTTTCATGAATTATCCATGGCCCGGCAACGTCCGGGAACTGCAAAATGTCATCGAACGGATGATGAACTATTCTCAGACCAGCGAACTGACGGCGGACCTCGTTCCCGAAGAAATGCTTCATTTCCAGAAACCGCCATTGCCGGCCGGGGAAGAGTTTGAGGCGGCAAAAGATATTGAACGCCAGATGATCGCCAGAATGCTGCATTTGAATCTGTCCAAAAGCGAGATGATCAAGAAGTTAAAAATCTCCCGCAGCACGCTTTACCGGAAAATGGAACGCTATAATCTTTGACGGGCAACTCGTCATTCGCTGATCTCGCGGCATAGTGCCGCGGCCGGTCAGTGATCGTCGGCGATTCGCATTTAAGGAGGAATTATGAAGATACCCCTTTATCAGGTCGATGCTTTCACGACAAAATTATTTTCCGGCAATCCGGCGGCGGTTTGCCTGCTGGAGGATTGGCTGGACGATGCCGTTTTGCAGCATATCGCCCGGGAGAATAACCTGTCAGAGACGGCCTTTCTGGTCCGCAAAGGATCGGCCCTCGATCTGCGCTGGTTTACGCCGCTCACCGAAGTGGCTCTGTGCGGGCATGCGACGCTGGCCGCTGCCTACGTCCTTTTTACCTGTAAATCCTGGGAGCAGACAACCATCCGCTTTCTGACCCGCCGAAGCGGCGAACTTATCGTAGCAAGAAGAGGTGATCGTCTGGAAATGGATTTTCCGTCGCTCCCCGCCCGGGAAATCAAGGCGCCCGCCGGCCTTGCTTCCGCACTCGGTGTTGTTCCGATTCAGGTTTTGTCTTCCGAAGAGGATTTACTCGCCATCTTGCCTGATGAAAAAGCCGTGCGGGAGGTGAGCCCCGATTTTGCCGCGCTGGAAAAGATCCCCTGCCGCGGCGTCATCGTGAGCGCGCCGGGCGGGCACAGTGATTTTGTTTCGCGCTTCTTTGCGCCGCGGGTGGGCGTTAACGAAGACCCGGTGACCGGATCCGCGCACTCGGTGCTGATTCCCTACTGGGCGGAAAAGCTCGGGAAGAACGATCTCTACGCGCTTCAGGTCTCGGACCGCGGCGGAGAGCTGTTTTGCGGATATCAGGGCGAGCGGGTGACGATTGCGGGGCACGCCGTGCTGTATCTCGAAGGGACCATAACCGTGGGAGCTTGACGGATGACATTCAGATCGGCGGGCCGGCGGGGACGGTTCTATGATTGGTGCCGACGCAGCACCGCCGATTCCGGCTTATGAGACTTGAGACGTCCGTGATGGAAACCACGCCTATCGGCTCTTCTCCAGAATGGCAAGAAAGGCAGTCAGAAGCGCCGTGCGATATTCGCCGTCCCGGGTCAGGATGATCAGACTCCTGCCGAGGTCAAGCGGTGTTTCCACCTCCACAAGCCACTTATGAGACAATTCCCGGGCTACGGCCATCCGGGACAGACAGCTGACGCCGAGATTCGCTTCCACCGCCTTTTTGATCGCCTCGGTATGCCCGAGCTCCATCGCCGCCGTCCACGTGATTTTTTTGCGGTTCATCGCCGCTTCGAAGACTTCCCGTGTTCCCGATCCCTTCTCCCGCATAATCCAGGGCGCCTCAGCCAGCATCGCCTTCGATGCTTTGCGAGCACCGGCCCAGGCATGATTCCGGCCCGCGATCACCACCAGTTCATCGTCTCTCCAGACAGCCGCATTGAGCGATCGGACATGAGAAGGTCCCTCGATAATTCCCATATCCAGGTTTCCATTTTCCACGGCCTCTGCGATCTGAGCCGTGTTGCCCACCTGCAAGAGCGCCCTGGCCCGCGGATGGCGCTCCGAAAGCCGGGCGATGAGGGCGGGGAGAAGGTAATTGCCGATCGTCGTGCTGGCCCCGACTTTCAAAACACCGATCGGTTCGCCCACCGATTCGGTCAACAGCTGTTCGATGGTCGCAACTTGCCTCAGAACTTCCTGCACTGTTACCAGAATCAGACGTCCCCGGTCATTGAGCAGCAGCTTTTTGCCCCGGCGCTCAAAAAGCGGCGCGCCGGCAAATTTTTCCAGCCCGGCAACGGCCATGCTGACGGCCGATTGGGTGATGAACAACTGCTCGCTCGCCTTCGTGACATGTCCGCACACGGCCACTCTTTCAAAGATTTCCAACTGCCGGAAGGGGATATTCATGGCTTCCCTTCATAAATTTCAATGATGATAATATTAAACATTATGAATTTTTATTTATCATTAAAAGGGCCTATGCTGCAAACGAAAAAACGGCAAGACCGGAGATTTCGGGCGGAAGATTCAGACATTCGAAGGGGGAAGAAATGGTGCGCAAACTGGGGACCGAAGGAAAGAGGATGGCGATCGGGGCGGGACTCATCGCGAGAGGGCTGCTCCTGGCCACAGGCGTGGCCGCGGCGGCGCGGCTTGTGCATCACTTGCTTCCGGTGACGGCCGGCAAGATGGTCAGCGACATTCTGATTGCGATTCTGCTGGGGCTCTTTATCCGCAACGTTATCGGTCTTTCTCCGGGCTATGACGCGGGAGTGAAGTTTGCCGTCGTGCGCGTCCTTAGGTTGGGCATTGTCCTTCTCGGGCTGCGGCTCAGCCTCCAGGATATCGCCGCTACGGGCGGGGCGGCGATGCTGCTGGTCGTTGTCTGCATTACGATCGCGCTGGTCACGGCTTACGCGGTCGGCCGCCTGTTTCAGATTCCGCCCCGGCTTGCGGCGCTCATCGGCGTCGGAACATCGATCTGCGGCAATACCGCCATCGTGGCGACGGCACCCGCCATCGGCGCGAAAGAAGAGGAAGTCAGCTTCGCCGTCGCCGTCATTACCCTGTTCGGCCTCATCGCGGTTGTCACGTATCCAATCATCGGGCAGGCTTTGGGCTTCAGCAACACGGCGTTCGGGTTGTGGGCCGGCACCGCCGTCAACGACACTTCGCAGGTCGTCGCCGTCGGGGCTGCGCACAGTTCGGAGGCGCTCGGCGTTGCGACTGTCGTGAAGCTGATGCGCAACACGATTATGGCCCCCCTGATTATCGTCATGGGGCTGTTCCTCCGGCAGCGTGGATCATCCGATCCGGCAAGCCCGCGCTCCGTCGTTCCGCGCGGGGGCATTCTCATTCCCTGGTTCGTGATCGGCTTTCTGACCCTGTCGCTGGTCCGCACCTCCGGCATCAGCGCCGGAATTCTGCCCAGGGATGTCGGTCGGCCCGGAGACTTGCAGACGGCTGCCTCAGTGCTGAATGCCTTTGACGTCCTGGCCCGATTTGCCATTCTTACCGCACTGGCGGGTGTCGGTTTGGGAACGCGTCTGCAATCGATTTTCCGGATCGGCCTCAGGCCTTTTGTCCTGGGCCTGTGCGTTTCCATGGTGCTTGCGGCGGCGAGTCTCGGACTGATCGTCGTTTTCAGCATGGGATAAGGCGCCTTTCTCTTTCATGCCGAGTCACTGAATTAAAAAAAACTCAATGGGTTGCCATACCGGTGATCTTTGGGGGTCACGTTCTTGTCCGGTAATATTCTTTTTGTCTGTTTGGGTTATTGCGACCTTCGCGCACGGTCGCCAGTTTCGTGTTTGTGAAAAATTCATCAGAATCAAGAGGCCGGACATTTTGCGTTGACATGCGCACCCCCTTTCCATATACTCCCGATCGGAAAAATTACCTGAGGAATCATCAGATGACGATTAATCTCAAAACCGAAGATCATATCTTGTTTATCGAGGTCGACCGGCCGAAAAAATACAATGCCATGACTCAAGAAATGTATCACGAGCTCGGCCGCGCCTATTTCAAGCTCGATGCCGACCCCGACGCGCGCGTCGGTCTCGTGCATGCCGTCGGTCCGCATTTTACAGCGGGACTCGAGCTCACGGATTGGGGCGGGACCTTCGACGCCGGGAAAGGGTTTCCCTTCCGCGCCGAAGATGAAATCGATCCCTTTTACATGATGAGCGAGAAGCGCTGCTCAAAGCCCATTATCCTGGCCGTCCAGGGGTATTGCTACACGTGGGGCTTCGAAATGATGCTCAATACCGACATCCGGGTCGCGGCCACCGACACGCGCTTCGGCATGCTGGAAGTGAAGCGCGGATTTTTCCCGGGCGCCGGGGCGACGCTCCGGCTCGCCAAAGAAATCGGCTGGGCCAACGCCATGCGCTACATGCTGACGGGCGACGAAATAAGCGGGCCGGAGGCGTACCGTCTGGGGCTGGTTCAGGAACTCGTGGAACCCGGCCAGCAGTTCGACCGCGCGCTTACGATCGCCAGGCGGGTGGCCCAGGCGGCGCCGCTGGGCGTCGCGCACGCTTTGAAGTTGAGCCGTCTGGCCGCGCTGGAAGGCGAAGCAGCCGGCAAGGCCCCGGTTTATCCGGCGATGGAAGAAGTCATGAAAAGTGAAGATATGAAGGAGGGTCTGCAATCCTTTATCGAAAGGCGCGCCGCGGTATTTAAGGGGAAATAGCGCGGAGGGGCGGAGTCGCAATAAAAGAAGGCGGACGAGTGTTCTTTAACGGCAGTAAATGAAAAAAGGCTTTGCATTACTGATGCTCGGGCAGGGGGCATGAACACGGATTCTGGAAAAGGGAGCTCTGTGTTTGCAGGGAAAAGGATTCGTTTCATTTTGCGCCTTTAATTTTCACGAGGAGGATTCAGTATGGCTCACAGTAATTGGTTGTATCAGACGCGGGACATCATGTTCCAGATCAAAGAGTGGCTGGGCGTGGAAAAGCTCCTGGCCCTAGACGCTTATAAGGATTACTACGGGATGGACGACATCGACAGTTTCCTCGATGTCAACTTCAAAGTCTGCCGCGATGTGATGTGTCCGGCCAACAAAGACGCCGACGAACCCGGCGCGAAATTTGTGGGCGGCAACGAGCATGCGGTGACGACGCCCGACTCGTTCAAGAACGTTTATAAGACTATTATGGATGCGGAGCTCGGGCCCCAGTTCGGCTACCGCGGCGAAGGCAAGATCCCGCTTTGCTGGTATGCGCCGATTCTGGAGATGCAGTCCGCCGCGTCGCCGTCGATCGTCATGTTCTGGTGCCTGACGCAGGGCGCGATCACCGTGCTGCATGAATTTGCCACGCCCAAACAGCAGGACCTGTTCATCCCCAAACTGCGCACCGGCGAATGGGGCGGCACCATGGGGCTAACCGAACCGGGCGCAGGCTCCGAAGTCGGCGCGGTGCAAAGCAAGGCATTTCCCACCGACACGCCCGGCAAGTACAAACTCACCGGGACGAAATGCTTCATCTCGTCGGGCGATCATGACCTGGCCGAAAACATCATTCACCTGATGCTGGCCAAGACGCCGGGCGCCAAAGAAGGCACCGCCGGCATATCGCTTTTCATCGTGCCCAAGTTCTGGGTCAACGAAGACGGCTCGCAGGGCGCCTGGAACGACGTCACCACCATGGGCATCGAGCACAAGCTGGGCATACACGGCTCGACGACCGCCACCCTCTCCATGGGTGAAAACGACAACTGCTATGGCTGGATGGTGGGCGAAGCGGAAGTGATAGACGGCCGCGGCATCGGCATGAAGCAGATGTTTGCGTATATGAACGAAGAGCGTCTGAACACGGGCCTGTTCTCGCTGGGCTGCATCGGCTCCGCCTATTACTCCGCACTGGATTACTCGAAGCTCCGCGTGCAGAGCAAGCATTCCACCAATCCCAAGGGCCCCAGCGTCCGGATCATCGAACACGAAGACGTCCGCCGTATGCTGCTCTCCCAGAAGGCCGTTCTGGAAGCCTGCCGGGCGCTCATTTACAAGTCCTATCTCTACCGCGACCTGGCCGTGGACGCCGCCACGCCCGAAGAGCGGGAGTATTACGATGATATGTTCGCGATCAACAACCCCATGTGCAAGGCCTATACGTCCGATATGGCGCGGCTCACCACCGGCGACGCCATCCAGTGCCACGGTGGCTACGGCTTCACGGAAGAATACGCTCCGGCGGAGCTTTACCGGGATGTGGTGATTTACGGAATCTGGGAAGGCACCAACTTCATCCAGGCGCAGGATTATACCGGCCGCAAGTTCACCATGAAGGACGGCGCGCCGTTCAAAAAGTGGGTGCAGGAAATCGACGATTTCGTCGTCAATAAAAAGACGGACGCGTTCGCGGCGGAATTCGCGATGATGGCGGAAGCCATGACGGCCTTCAAAGAGATCGTGAGCCTCAATGACGCCTGGACGAAGGGCGACCGCCAGATGAAGCAGCTTTTCGCCACCCGGACCCTGCATGCCGGCGCGAGAGTTTATTGCGGCATGCTGCTACTCGACCAGGCGCTCTTGGCCGCGGCCAGGATGAAAGAGAAGGGCGAAATCGACGCCGATTTCTACAAAGGCAAAATCGCCACGGCCCGTTTCTACATCATGAACCATGTTCCCGAACTCTTCGGTTATCTCAAGTCGATGAAGTTTGGCGACCGCAGCGCGATCGACATCGCCGAAGAAAGTTTTATGTAGGGGAAGGGTCCTGACCGTCCAAGGCGATTAGGCTGTAGACAGTTAGGCTGTCAGAAAGATGTGGGGACGGTTTTAAACTGTTTCGAGATTGGTAGGGAACAGTCTGTGACCCTCAGGTTATCGTGACCGTTCCCACGGTGTTAGATGAAATTCGTCATACAGGCGAAGGCTGAATCCGCTTTGTCATTACGAGCCGCCTCTCAGGCGGCGTGGTAATCTAAAGGCTGAAGCGCATATACGATGCGCTTCAGCCTTTCATTTTATTTTCGTCATTGCGAGCGGACCCTCGGGACACGTGGCAATCTTGTATTCTAAAGAGTGGCAGCTGCATCGGGGCATGCCTTAGCTCAATGTCCTCGACTGTGACGATAATTCCTTCCAGCTCAAACCCTGTCTTTGTTGGCCGCGTTGCGCGCTCCCAAACGTGAGGGCCGGCATCCTCAGCGTATGCCACACCTTCTGAGAGACGGCCCGCGATAACTGTAAAGGACGGTTTAGGGACACCGGTAAAGAGGTAAAATGACTCGATCGGGCGCTTTGCCACAGGAGGATCATGCCTGGACAAGCGCGCCTGGACACACCGGAATATTGCATCACGTCAGTATCCGCCGGATAGAGCCTTTGGCCAAAGCAATCATATTGACGGCTCCCAGGACTCATTTATTTACCAGCGTTTCCTTACCCCCGGATTCTTCCAGCTCTATTCGTTCTTCTGTAATTTTAAAATAATTGACACATAAAATCGGACTATCTATAATTTAAGATCAGAAGATAATATATTCTAAAAGAGGAGATATGAATGTCGGATTTTCTCGATAAAGTCAAAATGGGAATAACCAAGGGTGTGGCCACGGCAAGCGTCAAGTCCAAAGAATTTCTCGATGTAACCAAGCTAAAAAATCAGATATCCACTCTTCAGGACAAAAAGAAATATGCGGTGGCGGAACTGGGGGATATTGTCTACGCGATGTTTCTAAAGGGGAACATCGATCAGGATGTTATTAAAGATACGTGTAAGGCCATTGCCAGGACAGATGATCAAGTCAAAGCCCTGGAAAACGAAATTGTCGAAGTTCAGAAAAAAGCCCGGGAATTTTTGGGCGAAGACGCTCCCGCAAACAAATGCCCCTGTGGAGCCGATATATCGGAGGATACGATGTTTTGCAGCGCCTGCGGACGAAAAGTGGAGCGGAGGTTCATCGCCAATCAGCCGGAGAAGGCGGCTGCTCCCGAGCGGATATGCGGTCAGTGTCAGGAAAAATTGGATGCCGGATCCAGGTTCTGCCCTAAGTGCGGCGCAAAAGTATTGTAAGAATGAGCCGGGCATTCAAAAAGAGATATAAAAGGGGAAAATGATGACGGAAAACGGCAACATGAAAAAATGTCCTTCCTGCGGAAAAACGGTCAACGCCGATGCCGCTTTTTGCACGCATTGCGGGACGCGTTTGATGGACGGCCGGCCTAATGCAAAAATATGTTCTTCATGCGGAGAAGAGATGGAGCCGGATGCTGCCTTTTGCACCCGTTGCGGGACCCCTTATGATAGGAAGGTTCAAGATGCGGGAGGCGCATTGCCCGTCGGCACACCGTTGATGGAATTGGCCAATGATTTTCTTTCGGTGCAACAGGTCAACCCAACCCGGTTTGAATTTTCGTCGCGGACCGGAGCGCAAGCGCCCGTTCAGAAGATCAAGGTAAAATACGAAGCGGTCGCGCAACTGGATCCCGCGAACAAACAGGTCATCTTCTGGGAAAAGATGGTGGAAAGCTCTGCCGGCATGAACACGGGTGTTTTCAAAGAAACGACGGTTCAAAAAGGCATTGAGGTCGGCAAAAGGATTCACGGACAGCTTCTGTTCGGCGGAAAATATGGGTTTGAATACGGTAAGCTGCGTGAAGTGGTGAAAGCCGTCGCCAGTGATCGAGGCTGGACATTTAAAACGGTCATTTTGAAGCCCAAGTATGGTTCGCAGGCCGGCGAACAGGCTTCTGAAAAAAGATCGCCGGTTTTGAAAATATTCTTACTGGCTGTTGCGCTTTTGCTGATAGCGACTTTCGGGGCCATCGCTTATCTCTACGTTTCAGATGGTTCGGACGCCACGCGGTCGGAAGAGAAGCGTGACGAGACGCATCAGAAGAACAAAACGAATGGTGAAAAAGTAAAATCCCCGAAGACTGAAGTCGTTCAGACACAAGGCGTGAATGCCGATGGCGGTAAGTTGATCAAAACGAATCAGGATACCTATCGTCACGGAGAAAAGATTAAAGTGCATTATTACAATGCGCCTGGCGGGTCACGCGATTGGATATGCATCGTTCCGGCCGGATCCCGGGACACGGAGGCCGGCAGTTTTCAATATATTCCCAAGCGGGGACAGGGAATCCTGGTTTTCGACTCGCCGCGTCCGGGAAAATACGAAGCAAGGGCCTTTTATCGTTACAGCTCAGGCCAATACAAGGTCACCGCCCGCCATGGTTTCACCATTAAGGATTAACGGATTCGTTGCGGGTCGGGAAACAGAAGAGGCATCACTTCATCATCGACTTTGCCTGAACAAGACAACCGGGAAGATTGCTGTCCTCGGGAGTTGACATCTCCCGGAGGGCCGGCGTTAAGCGATCGCTTTTCCGCAGCCCTTACAGAACCTGTGTTCCGGTTTTACCGGTTGGCCGCACTGACTGCAAAAGCGTATGGTTTTGCCCGACGGGACGGTTCGCGGCGAAACGGTTTCCGCTGCCGTCTTTTTAGCCTCCGCATCTTTCGATACGCGCAACGCTTTAGTCAACCGGGAATGCACATAAAGTTCTATCATCGGGGCGGATGAATTCTGCAGAGTGACCTTTGCCGGATCTTGTTCATCAATTTCCATGACGCAGAATATCCCCATTCCGCGAACGCCCAGCATGTTCTCTTCCCTTATTGTGCCCTCCTTGATCCAGTGAACCGATAGCTTGACAGCCGCCAGCGGGGCGCTCAATGATGAACATAATTCCTCACCCAGAAGGTTAAGTTTGACCACTCCATTGGCCGCCCCGGCAAATTTCTCCGCGAGGCCCAGGATGCCCTGGTTGAATAGGGACGGGGACACATCCAGATTCCCTGGGTAAAGCTCCTGCACAAGAGGCGTTAGCCAGCGCAGGTCGGAGCTGCCGATACTGCGGCGAAACGCCGCGTATACTTCTTCTGTCGTAAATGACCCGTTGATATTGGGCCGGCGATCGATCAGCGAAAGCAGCGTTCTTTCCCGCCAGCAATCGATCAGACCAAGCAGCGCGCAAAACGCTGCCTCGGAGAGTTCCGCGTTGAAATCCAGCCGGGACGGCTCAATGTCCAGCATCAGTCTTAAGGCAGCCTCAGTCGCAATGTCCGTTTCCTGTACCGGTCTGAAATTATGAAGACCGTCCTTATCGAGCCAGTGCCTGACCAACAGCTGACCGGTCTCATTCGCATAGATGCGCGTGACCACAACGCCTTCCGCGGACAGAATCCTGGCGCTGACGGAAGCTGCGGGATCGCACACAACCCTGACCAAAGGCATCGCCCCGGCCTCCAATTTCGCTCCCCTGTTGCCGGCCGGTTCTTCCGCGTAGAACGGCGACAGGGCGGACGGTGTTATCCCCTCGTCTCCAATCCAGGCGAGGATCTCTTTCATATCAACCTTCAATGCCTCCCGCATAATATTCCTTTCTCCCGTGCAACCCGTGAAGCCTATTCTTTCAGGGCATCCTTAAGCATGCCGACATTTTCCGCGATGATTCTGTCAATTTCCCTGACGGGCGGCAGATGGTCGCTGGAGATGTCGCCGTCGCTGACGAGCTTGAGTTTCTGCATCAGGTCTCGATATTCCGGCGTCGGTTTCACGCCGGCCTTATCAGCCATCGCAAGAAAGGTCCGCTGATCGGTTTTCGTAATTTCGCGGGCCATGTCGCGCATGTTGGATTCCGTCACGCCTCCCTTGCTTCTGGCAATCTCGTCAAGATGTTCCGTCTTTGTTTTCATGACTTCGCCAAGCGAGGCGGCATTCGTTTTTGTCATGGCTTCAGATGATATCCTGTCTTGCGGGGCTGCCGCCGCGCGCCGGGCGGCGGTTTCCTTCCAGTGGTCTCCCGTTTTTGCGTGGCCTTCCGTCACCAGTTTCCCGCCAACAAGCCTGCCGTCTCTGGACTCGATTCCAAGAGCGTCAGGGTCTGCGTCGAATTTCTCACGGCTGTCGTTCATGATCTTGTGCCCCATCTCGTCCGCGTTGGTGCCGAGGGGTTCCAGGATTTCGTCGGAGGCCTGCTTCAATGCGGCCTGTGCTTGCGTCTTCGTCTCCTGGTCGGGGAGGACATTGCCGTCGGAGTTTGTTAACGTCCACTGGCCGTCGGTATCCGCGCCACCGGCCTTTCCGGTCAGGCGGACTTCCGGTGTGAAGCCTTTCTCGCTCAATATCTGCGCCTGTCGCTCAACGATCTTGTCCGAAAGATTCTTATTAGTCTCAGTGATGACCCTGGCCGTCTCAGGATGCAGTTCTTTCTTCACCACGTTGTACGCGGATGGATCGGAATTTCTGATCCGGATCAGTTCGGCCTGCCGCCGGTCGGGATCCGGGATATCAGCCGCCCGGTTGAGTTCCTGCATCATTTTGGTTTGGTTTTCAAAAGATACGCGCGTCTTATCAAAGGACTCTCTGCGCATGGTTCCCAGCGATTTCTCTCCCGCAGACGTTGTATCCGGAACGGTATCGGCCGGGGGGACGGACATTTTGTCCGGTGCAGCGACTTTTTGCCCCGTCGCCCACTCTTTGGCCTTGCCATAATCATCCTTCAGGGAATCTTTGGCATCGAAGGCGTCGATCGTGGAGTCAAAAGCGGCGCCGTATTCACCCTCCAGAATATTGTTGGCGGCCTTGCCGACATGGTCGAGGACGTTGTACTTGTTGTTCGCCGTGTCAAAATTCGCCCGGGCCAATCGCGAGGCAAGAGAATCATCAGAAATTCCGTGCTCCGCATAGGCCTCTTTCAGCGCGGTATAATTACCGCTGGCATACCCCTGGGTATAGTTGTCGGCAACCGTGAGCATCGCGGACTCAGCCGCTCCGGCCAGGCCGCCTTTCTCATAGCCGTCGATGGCGCCATAGACACTCTGCTGAAAATCGATGATTTTCCCGCCTGTCCCCGTCGGATCGAATTTTGCCAGCACCCGGTTGACCCGCGCCGCGTTATCCCGAATCTGTGCCGCAACCCTGGTCTTTTTCTCCAGTTCGTTCGACACGGACGTCTGGTATTGGGTTTCGGCGAGATTCAAGATCTGGCCGGACGTGTACATCTGCTTTTTCAGTCCCGAATACATTTGCCGCGCCGTCTCCGGGTCAATCCCGTAACCGTCAGGTCCGGCTTTGGCGTGCCGGTTGATGAAATCAAGGCACCATGTCTTTTCTTCGGTGGTCCCGAAGTGATCAGCCAGCCTGCCGCACAGATCGACATATTTTCCCGTCTCGCGCGCATCTTCCAGCTTCTGTCGTGAATCCGCCCAGGCATGGCCGAGATTTTGCGCGACAGCGTCGGACTGCGTATTGATTCCCGCGTTCACATCTTTAATGTGTTTTGCGGCCGTCAGGTCCTGATCAAAGGTTTTCCGATCAACATAGCCGCCGGACAGCGAGCTCCAAACCTCGCCGCGTTCATTGACATCGCCGTCTTTGGGTATCGCGTTTACGGAAGCGGCCGCAACGGGAGTATCCGGACGGACAAAAGCACCCTTTTGGGAAGACCAGATAAGACCCTCCTCATTGCGACAGCCGTCCACAGGATCGAAGGTGGCCACCCCTTTTGTCACATTATATTTCCAGCCCAGCGCCTCGTATTTCTGCTTCCACGCGTCAAAGGAGTCGGCGGGAATACTGCCGCGCAGGAGATCGCGAATGGCCTGGACCACATCCTCCCGGCCGACGCCGGATACACCCATCAAAAGCAGGGCGCCGACCAGCGCCGCACCCCCGGCCAGAGAAGACGCGGCGGCAAGCTGGGCGGGCGTAAATTCGGGAATGGATCTGCCGTCGCCGGTGGGAGACGAATCGCCGGCTCCTGGTTTCGCGTCAGATGTCTTCTTTGAGGTTGAGACGGCTGCCGACGGTTGTTTCTTTTTTACATCTTCATCCTTCATCCAGCCCATGGCGTCGGCATAGGACCTGATCCCATCAACAAACTGTCTCATTTTACCGTCGAGCTCTTCCCGGGTTGGGCATTCCTTTAAGGTAATAGACCCTTGATAACTTACAAACCCTTTTCCTGTATCGGCGTCAACGCGGTCTATTTCCAGATTTCCTCTGACGCCGATATAAAAAATGACTCTTCCAATCCGGACAACGCCGTCCGTGCTTCTGTAATCCCATTGGTGGGTCGTCTTATCCAGCATATTACGGTTTGGTTTCCAGGGTTCTTCCCGCCATGGTCGAAACAATGCTTCATCTCCCAGATCCACTTTTCTGGAAAAAGAGCTGGAATAGGTGATGTAGGCAAAATAGCTTTTGGCATCCTGGGCCAGCGGATAGACTCTCATTTGGGATATGGACACCCGAATCCAATCGTCTGCGTTGGAGCTTACACTGATCTTACCGCCCATACTCGGATGCGGAACCTCAATAAGGAAAAACTGAGAATAACCTGATTTTCGCGGCGGATTGGAAGGGTTAAAGGCGACGGATGGACTGTCGATGCGGAATTCTTTCGGAACATAAGAATCCGGAAGCAGCAGGTCCTGATAGACGGGTGTAATATTGAGCTTGGCCGGGGAAGGCGGGGCCTCGGCCTTGAGGACGGACGCAGTCACGAGCAGCATCAACCCGATCAAATTTGCATAAACTTTAAACCTCACGGGCGCACCTCCAGACGCCTGGAGATAAAGCCGCGGGCGTTCACGTAACGTTTAATCAGCCCCATCGAGTTGCCGATGGTTAACCCCATGCCGAAAAAGCTGAACAGCGCGGCGGAGTGCGGCGTTCGATAGCCGAGAATCCCGAACAGCTGAGGGATGGCGATCGAAAGCGCCCAGATGACGAGGGACCAGAGCGTCCCGCGGATCTGGATAATCTCCCGATCGACAAAAAGCAGGTTGCTGAGCGACCAGCCGATGCCGACCGCAAAGCCAATGCAGGCGGCGATTGTGGCCATGAGTTTGGAAACGGGAGAGCCGGTTATCCAGAAGAAAAAGAGGGTGCAAGTCACGCTGATCAGAGCGGTCAGGGCTAGCATCCACGGCGATAAGCGTTTGGCCCTGCGGAATGTGAGGAGCATGACGATGACCGAGACTGCAAAAAGCAAGGTGCCTATCAGTCCGGCGATACGGAACAACAACTTGCCCGACCTGTCGATCAGCAGCAGAATCAGGGCGCCAATCAGAAGGGAACCGCCAATAATGAGCCATCGCCAAAGAAGACGCTTAAAATTCAATCTCATCACCCGAAAAAGATAACTCATGACGGCGTTTTGATATCAAACTGAAATAGCCTGATAAAAACCCACTCTCATTTAAAAAAGCATAAATAGGTTATGATGGTATGTCAATCTGAAAAATAGTGAAAAATAGGTGAAAAATAGGGACGCCCTTAAGTTATTAAGTTGACCTAATGAACCTTTCGCTGTAGGAGACGAGGCATGCCTAGATCAGCGAGACTTGATGCCCCCGGGGTCTTACATCACATCATGATCCGCGGGATAGAGCGCAGAAAGATATTTCGAGATAATGACGACCGGAACGAGTTACTGGCCCGCCTCGAAAAGCTTCTTCCTTTGACCGGTACGACCTGTTATGCATGGGCGCTGCTTCCTAATCACGCCCATTTTCTTTTCCGCACCGGCAAGGTGCCCATTGCCACACTGATGAGAAGACTCCTTACCGGTTATGCTGTCTATTTCAATCATCGGCACAAACGCACCGGGCAACTCTTTCAGAATCGTTATAAATCGATCCTCTGCCAGGAGGACGCTTATTTGACTGAATTGGTGCGATACATTCATTTAAATCCACTCAGAGCGGGACTTGTAAAAAGTCTTGAGGCACTTCATCATTATTCTTATTGCGGACACGGCAGCCTGCTTTGCGATATAAAGAGAGACTGGCAGGATACTGATTACGTCCTCGGCTATTTCGGGAAGCAGCGTTCCAGCGCAAGGAAACGCTACGATCATTTCGTATCAGAGGGAGCCCTTCAGGGACGCAGAGATGATCTGATGGGCGGTGGACTGATCCGGAGCCTGGGGGGCTGGTCGTCAATCAAAAAAAGTCATCTTGAAGGCAGGCATATCAAGAGTGATGAAAGGATCCTTGGCGATGGAGATTTTGTCGACTCGTTGCTTTCTGCGGCTGGTGAAAAAGTTGAACGTCATTACGCAGTAAAACGTGCCGGTTACGATCTGGAGAAGACCGCGAAGAGAGCGGCGGGTATATGCGCTGTGGAACCGGAAGACATTTTTTCCGGAAGCAAACAAAAGATAAAAGTGCAGGCAAGGAGTTTGTTTTGTTATTGGGCGTCCCGTGAGTTGGGGATTTCCCATACCGAATTGGCTAGGCGGCTGGGGGTAAGTGTGCCGGCTGTCAGCTACGCGGTTGAGCGAGGTGGATTGATCGCTAAAGAGCATGAATATCAGCTAATTAATATAGTATCTTAATAACTTAAGGGCGTCCCCTGATGAGGTGTGTTGCCAATTTTATATCTGTACTTTACTCGCTTTGCAAAATGTATTTGGGCAACAGGCCGTTGAATTATCAGTTTATTCATGACACCAGGATCGGAAAATATGGCGTTAAATCTCTATCCTTAACATTTCATCAGAGCGCTTGACCAGCCTACTTCCGGCTCCACACAATTAAAAAGACGACAAACAGGATCACATAAAAACCGGCAAAAATCGCGATAAACGCCGGAAGATAAAAAATGAGATCGGGAAATTGAAAGCCGAAGATCCACTTGATCCCATAGGTCACGAGCGTCAGCAGACCAGCCAGGACAGCCGCATCAATATGCGCATGTTTATGGACACCAAATGAACTCATAAATGGATGCCTGCCTTATTATCCCGGATAACGTATAATATCTTTCGCACATTTTGAAGAGTAGCCCTCAATCCGGTGAGGTCTGCTGCTCGAAGACATGGGGCTACAGATGGAGAATGGCAAATCGGCAAAAGAAAGCAAAGAGAGAAAAGCCGGGCAAATGATTCGGTCAAACTAGGGGACGTTCTTAAAAATACCAATCGGCTGAAATTCTCACCCCGGCCTTTGCCGGGGCAGGCTGCGTGCCTGACGCCTGAGCAGGAACGCTTGCTTTTCTATCACTCATCCAAAAAGATATCACCGGGGAACATCAGAGCGATGGAAGAATCCGGAACGGGCCGGGACGCCCAATGATCCCACATGTTTTTTACATATTCGAAAAAGTCGTCATTTCTGGCTTCCACGGGTTTATACGTATCATCATACGCCAAAACAAAAAATGGATGCTTCGGCTTATACCAAATCGAAAAGATCGGTTTCTCTCCGTTTCTGATTTGGAAGTTCCTTATCTGGAAAGTCCCCAGCAGAGTGTAAGTTATTATACAGGCCTCGGAATCGGGCGTGATCCGCCAGATATTGGTCTTGTGTTGAAGAATGAAGGATTTCTCGTCGCGGTGAAAAACGAACCACTTGCCGTTTTGTTTCCATGCCGTGCCGAATTCCGACACTCCCCAGACCCTGCCCGGGGCGCGCGCTACAGCACCCGTTTCGGTATCGAATTGCATGACCCCATCGCCAAACCAAAGATGATCGACATACTTTTTCATTTCAGACGAACTCCCGGCTTGATCTTTTCAATTGGATGACTTTGAATTGTGATTTGTGTATCATTTTACACCTCCTTGAGAAATAATGAAAAGGAATTATTAACGGTCCAGGAGGGCACGCGTCGATCGGCGCGGCAATCCCACCCACGGAAAGAACGCCACCCCGGCCTTCGCCGGGGCAGGCTGTTTCTGAGAGATGGTGTTCGCAATACAGCCGGGTGGAATCGGCAATGACGGCAGTCGATTCCACCCGGCTTTCCCTTTGTCCTTGCAAAATATTACAAAGTAGACATAATTAACCAACATGATAATTTTATATCCTTGGATAAAAAGCCGATTCTGTTTCATGAATCATAACCGATTCATCAACGTCTGCTCCTGATGGATCCGTGGCGCTTATGGAATGCGCAGATTTTGATTTTGAATCGATGTTGGACCGTTCCGGTTCGGTCTGCAAGGCGGAACCGGCTGAAGTTGAATCAGTCTGAAGGTCGGCAACAAGCCGGCGTCATCAAGAATTTCTACAAAGAAATCTGACAAGATTGCACGGGAGGTAGATATGGATGTTCGGGACATGAAAGGCAATCCGGGAATCTGGGAAAAATTATCGTGGGCGGATATGAGCAGTCAGGAACAGGAATCCTGGAGCGTTCTGGGCTGGAGGCAGGATAAATGGGATAAGAACGAGGCGCCCGCCAGCGCCAATAAGCTCTGGAAGGAGTTGACCTTTCGGGAACAAAGCGCCGCGATCAATCTCGGATTTACCGAGGATATGTGGAATAATTTTGAGGATGAATAATGGTGTTCGGGGCTTTGCTGAGCCGGACATCTTTCTTCCGGATCCATCATGCTGATTGATCCCTGTATTTTGTCATTGAACCGACGTGAAGCCTTCCGGTTCGATCTATAAAATTGAACCAGCACAAGAGCCGGCCAGATATGCTCACCCGCCTGACTGCTTGAAATGCAGAGCGCCTGATAGAGCGGGTAGATTTCACCGGCTTCCCCCGAGCAAAATCACTGCCCAGCTCATTTTCCTGCAATTCCTGCTCCTCTGTTTTGTTATTTTATGCTACATTATAAAGCAGGTGCCGATGAAATAAGATAGCGTCGCCGGGAAACCGGCCGGTAAGACGAAAAGCGTCTTTGGCCGTCAGGAGAAGCTATCCATTTCATACCCGATTCTGAATGACTGGAGGACTACACTGACCGATGGCCGAAAAGCCTACCTGCCAAGATTTGGAACAGAAAATCAAACTGCTCGAAGAAGAATCCCGCAAAGGCAAACAAGCCGAAGCGGCGCTGCGGGAGAGCGAGCAGCGGTATCGGACCGTCGTCGAGAATGCCAATGAAGGGATTAATATTGCTCAGGACGGACGGCTCGTTTATATGAATCCGAAGCTGGCCGAGATGACCGGACACCCGTTTGAGGAAGTGGCCATCAGGCCGTTTGCCGATTTCATTCATCCCGACGACCGGGCCATGGTGATGGATCGATATTGGCGGAGACTGGCCGGCCAAAGCAGCCCCGAATCTTATGAATACAGAACCATCAACAAGGCCGGCCAGGTTATTTGGCTCAATGTTTCAACGAAGAAGATTGAGTGGAACAACAAGCCGGCAACACTCAATCTGCTGACGGACATCACCGCCCGCAAGGAGGCCCAAGAGGCGCTGCAGGGACGGATCAGGGAATTGAACTGCCTGTACTCGATCACGGAGCTTGTCAACAAGACGGAACGGATTGAGGATATCTATCAAGGCGCCGCCGACCTGATGGTTTATGGCGTCAACTGTCCCGAAATCACCTGCGCACGGATTAAGGTCCGGGGTCAGGAATTCAAAACAGCCAATTTTGCGGAAACACCCTGGAAGATGTCCGCCGTCCTGCTCAGCGAGCCGTCAGGTTGGGTGGAGATATGCCGTCTGAAAGAGATGCCGCAAAAAGACGAGGGGCCTTTCCTGATAGAAGAACGCAGCTTGCTCAATGCTGTAGCCGAGCGCCTGGGGAGAGTGTCCGAACGCAAGAAGTATGAAAAAGAGCGGGAGATTCTGATCGAAGAGCTGCAAGAAGCGCTTTCGGAGATCAAGCAACTAAGCGGGCTGCTTCCGATCTGTTCATCCTGCAAAAAAATACGCAACGATAAAGACTCCTGGGAACAAATCGAGGTGTACATCAGGGATCATTCGGATGCCGAATTTACCCATGGCCTCTGTCCCGAATGCGCAAAAAAGATTTATCCGGAATTTTTATAAAAAGAAAAAACGGATGGAGGCCATCACCGCCGCTTCTTCCCGGTCCGCAAAAAAACAGGACGCCCGAAAAGATGCGCTGCAGACGCCGCCCGGTGGCGGGGGACGAGAGGAACCCGCATGCAGCAGGTGTGATGAAAGACAGATACGAAAATAAATGGGAAAAAATCAGAAAGATTCGCCGCCGGGGTCGTGAGAGTTACCGCTAAAAACATCGCGCCGTGAAGGAAAGCGCTGTCCATGCTTTCCGTTGCCTGCGCCCAGGGAGGAATGGATGACCGTTAACTATCTTTTCATCGGCTGCAATGGCTATGTGGCCGCCGTCAACCCGAATGACGGATCGGAGGTGTGGCGAACTCAATTAAAACCCGGGGTCCTGTCGGCCACCTCTCACGGAGACGTCTGTATCCTGGAACATGAGAACAAGGTTTATGCCGGCTGCGGCGGGCATCTGTTCGGCCTCGATGCGGGCTCCGGAAAAATCCTCTGGCACAATGATTTGAAGGGTCTGGGATACAACAGTGTGACGCTGGCCATGGCGGGCAAGTCGATCCAATTCGTGAGCCGGCGCATCCATACGCAGAGCGCCGGTGAACCATAGGCCGGGCATATTTCCGGGGCGGCATGCCGGCCACGCCGCAAGGCGCGGTGTGCATGAATTCAGCTCATCGAGGAGCAGGAGTAAAAGTCATGAACAATTCGATCATGAATCGGCTGGGCCAGACAGTGCTGATCGGCAGCGGAGCGATCGGGACGTGTCTGCGCGAGAAGGGCGGCATAGGGGATGAGCCCGTTGAACTCCTCAACCTGAGGCAGCCCGCAGCGGTGAAGAGCCTGCATGCCGCTTATCGGGCGGCGGGATCGCGGATCCTGGTGACCAACACCTTTGCGGCCAACGCGCTGGTCCTTGAAGATGCGGGCGCCGCCTCGTTATGCGAGGAGATCAACCGTGCCGGCGTTATCCTGGCCCGGGAGGCAGGCCAGGCGGACTGCCTGGTCTGGGCCTCGGTGGGGCCGCTGCATCTGGGGCTGCGGCTCGATGATTATACAAACGCTGCTCTGGCGGAAATCTATGGTCAGCAGTGCGCGGCGTTGGGCGGAGCCGATGCGCTGCTTTTGGAAACCTTTGTGGATGTTCGGGAAGCCGCGGCCGCCCTGCAGGCGGCCGCGGCTTCCGGCCTGCCCGTTATCTTTCAGATTGGCAATACCGGCGGCGGGGCCGAGCGCTGGCAGCGCATCGATCAGCTTCTCGATCTGGCGCACAAGACGGGCGTCCGGGCCGTGGGAACCAACTGCCGCCATCCGGAAGAGATTGTGCGCGTGGTATCTTACATGGTCGGGCATACGGGCCTGCCGGTGACGGCCTCGCCCAATGCCGGGCATCCGCGGATCGAACGCGGGGTTGTCGAGTACGAGTTTACACCGGAGGATTTTGCCCGGGCGGCGGTAACACTGGCCGAGGCGGGCGCCGCAGTTGTCGGCGGCTGCTGCGGCACGACGCCGGAGCACATTCGAAAAACGGCCGAGGCGCTGGGAGAGCGCGCCGTCTTGCCGCGGCCGCGCGTGAGAATAGAGGCCGGCGAGGCGCCTTTGCCCTCCGGACGTCCCGCCGCCGTCAATCCGGTTCGTGCGCTTTTGCAGGCGGACCGCTTCCTGGTGAGCGTGGAAATACGCGCCGACCGGACGCAGTCGCTTGGTGAAATCGTTCACGGGGCGTCGGAGGTGGCAGCGGCCGGGGCCGACCTGTTCAACGTGCCGGACAATCCCGGCGCCACTGTCGGGCGGGACGCCATGGTCACCGCCGCCCGCCTGCAGAATGATCTGGGAGTCCCCTCCATCTGCCATTTCAGCGTCACCCAATCCAACCTGATGCGGCTGCATTCGACGCTCATCGGCTGCTGGGATTCAGGTCTGCGGGGTCTTCTGGCGATTACCGGCGATGCGCCTTCGATGGGGCATCTGGGGAACCTGGCGCACCGGGTCACGGATATGCGCAGTTCGGTGGAACTGCTGCGCCTGATCCGCGGGCTGCGCGAAGGAAGAATGATCAACGGGGAGGGGCTCGCGGACCCGCCCGACTTCTGTGCCGGCTGCGCCGTCGCGCGGCCGATCCCGCCGCAAATCCGCTGGCTCAAAACCAAAATCGAAGCCGGCGCGGAGTTTGTATTCTCCCAGCCGGTTTTTACCGCCGATGATTACAAGAGACTGCAAGACGCGCTGGCGGATTTGCCGATCCGTTTCTTCCCCGGCATCATGCCGCTTACGAGCCACCGCGGCGCGGCGTTTTTGGCCTCCGGCCGGATTCCGGGCATTGTGGTTCCGGAGCATGTCGTGGCCGCCTTCACGCGGTATGAAAAGGCCGCCGATCAGCGCCGTTTCGGCCTGGATCAGGCCTGCTTGCTGGCCCGGAGCATAGCGCCCACGTCGTCCGGGCTGTATCTCATCATGCCGTTTGGCAAAAGCTGCTACGAAGATGCCGCCGCAATTGTTCGTCATGTCCGGGAATAGGGGAGGGAAGAGAAGAAAGGCTTTCCGCAAGGAGGATGATCCCGGGTGCCATCCGTACCAAAGGATGTCTTTTGAAAACCCCGCGGCGCTCACGGCTGAGCCGGCTTATGTCTCGCTTATTTCTAGCGGTATCTTCTGCCCCGATTCGTTTCGGGAGCTTTGTCGTTCAGGTTGGAGAGGTCGCGGTTCATTTCACTGCACTTGTATAACCTGAGATCCTGGCTGACTAAAGATTTTTTCTGATAAAGCGTGGACAATTCCTTGTTCAGCTTATTCAGTTCATCATTGGCTGGTGCCGGCGTCCCAAAGCGGCGGTTCGATCTCGAATAATCCTGCGTGTCATTTTTCCTGCGGTCCAGCTCTTTTCTCTGCAGTTCGGTACGCTGTTTCTCCAGGTCGGTTATCTCAGCGCTGACGTCTTCCAATTCATGCGACAAATAAGAGCAGGTGTCCATTAAATTTGATCGCGAAGAAGGTGTCTTTCGTTTTTTAGGTTCATCATTGGATTCTCCCCGGACACATTTCATCCCATCCTGCGGAGAAGATGTGAGCACAACATTGCCGTCGGCATCGGTGCATCTCAGGATTTCCTGTGCGGGTGCAGCCGTTGAAAAAATAAGAAAGACGCAGGAGGCTAAAAATACTAATTTCACTTCGCAGCTCCACAGGTCACCATCCGGCGAATAATTTCGACGTGACGCCTTCTCCTTCCCGGATGATGGTTTTCCGTTAATCGTATCTAAATGTTTTTTCCGGCGCCGGACGATCATCGATCACGGTGCGGGACGCCGTAAGGCGACTGACGACAGGACCATTCAATAGGTCAGTGACGCCCGCCCCCGCTTTTTTAGTCCGGGCCGCCTACAGCTTTCGTTTGTCAATCACCCGGCTCGCTTTGCCTTCGGAGCGCTGGATGGACTTGGGTTCGACCAATTTGATTTTGGCCGTGATGCCCAGGTAATCTTTCATGTCTTTCTTCAGCTGCTGCTCGAGCTTCTGGAGCACCTTGACTTCGTCAAAATTTTCCGCCTGTTTTTCGGACAGCTCCACCTGGACCTCCAGCGTGTCGAGCGTGCCTTCGCGGTTCACAATCAGCTGGTAGTGCGGTTCGAGGCCCTCGATGCCGATGAGGACGGCTTCGATTTGCGAAGGGTAGACATTGACGCCGCGGATGATCAGCATGTCGTCGCTCCGGCCCATGACGCGGTCCATGCGGTAATGCGTGCGTCCGCAGCGGCAGGGCGCGGGATTTAAGCGGGACATGTCGCGCGTCCGGTAGCGGATCAGGGGAAATGCTTCTTTCGTGAGCGTGGTGAAGACCAGTTCGCCTTCGGAGCCGGGCGGGAGCACCTCGCCGGTTTTGGGATCGATGGTTTCCACCAGGAAATGATCTTCAAAAATGTGCATGCCGTCGCGCGCTTCGGTGCACTCCATCGCCACGCCCGGGCCCATGATTTCCGAAAGGCCGTAGATGTTCATGGCGGTGAGGGCGAGCGCCTTTTCAATTTCATCGCGCATTTTTTCGGTCCAGGGCTCCGCGCCGAAAACACCCACGCGCAATGCCAGCGCCCGCATGTCCACACCCATGGCCCGTCCCTGTTCGGCGAGGTTCAGCGCATAGGAAGGGGTGCAGCAGATGGCGGTGGGGCGGAAATCCTGCAAAATCGTGATCTGGCGCTTGGTGTTGCCGCCCGACATCGGAATCACGCTGGCGCCGATTTTTTCCGCGCCGTAATGGGCGCCCAGGCCCCCGGTGAACAGGCCATAGCCGTAAGCGTTGTGGATCATGTCGTTCTTGGTGAGGCCCGCGGCCACGAAGCAGCGGCCCATCAGCTCCGCCCAGGTCTCGATATCGCGCTTCGTATAGCCGACGACCGTGGAGGCGCCGGTTGTGCCCGATGAGGCGTGCAGGCGGACCACATTGCTCATCGGCGTGGCGAACAACCCGAAGGGGTAGTTATCCCGCAGATCCTGTTTGGTGGTAAAAGGGAAGCGCCTGAGATCGGCAAGCGACCTGAGAGAGTCGGGTGAGACCCCTGCTTTGTCGAAGGACTTTTTGTAAAAGCCGACGTTATGATAAACCCGCTGGGCCACCTGCTGAAGCCTCTTGAGTTGCAGCGCTTCCAGGGCCTCGCGGGGAAGGGTTTCAAATTCTTCATTGTAGATCATGGGTTGCGGTTCTCCTCGCGTTTATAGGATGATTCTTTCTATAGCATAAACGCCTCTCAAAACAAAAGTCTTAAGTAATGAAGATTTAAGTAGTTAAGTTTTAAGTAGTTAAGTTGCAGGAAAAGGGATTGGAAAATCGGTTTTCTTAAAACCCTGCGGCCGCACAATTTATTCACTTAAATCCTAATTACTTAAAACTTAAATCTTAATGACTTAAAACTTACTTAAAACTTATTGACATGCGTATTCGTTCTTTCTATACTCACGCCGTCCGAGCGGTCTTTTAGTTCGAGCCACATGAAAAGGAGTGTGTCGATGGAAATTGTTGTCACCAATGAGTCGGGAATCGTTGTTTTTGCAATTCAGGGCAGACTGGACGCCGTTACCGTTCCCCAGCTGGAAGAGCGCCTCAATCAGTGGTTTGAGCAGGCTGAGAAAAAGCTGATCTTTGATCTGGACGGACTCGAATACATCAGCAGCGCCGGTCTGAGAGTCTTTTTGACCACGGCCAAAAAGATGAAGGCGCGCGACGGCAAAATGGGCATGACCAGACTCCGGGATAATGTAAAAGACGTGTTTACCATCTCGGGCTTCATTGCCCTGATCCCTGCCTTCGACACCCTGGGAGCGGCCCTGGACGCCGTCCGCTAGCGTTGCGCCGGATTCATTGCGTATGCTGATTAAAAAAATGCCCGCCCGGGTCGAAAGTCTGCATGAGCTTTTAATGTTCATCCGGGATGAGGGGAAACAACGAGGATTATCCGATGATACGCTGAACCGCATGGAGCTGGTTGCGGAAGAGGCGCTGGTCAATGTATTTGTGCACGGCTATGCTCCCCGCAGCGGGGGAGAGGTCGAAGTGCGGAGTCTGAGTTCGGACAATCCGACGCTGACGATTGAAATCCGTGATCAGGGCGTCGCTTTTGATCCGCTGTCCATGGCCGATCCGGATGTCCAAGCGGATATTATGAAGCGCAAGATCGGCGGCATGGGCGTATTCTTCATCCGCAAAATGACCGATCACGTATCCTACCGGCGGGAAAACGACAGCAATATTTTAACCATGTCGTTTTCCAACCGCTGAAATCCACCATCCCAATTTCCAGAGCGGAATCTCTTAAGAACGCCGCAGAGGCCTGCCGTCCCCGGTCGTTGATTTACCGTCCCGCCGGGAGCCTGACCGCAGGGCGGGAATTTCTTTCCTTTTTGATAACCGGCGTCAAACGCATCCATGTCCGCCGGGGCGGATAGACGGGAATTCTGATTCCGGGGGGATGCCGCCTGCTCAACACCCGCTGTTACATTTCTACCCGCGTGACGATTCCCTGGAGGCGGCTGGGCGGCAGCTTGCTGAACTGGACGAAATTGGGCGTGACGCGTTTGATCAGACTGAAGACGCGCCAGATGGGATTGCGCGTGACGATATCCTCCACTCCGTAAAAGATGACCTTTTCCTGAATGCCCTGTTCCTTGATCAGCGCTTCCAGGTCGAAAATTTCCCGGTAGCCGGCCCAGACCTCGAGCGCTTCCAGACCCGGCGCGAGGTCCTGTTTCAGCTGAATCTTCAACCCATAGGGTTCGTCGGTCCGGTTGATGGAAATGAGGACATTGCGTTCGTAAATGATGTTGCTGCGGAAGATGCTGTGGACGATATAGGGCGAGATCATCTGGTAGCCGCGGCAGAAGTACAGAGCCGTGCCGGCGATATTCCGCCCTTTGGCGTAGATTTGTTCATAGCTGATCAGAAAGGTTTCAAAATCCAGCGGGCGCAGCGACCGGAACAGGCGGTTCTGGCCGTTTGTCCAGATGAGAATCAGGCCAAGCGGGATGGAAGCCAGGATGAGCGACCAGTAGGCGCCGTGGGGGAGTTTGCTCCAGGTGGATATGAAAAATGTGAGGGCGATGGCGCTCACCAGGGCCGCGAAGGGCAGCTTCCATTTCCATTTCTTGATCTGTGAAAACACCAGAATCATCATCAGGCCGGTGATGGTCATCGACCCTGTTACGGCCATGCCGTAGGCCGCCGCCAGATTTTCCGATTTCTGAAAGATCAGGATCATGAAAATGACCGCGCACATCAGCGTCCCATTCACGACCGGGATATAGATCTGGGATTTGAGCTGGCTGGAGGTGTAGGCGACCTTCATGAGCGGCATGAGCCGCGTGGTAAGTCCCTGGTAAACGATGGAAAACGTTCCGCTGATGATGGACTGCGAAGCAATAACCGTCGCCCCGACGGTCAGGATGAGAAACGGAATATAAAGATAGGAGGCCTGATGCTGGACCATGCCGAAGAGCAGGTATTTGGCTTCGGGATGTTCGATGGCAAATACGCCCTGGCCCATGTAATTGAGAAGCAGGGCGGCGCACACAAAATACCAGGCATTCAGAATCGGCTTCTTGCCCAGGTGTCCCATATCGGCATACATGGCCTCCCCGCCCGTGGCGCACAAGATGACCTCGGAGAGGACGAAGAACCCCGCCAGCCCGTTTTCCGACAGAAACGTGACGGCGTAATAAGGACTGACTGCCTTCAGGACTCCCGGCATGCTGATAATCGAGGCCACGCCGGTTGTCGCCAGACAGATAAACCAGACCAGCATGACCGGCCCGAAAATCCCGGCCACCTTATCCGTTCCCCGGGATTGTACGGCAAAAAGCAGGATGGCAATGATGACGGCGATCAGAATCAGAAAATGCAGCTGGAGATTCTGCATGCCGGGGACCAGCAGAATACCTTCGACGGCGGACATGAGGGAAATCGCGGGGGTGATGACCCCGTCGCCCAGCAGAAGCGAGACGCCGACAAAGGCCAGAAATCCGGCAAAAGCGAACTTGCGCCCCGGTTTGAGTGTCTTCGCGAGAATTTCCCGGAGCATGATTTCCCCGCCCTGGCCTTTATAGGATAAGCTCATGGCCAGCCAGGCATATTCGGCGCTCACGAGAATCATCATGGTCCAGACCACGAGCGAAAGGATTCCCAGGACGTTAGCCTCCGTTCGCGGCGTGAGGGCGAAAACGACGGTCAAGGTATAGATGGGGCTTGTGCCGATGTCTCCGAACACAATTCCCA
>SBEK01000426.1 GCA_009668925.1 Deltaproteobacteria bacterium
GCTTTTGGGCCTTGAAAGCACGCGAGGCGATGGCCTTTAATATCCGCGGTTATTCCGACACGACAACCTGACCTTGCATTCCCAGCTCGCTATGGCCCGTCTTATCGCACTTAAATTTATACGTTCCCGGCTTTGCAAAAGCGGCGTGTACCTCCACTGATTCCCTGGCCGGAATGTCGATGCTCTTCATTTTTTCCCCATCGGGACCCTTTAGCGTAAAATTATGCGTTATGCCGGAGGTATTATTGATCCTGAAAGTGATCGCTGTCCCGACGCGCGCCGTGATATTGTTCGGTTCGAATTTGAAATCGCTTGCGGTCATGTCAATAACCCGTCCCGCGCTTTCGGCGCTTACAGGAGCCTGCATGTGGGTGCACGCACATAAGGAAATTACGGCGGCTAACACAATGACGGTTGAGAATTTCCCGGTTTTCATAAACCCTCCTTTTACTGGAAAGATAGGAACTTACCCGGATATGTCAACTGTTGGACGCAGCGAATGCGGCGTTGTTATTTGATACGATATTTAAGTCCCGGATATTGGTCGAGACAATCTTGTAAAGAAGGCAGATAACCGCTTTGTTCCCACATTTCTGCCGCCTCCACTATCGAAGCACCTTCCGGTTTACAGTGCTCGCCATCGCGTTCTCGGGGACGCAGCATGCGGCAGCCGTAGGGTCTATCCTCAAAAAGAAGTTCACATCCTGCGTTATGATGGAAAATGCATCCCGTCCGCTGATGGAGGTCCTTGTAGCTCGGACGGACTATACGGGCCGCGACGTCTTTGTCGATCAGGAGAATGATGCCGTATCTTCCGCTGGCGACGGCCTCTCTCACCGCAGCGGCCGACCCGAACTCTGACGGCAGGCAATGGCCCGATTGCCTCCTGCAGCAACTCCCCTTGCAACGCACACACATCTGCGTCTCCCGGTGACCGGTCATTTTCTTCCCCGCCAATCTTGCGACATCGCAGCGGAACATAACAAAATGATCCGCCCGTGATCAGTCACGGTAAATCTCCGGAAAGGGAATTAGCCGGCATGCCGTTAAAAATCACCGCGCATTTCTTCAAAAACAGTATAGGCCTCCATAAAAGTTGGGAAACCGGTCGTCTGTATCAGCA
>SBEK01000022.1 GCA_009668925.1 Deltaproteobacteria bacterium
GATCCGAAAACCTGGTGGACGTTTCTGTTCATCTATATTCTGATTGTGGCCCCCCTCCAGGAGTTTCTGTCCCGGGGAGGATTACAGGGCCCTCTTGAGGAATTTCTTTCTTCAAAATACAAAGTTCCCCTCGCCATCCTCGTTTCCAATCTTCTCTTCAGTACGATGCACCTGTTCATGTCGCTCGAGATTGCTCTCTTGGTCTTCATTCCCGGCGTCTATTTCGGGTGGCTTTACTCGCGGACGCATAATTTGCTCGGCGTTTGGATTGCCCACGCACTGGTCGGTACGATCGGACTTTCCATTGTCGGATTCTGACCAACGGTGGAGACAAAGCTGGATATATAAACAAAAAAGGGAACGGTTGTAAGCCGTTCCCGATTGTTTTTTTCGGTGGGCGCCGTTTCCGGAAAAGTCGCCTGATTCTTATTTATTCTTTTTTTTCGATTGATTCAGCAGATCACCGAATGTGCCCATCGTCTTAGGCGCCTTGGGCATGTAACTCTTGTAGTCGTCCCTTTCCTCCTCCGAGGCCTCTTTCTCTTCGTTGTTTTCAGCCGGAGCGAGAGAGATTTTTTTATTGTCCCGGTCGATTTTCTCGATCTTCACGTCAATCTCCCGTCCCTCGGAAAGCACATCGCGGGCATGTTTGATCTTCTTTCCCCGACCGAGCTTGGAAATGTGCAAAAGGCCGTCTACGCCTGCTTCCAGTGTGATAAACGCACCAAAATCCGTTAAGCGCGATACTTTGCCCTTATGAATGCTGCCCTCGACGTAATTGCGCACGACCTCATTCCAGGGATCGGGGAGAGTATCCTTAAAGGATAGCGTCACGCGATCGTTTTCCCAGTCCAGGTTGATGATGACGGCTTCAATGGTATCGCCCGGTTTGTAGAGCGATTTGGCATCTTCCACTCTGCCCCAGGCCATTTCCGAAATCGGTAAGAGGGCCTGTATTCCGCCGATATCGACGAAGGCCCCGAAATCCCGCACGGAGGTGACCACTCCCTGTATGGTCATCCCTTTTTGAAGGGAATTTTTCAACGCGGCTTTTTTCTCCTGCTCGATTTTCTCGAGCAAGGGACGTCGCGACAAAACAATCTTGCGTCCGTTTTCCCCGTATTCGATGACGATGAAATCAAATTTCTTGCCGACATAATCAACGGCCTTATCGATTCTTCTCCTGTCCATTTGTGAATAAGGACAAAAACCGCTCGCGCTTGCACTGATCTTTACGGAAAAGCCGCCTTTTACCTCTTTCTCCACAGTTCCTTCCACAGGAATCGCATTTTGATAGGCGTTCTGCAGGAATTCATCCACGCTTTTTCGCGCCAGCAGCTTGGTGGTAAAAAGCCGCTCGCTGTGGCGGGACGACAGAAAATAAGCCGTAACGGTATCGCCTTCCTTGACGGTCAGGTTGCCTGTTTCGTCGAGGAATTCTTTCTTGTCAATGTAACCCTCGCTCTTGGCTCCCAGATCTATAAAAATCCATTCCGGAGAAATTTTGACAACCAGGGCCTCCACTTTTTCTCCGACGGAAAACCGTTTGGGCGTGGCGTAGGATTCTTCAAACATTTCAGCAAAAGTCTTCGTATCTTCCATAATCGACATCCTTATACGTTAGAATATAATAGTGAGACTTCCTGTAAGCAAGCCTTAAGGGAATAAGGAGAAGGGTTTCCTGCCAGGTGGGCCTACCTTTAATAAGCGGTTATTTTCCAGTCTCGGGCGCCTCAATATCACGAAATATTCTTTTTGTCCTTTAGAAAATGAGCGCTCTACCCCCAAAGGGCATGAAAAATAAAAAACTCTGGATAAATTGAAAAATATGTATTATGGGTCGTTATATAAATACTTAAGGAGTTAAGTAACTTATGCGTTTTGAAATTTCTCGAGGCGGCAGCGGTCTGACCTACGAAATCCGCAATATTGTGCTCATCGCTAAAAAAATGCAGGAATACGGACTGAAGATTATCTGGGAGAATATCGGTGACCCGGTTCAAAAAGGTGAACATATTCCGGACTGGATGAAGGAAGTTCTGATGGATATCCTCAGGGATGATGCTTCATATGCTTATTCCCCGACCAAAGGTGTGGATGATACCCGGCAGTTCATTGCCGACCGTGTCAACGCCCGGGGCAAAGTCCAAATTACACCGGAAAACATCATCTTCTTCAATGGTCTGGGCGACGCGATTGCCCGTGCATATAGTTCCATCCAGGTGGATGCCCGCATGATTATGCCGGAGCCGACTTATTCCACGCACTTGATGGCGGAAGTCCTTCATGCGTCCTTTCCGCCCAATACTTACCGAATGAATCCTTACAATAATTGGGCTCCGGATTTGCGTGAACTGGAACAGAAAGTGCGCTCTCACCGTGCCATCGTCGGCATTTTGATCATCAACCCCGATAATCCCACTGGTTTTGTCTATCCCGTGGAAGCGCTGGAAAATGTCGTTCGGATTGCCCGCGAAAATGATCTTTTCGTGATTGCCGACGAGACCTACATTAATATTGTTTATAACGGCAAATCGACCGTCCCGCTAGGGGATGTGATCGGCGATGTGCCGGGCATCGCCATGAAAGGCATTTCCAAGGAACTTCCCTGGCCGGGCGCGCGCTGCGGATGGATGGAGGTCTACAATGCGGAAAAAGACCCGATTTTCGCCCGCTTTATCAATACGATTTTGCATCAGAAGATGTCGGAAGTCTGCTCCACGACGCTGCCCCAGATGGCGATTCCAAGGATTATGACGCATCCCGAATATAAAAATTATTTGCGGGAACGCACGCAGCACTACGAAAAACTCTCCGCCATTGCCTACGGCGTTTTGAAAGATGTGCCTTTTGTCATTGCCAATAAAACCAATGGCGCGTTTTACATGACGGTTCTTTTCAACGAGTCCGTGCTTAACGACCGGCAGTACCTGCACATCGATCATCCGGAAGTCCGCAGCTATGTGGAGGGATTGACGAAGGATGTTGAGTACGACAAACGGTTTGTTTACTACCTGCTGGCTTCAACCGGAATTTGCGTTGTGCCGCTGACCTCCTTCTTTTCACCGCTCCTTGGTTTTCGCATGACGCTTCTCGACAAGGACGTCGATGAATTTGAATATGTGGTTAAAACCATCGCCCTGAAAATTACCGAGTATATTAATTCAAGTAAATAAATTCTGTGGCTGATCAGCCCGGGAACCATCCGGAATCGGTGATGGCGGAAATAAGCATAAAAACGCAGCAAACGTCTTGGCCGCGCCGGGACGTTTGCCCGCGATCACGTCCCGGCTTGATACTGGAAAGCCGATGGGGGACGGGCACAAAGAATCGATCATGATCTCAGGTCGTCCATGACTCTGGTTGGAATCGGCAGAGTTACTTATGCATCGTCGAAAACGTCGCGATAAAAAAAGAGCAGAAGGTTTGCCATCCATTGCCTTCTGCTCTTTTCCAAAAGAATCTCTTTAAGGATCTTAATACCTGCCGCCGCGGTTTCCGCCTCCGCCGCGGTTTCCGCCGCCACGATAACCGCCGCCTCCGCCGCGGTTTCCGCCGCCGGCACCGAATTCTTTCTTCGGTCTGGCTTCGTTAACGGTGATGGCCTTGCCATCCAGCATGCCCCCGTTGAACTTCTGAATGGCCTGTGTTGCGCCTTCCTCGGTTTTCATTTCGACAAAACCGAAGCCTTTGGACTGACCGGTGAATTTGTCTTTAATAATGGAAGCGGAAACGACTTCTCCTGCTTCCGCAAAGTTCGTCTTCAGGTCTTCGTCCGTGACCTTGAAAGACAGGTTGCCGACATACAAATTTTTGTTCATTTTAATTCCCTTTCTCTTTATGCCAATCAGTGGCATGCGTTAAACCTTCATTCCCCCGTGGGGTTCCACAAAGCATCGTCATCACCCCCATCCAGCTCCTGATTGAGAAGGAAGGTTGAAGGGAGGGCCTGTATGCCTCACCTGCCTGCGCGTTTGGGCCAGGCTTATCGACATCGTCTGCACTTTCCGACGGCGTCGTCACCGCAGCGGTAAATAAAAAACCACCATAACAAAAAGCGAGTTTGGTGGCTGCGTCTCATTGATTAAAAGATAGTGAGTATTCTAAAAAACAATACGCTTTATAGAAGACCTTATGGTCATAATACCCGACATTAGTCAAGAAGCATTTTTTCTGCAAAGCGGGCAATCACGCGTCTTTGGCAGCGCCCCAATATCCGCCAAAATTTTATGCGGCCCGGAAATCGGCCGGAGCGCGGGGATAAGGGACGAACCAAGGTCTTTGCCTATCGAAGGGGCAATTCCGATCAAGATAAAGTGTAAGTGTTCAGATTATGTTTATAAACGGTTCAATACAGATGATGCTGAATAAGGCAATGAATGCGACGATGATTGAACAAGAATTAGCTGTAAGACCTTCCGGCAGAGATCCTGTAACTGTGGTGAATTCATTTTTTGTATTCACTGAGCGTGCCCAACCGGCCTGCTAAACGGTGTGTCCGTCATCCGGCAAACGAGTAAAAAGTGTTGCAGCTCGGCCAATTCATCGCGAGATCCTGTCGGAAAGCTATTCTCATTTTTATGCAGGTCACGTGCGGCAATGCTTGTACACCGGTATTTCCGGTTGAAAGCATTTACCGGGACATCCATCTGATTTCGTCTGGGCGCTTTCCAACATATATTAATTGTATTATGCCAATATTGTTTATTTTTCTTATAAAGCAATTTTGAAAAGGGAGATGGTTTTTCATGAACACTTCCCATCCCAAATATTTCTTGACAGGCGGGTCGGATTAAGGTAGGGGAATCCCCAGAATAATTTGACTTGCGGTCAAATCCTGACCTCATGTTTATAAATCAGTAAGATTCGACACTTTCGGCACCTTGCAGAAGTGGCGCCCCTTCGAAAATCGGAGCACCAGGGGCAAGTTGTTAATTCTTTAATAAAAAAGTGACGCAGGCGAGCTTTTCCCGGCGCTTCGCGGCTTAAGGTAAATTAAATTTTTATGTGTTCACAGATGGCGGTGCACACCTCAACTCCAGTGAGTCGGCTCTCTCACTGCGCACCTTAAGCGTGCCCGAAGCACTCGTGATTGCAAGCTTAATTCCAGTTCATTCATGGTACTTTACAGCGTCACTCGGTTCTTCAGAATCGAAAAAAGGCGGTGCTTTTTAAGGTGATACGGCGATAAGTTTTCCTTGAAATTAAATGAAAAGTTATTTTTTATGGCGAAACGTTAAGTAAACGTTTGAAAATACTAAAATTTAAAACTAGGAGGAATATCTAACATGGCGGATGCAGGGAAGGTTCAGTTGAAGGAAATATATCCGATTCCGGAAGCGGCAAAAAAGAAAGCTTGGGTCAGCGGCAGAGAAGCCTATGACAAGATGTGGAAGCGCTCCGTAGAGGAACCGGAAAAGTTCTGGGCAGAAATTGCGGAACAGCAGGTCACTTGGTTCAAGAAATGGGACAAAGTGATGGATTACAACTTTGACATTAAAAAAGGGCCCATCTACGTAAAATTCTTTGAAGGCGGGAAGCTCAACGTCTCTTATAACTGTCTGGACAGACACCTTGAGAAACGCGCCAATCAGGTTGCAATCCAGTGGGAAGGCAACGAGCCCGGTGAAGAAAGAGCCATTACGTATAAGCAGCTTCATGAAGAAGTTTGCAAATTCGCCAATGTTCTGAAGTCCAAAGGTGTGCAGAAGGGCGACCGCGTCTGTCTGTATATGCCGATGGTTCCGGAGCTGGGCATTGCCGCTCTGGCCTGCTCGCGCATCGGCGCCATTCACTGCATCGTTTTCGGCGGATTCAGCGCCGACGCTCTCCGAGACAGAATCGTTAACGGCGGCGCCAAAGTGCTGGTGGTCTGCGATGGTACTTTCCGCGGCAACAAGGCTGTTCCTCAGAAAGCCACCGCCGATGAAGCACTGCCCTCCTGCCCCACGATTACATCCGTGATCGTGGTCAACAGAGTCGGAGACAAGATTAAATGCGATATGAAAGCCGGCCGCGACTCCTGGTATCATGAAGAAATGGCCAAAGCTTCCGCTCAGTGCGAACCCGAATGGATGGATGCCGAAGATCCGCTGTTCATCCTCTATACGTCGGGTTCCACCGGACAGCCCAAAGGTGTCATGCATACCACGGGCGGCTACCTCGTTTACGGCTCCTACACCCACAAGATTGTTTTCGATTATCATGAAGGCGATATGTACTGGTGTACGGCCGACCTGGGCTGGGTTACGGGTCACACCTACATTCTGTACGGGCCTCTGTGCAACGGTGCAACGTCCGTTATGTTTGAAGGCGTTCCGAACTACCCGACCTACAGTCGTTTCTGGCAGGTCGTTGAAAAATACAAGGTCAATATTTTCTATACCGCTCCGACCGCTATCCGCGCTATCGCGAAAGAAGGCGACGACTTCGTGAAGAAGTGCGACATCTCCTCTCTGCGCACGCTCGGCACCGTCGGCGAACCGATCAACCCCGAAGCCTGGAACTGGTACTATAATCTGATCGGCCGCGGCGAATGCCCGATCGTGGACACCTGGTGGCAGACCGAAACCGGCGGCATCCTGATTACCCCGCTGCCCGGCGCCATTGAAATCAAACCCGGTATGGCCACACTGCCCTTCTTCGGCGTACAGCCGGTGCTGGTCGACGATGAGGGCAAAGAATTCAAAGATACAATCGCCAGCGGCGCTCTGTGCATCAAAGTTCCGTGGCCCGGCATTATGAGAGGTGTTTATGGCGATCCCAAGCGTTTCCAGGAAACCTATTTCGAACAGTTCCCCGGCTACTATGTAACGGGCGACGGATGCCGTCGTGATAAGGATGGTTACTATCAGATCACCGGCCGTATCGACGATGTTATAAATGTTTCCGGCCACCGTATGGGCACCGCCGAAGTGGAAAGCGCTCTGGTCGCCCACAAGGCTGTCGCCGAGGCCGCCGTCGTCGGCATGCCGCATGACATCAAAGGTCAGGGCATCTATGCTTATGTCACCCTGAAGACCGGTGTCGAGAAATCCGACGCCCTGAAGAAAGAATTGATCGCTCATGTCCGCACCGTTATCGGACCCATCGCGACCCCCGACAAGATTCAGTGGGCGGATGGTCTTCCCAAGACCCGCAGTGGAAAGATCATGAGAAGAATTTTGAAAAAAGTCGCCGCGAACGACATCAGCAATCTTGGCGATACCAGCACGCTGGCTGATCCGTCGGTCGTTGATGACATCGTCAAAAACAGACAGTAGTACAGACGCCCGGTTCTCTCCCGAGAGGATCGGGCGTTTTGATAGGATGGTGTAAGAAAATTTTAGATGCACGCATCGCCTCATCGAAGGCGACGTGCAGGAGAAGGAGGTTTTTGACAGTGAATATTATTGCATGCGTGAAGCAAGTGCCGGACACTGAAGCACAGATCAAAGTCAAAGCTGACGGATCAGGCATCGAAGAAGGCCAGATCAAATGGGTTATGAATCCCTATGATGAATTTGGCGTAGAAGAAGCATTGAAGCTGAAAGAAAAGAACGGCGGCGATGTGACGGTCATCTCCGTTGGCCCCGCAAGAGCGATGGAGACGATCCGGACCGCTCTGGCTATGGGCGCCGACAAGGGCGTGCACATTTGCGACCCCGCTTTTGACAACGCGGATGCGTTTGTTATTGCCAATGCTCTGGCGGCCGTGATTAAGACTCTGCCGCATGACATCGTTTTCTGCGGACAGCGCGCCATCGATGATGATGCCGGCCAGGTCGGCGCCATGCTGGCGGAAGCCTTGAGTATTCCTCAGTTGACGCTTGTCACGAAACTGGAATTTGCCGGTTCGTCGGTCAAAGTGATTCGTCCGATCGAAGGCGCGCAGCTCTCGATTGAGACGGCGCTGCCCTGCGTCGTCACGGCTCAGAAAGGCCTCAATGAACCCCGTTATGCATCGCTTCCGGGCATCATGAAGGCCAAGAAGAAACCGGTTGACGTGAAGAATGCCGCTGCCGTCGGTGTTGCCACCGATGCGAAAGCCAAAGTAGCCAAAACCATTCCGCCGCCGGCCAGACCTCCTGGAAAGATTGTCTGCGGAGATGAGCCCGCGCAGAAGGCGGCTGAACTGGGCCGGTTACTCAGAGAAGAAGCAAAAGCTATTTAATTTAGAAGCGGAGGAATGAAAAATGGCAAAAGGAGTCATGATAGTAGCAGAACAGCGCGACGGCGCTCTGCGTAAGATCAGCTTTGAGCTGGCCTCAACCGCCCGCAAACTGGCCGATCAGACCGGCGATGAAGTGAGCGCCGTTCTCTTGGGTGCAGGTGTGGAAGGTCTGGCGGCCGAGCTGGGCAAATATGGTGTTGATAAAGTATTCGTCGGCGATAACGCCGCTCTGGAACCCTATGTGACGGAAGCGCATGCCGCTGTGGCCGCGAAGATCATCAAAGACAACGATCCGGCGATCGTCCTGTTCGGCGCGTCGGTTCAGGGCAAGGATCTGTCCGCCCGCGTAGCCGCAAAACTGGCTACGGGTCTGGCGACGGATTGTACGGATGTGAAACTGGATGGCGGCAAGCTTGTGGCCACCCGTCCGATCTATGCCGGCAAGTGTTTCGGCGAAGTGGTGATCAATGCCACCCCGCAGGTCGCCTCGCTTCGTCCCAATGTGTTCCCGGCTGCCGAAAATGCCAAAGCCGGCGCAGTGACGAAAGTGGATGCCGCGGTTGAAGCACAGAAGAGCAAGGTTCTGGAAGTGCAGAAAGACACCAGCGGCAAAGTCGATTTGACGGAAGCCAATGTGATCGTCTCCGGCGGGCGCGGTATGAAAGGCCCCGAAGGGTTCGGCATCCTCGAAGAACTGGCCGATGCTCTCAAAGGTACAGTCGGCGCCTCCCGCGCGGCTGTGGATGCCGGCTGGCGTCCGCAGAAGGATCAGGTTGGGCAGACCGGTAAGGTTGTTTCTCCGAACCTGTACATCGCCTGCGGTATTTCCGGCGCGATTCAGCATCTGGCCGGCATGAGTTCATCCAAGTGCATCGTCGCCATCAACAAAGATGCGGAAGCCCCCATCTTCACGAAAGCGGACTACGGTGTGGTTGATGATCTGTTCAAGGTCGTTCCCGAATTGACGACTGTCTGCAAGAAGCTTGTTGCATAAACCAACAGTGAGGTCTTTGCCTTTTTCGAAAGGCAAAGACCTCCTATTTAAGGAACTGAACATTAGAGTCAGCAATGACCCCTCAATATTTTCGGAGGATCAATGGAACACGCAAGCCCAATAGGAATAGGAAACGAAGGTCGCGAGATTTTTTGGAACGCGCAGTATTTTGAGCCGATACTCTTTGCACTGACAGCTGTGGCTCTCGCCATTATGGCCTATGGCATTTACAGACGCTGGAAGATGTGGAAAGCCATGGGCAAACCGGAGATGCGCCTGGACAATATGAAAGAGCGCGTCAAGACGGTTCTGGCGGAGGTCTTTCTCCAGAAGAAGGTTTTAAAGGATCCTTATCCGGGCATTATGCACGGATTGATCTTTTTCGGCTTCTTTGTCCTGATCTTCGGCGCGGCGTTTGACGCGGGAGAGTTCCACGTCACGGAACCGCTCTTCAACTGGTCATTCCTGCGCGGCAATTTTTATCTTGGTTTTTCATTCTTAATGGACTTGTTTGGACTGTTTGTTCTGGTCGGTGTGGCCATCGCCCTCGACCGGCGGTTTGTAAAGAAGCCGGATCGGCTGGGTTACAAAGGCGAGATCGACA
Source organism: Deltaproteobacteria bacterium (assembly GCA_009668925.1). Next base: position 9,751 of record SBEK01000022.1, read on the forward strand.
ATACACCGGACGATGTGATCGTCCTCATGATCATTGCCGGCATCATTGTCACGGGTTTCGTTATTGAAGCTCTGCGCATTTACGTGACGAATCCGCCTTGGGAAGGCTGGTCCTTCGTCGGCTGGCTCCTGTCGCGCACCTTCACGGGCGTCGATTACGATACAGCCAGAATACTGCATAAAGTAAGCTGGTGGGTGCATGTCTTCTTCGCCCTGGGCTTCATCGCCTACATCCCGTATTCAAGACTGATGCACATCATCACCACGCCGGCGAATCATTTCCTGAAATCCTACAAGCCGACCGGCTACATTGAACCCATCCGCGATTTTGAAAATGCGGAAGCGTTCGGCGTCGGCAAACTGGAAGAATTCACCTGGAAGCAGATTTTCGATTCGGATGCCTGCACGCGCTGCGGCCGTTGCCAGGATGGTTGTCCGGCGTATCTGACGGGCAAGCCCCTTTCCCCCAAGAAAGTCGTTCAGGACATTAAGACGCACTGGCTGGAAAAATGTCCGGATCCCGCGCTGGCCATGGTTGCCGCGAAACTGCCGAATCCCCTGAAGGATGCGATCATGGCGAAATTGCCGGCCGCTCCCGCCGAGGGCGAAGCTCCCGCGGAAGAAGCGACGGGCAAGGCGCTGGTCGGCGAGGTCATCGATTTGCACGAACTGTGGGCCTGTACGAACTGCATGTACTGCATGGAACACTGCTCCGCCTCCATTGAGCATGTGCCAAAGATTATCGATATGCGCCGCTATAAAGTTCTGACGGAAGCGGATTTCTCTCCGGAGCTTCAGTTGAGCTGCCGCAATATGGAAAACAACTCCAACCCGTGGGGGGTTGGCGCGCACCTGCGCGGTGACTGGGCGAAAGACATGGGCGTGAAAACACTGGCTGAAGACCCCAACGTGGAATATTTGTTCTATGTGGGCTGTTCCGGATCGTTTGATGATCGCGGCAAAAAGATTTCCATCGCTTTCGCGAAGATTCTCCAGGAAGCGGGAGTCAGCTTCGGCATCCTGGGGACGGAAGAAGGCTGCTGCGGCGATTCGGCCATGCGTTGCGGAAACGAATATCTCTTCCAGGCGCTCGCTCAGGCCAATATCGACGTCATGAACGGCTATGGCGTGAAGAAGATCATCGCCATCTGCCCGCACGGATATAATGCACTCAAGAAGGATTACCCGAATTTCGGCGGTAATTTTGAGGTCTACCACCACACGGAAATCATCGCCAAGCTGATCGACGAGCGGAAAATCAAACTGACTCAGCCGCTCAAAGGCTCGTTCGTATACCACGACTCCTGCTTCCTGGGCCGCTACAACAAGATTTATGATCAGCCGCGTCAGATTCTGAAGGCCATTCCCGGCATCGACATCGTGGAAATGGAGCGCAGTCTCGACAAGAGCTTCTGCTGCGGCGCCGGCGGCGCGAGAATGTGGATGGAAGAGGACATCGGAGAACGCATCAACTTTGCCCGGACACGTCAGGCCATTGAGGCCAATGCCGACGCGATAGCCGTAGGCTGTCCGTTCTGCCTCACGATGATGTCCGACGGCATTAAAGACCATCAGAAGACCGAAACCATGCAGGCCTGGGATCTGGCCGAACTGGTTGTCAAGGCGATGGGCAAGGAAGAAGTAAAGCCGCCTGTTGATGCCTGCGCCGTTTAAGGCGGCTTTGTCTGGAGTGATAATTTGAATTAACGAAGAGCCCGATCTGCAAGGAAAGGGCTCTTTTACTTTCCAAGGAGTGATCATCGATGGAATACCAGCATATACTTTTCCAGACGGAAGAGGGTGTGGCGAAAATAACGTTCAACCGCCCCAAGGTCTTGAATGCGATGAGTTACGACGTCATGAGCGAACTGGCTCATGCGCTTACAATCTGCGACCGGGACGATGCCGTCAAAGCGCTGATTCTTACCGGCGCCGGCGAAAAGGCCTTTGTGGCGGGTGCGGACATTTCACAAATGCAGAATGCGACATCAGTGGATATCATGAAACTGATGGAGTTGGGGCAGGGGACCCTCCGCTTTCTGGAGACGATGAGCAAACCTTCTATCGCGGCGGTCAACGGTTTTGCCCTGGGCGGCGGGACGGAGATCGCTCTGGCCTGCGACATCCGGATTGCCTCGGAAAACGCGATGTTCGGCCAGCCGGAAATCCTGATCGGCATTCTTCCCGGCTGGGGCGGCACGCAGCGCCTGCCCAGGCTCGTGGGGATGGGCATCGCCAAGGAATTGATTTTGACAGGCAGCCAGATCAACGCCAAACGCGCTTATGAAATCGGTCTGGTCAACAAAGTCGTTCCGGCCGCACAGGTGATGGAAGAGGCCGAAAAACTTGCCAGGAAGTTCGTCTCGCTGCCGGGCTTTGCGCTCAAGATGGCCAAGAACGCCATGAACTTCGGTTTGGACATGCCGCTCGAAGGCGGCGTCAAACTGGAGCTCTCCGCGATTTCGCAGTGCTTCAGCACTGAGGATCAGAAAGAAGGCATGAAAGCGTTTCTGGAGAAGAGAAAACCGAATTTTATAGGTAAGTAGACTGTTAACAATAGGCTGTTAGACTGTAGGCTATTAACGTCAGACTATTAGCCTGTTAGGCTGTAGGCTGTTAGGCTAAGATGTGCGGCGCGAAGCGCCGTTAAGAATCATAAAGGCCGTAGGCCTTCGATAAAGACCTAACAGACTGATGGGACTATAGCCTATCCGCCTAAACAAAGGAGTTTATCCATGTCATTACATCTCGATAAATTGAAATCCTTTCACGGCCGAAAGGGGCCGCTTCTGCTGATCATTATGGACGGCATCGGCATCGGCAAAGCAGATGAAACGAACGCCGTATACAGGGCTAGCACGCCGAATCTCGATCAATTGTTTAAATCCGATCTGTTCACACAACTCGCGGCTCACGGTACGGCCGTCGGATTGCCCTCCGATGAGGATATGGGAAACAGCGAAGTAGGACACAATGCGATGGGAGCCGGCAGGGTCTTTGACCAGGGTGCGCGTCTCGTCAATGCGGCGCTCAAAACCGGAAGAATCTTTCAGTCGGAGGCCTGGGACAGTATCGTGAAGCGTTCCCGGACAGGGGGGACGGTCCATTTTATCGGGCTGTTATCGGATGGAAACGTCCATTCCCACATTGAACAGCTGTTCACAATGATCAATAAGTGCGCACAGCTCGGTTTCAACAAGGTCAGGATCCATGCCCTTCTTGATGGAAGGGATGTGGGCGAGAAGACGGCGCTCGACTACATTATTCCCACGGAGGAAAAGCTGAAAACGATTTCCAGCGAAAAAGGCCTCGACTACGCCATCGCTTCGGGCGGCGGGCGCATGAAGGTGACCATGGACCGATACAATTCCGACTGGAATATTGTAAAGAGGGGATGGGAGGCTCATGTTCTGGGGAAGGGGAGGACGTTTCCATCCGCTTCCGAGGCAGTGCGAACCTTTTATGAAGAAGACCCGAAAGCAACGGATCAGTATCTGCCCGCGTTTGTCATCGCCGATGACTCGGGGGCGCCGATCGGGAGGATCCAGGACGGGGATGCGGTTATCTTTTTCAACTTCCGGGGCGACCGCGCCATCGAGATATCAAGGGCGTTCTCCGAGAGGGATTTTTCAGAGTTCGACAGAGGGCCTCTTCCGGATGTATTTTATGCAGGAATGATGGAGTATGACGGGGACGCCCACATTCCTCCGCATTTTCTCGTGCAGCCGCCGGCGATCGACCGCGTCGTGAGCGAGTACCTTTGCGCGGAAAAGGTAAAAACTTTTGCCGTGTCCGAGACTCAGAAGTTCGGTCATGTGACGTATTTCTGGAACGGCAACCGCTCCGGTTACATTGATGAATCGCTGGAAACCTATGTGGAAATACCTTCCGACCGGATTGAGTTTGACCGCGCCCCGCAGATGAAGGCCCGGGAAATAACAGCTACGGTAATCGCCCTTCTCGAGACCGGCGGCTACAGATTCGGAAGGCTCAACTTTCCGAATGGGGATATGGTGGGACATACGGGAATGATGGATGCGGCCATTGCTGCGGTGGAGATCGCGGATCAATGTGTCGGAGAACTGCTGCAGGTCATAAAAAAGACGGGAGGCATTGCCGTCGTCACTGCGGACCATGGAAACGCGGATGAGATGTTCACGATCGACAAAAAGGGCGCGAAAGCCATCAAGACCGCCCATAGCCTGAATCCGGTCCCGTTCATTATTTATGATCCCCTCTATCGCGGCGAGTACCGGATGGCGGATATCGAGGAAAAAGGCCTGTCCAACATTGCGGCGACCCTCCTGAATCTTCTGGGATATGAGAAACCGGAAGATTATGACCCGTCGCTCATCGAAATGGCGTCCGTCGGAAAGCCATAGCGTTCGCCGTAGATGAAGCGCAGGAGAAGGAGATTCATTTTGACATTGACCGCAAAGTCAATATAGTATTGCCGGCGAAGCGGCACTTCCCGGTACAAAACACCGCGGCAAGCATTGGACGGCAATGCTGGAAAAGAAAGTAAAACAATGATTGAAACACATTGCCGCAGACATTCCGCAAGGCCCTTGCTTTAGACGGGAAGGATCCAATAATTCTTATGCTGATTCATGGACGGGAATTTCAAATTGCATCACTGGATGAAATCCACTTTAAGCTCGTTGATGAGATGAAGACGATGTCGCGCGGGAGTGTCCTGGACTTTCCCGCCGGTACGGGACGCCTCTCCTGGATGCTGCACAATGAGGGATTTGCTGTAACGGCTGCGGATATCGAAACAGAAGGGTTCTGCAATCCGGAGATTCCGGTTGTCAAGGGGGATCTGGACGGCCGGTTTCCCTTTGAGGACCAGTCCTTTGATTACGCCTGCTGTATTGAAGGTCCGGAACACGTGGAGAACCTCTACCACACGTTTCGGGAATTCAGCCGGGTTTTAAAAAAGAACGGGTTGTTTGCGATGAGCTATCCGAACTACTCCAACATCGAGTCCAGGCTGAAAAATGTTTTCTACGGAATTATCGAGCCCGTTGAGCCATACAGCGGCAAAGACTACAAAAATAACGGCCATATCAGCCGTCCCTCCTTTGCGCTCCTCAAAATGGCCTTGAGTTATGCCGGCCTGGAGATTGAAACTGTTGTCAGCGAAAAAACAAAAACCAATCAACTGTGGCTCGCGCCTCTGGCCTGGCTGATTTTTCTTTTCACGAAAGTCAAAGGAGAAAAGGGTATACGCAAATACTGGTTGAATGAATCCAACTCCCCGAAAGTCCTGATGGGCGGGAACAGTCTGATTATCAGCGCCCGGAAAATACGATAGGTCAAAACCCGGTAACCGCTTTTTTCGATCAGCTCATTTTTCAGGGGATTTCCTGTTAGTCCGCCAGGGATGATACAAACTCCACTTCCCTCGGAACTTTGTAGGGGGAGAGAAAGATCTTGCAGTGCCGGATGATTTCTTTGTCGTCCGGATGAGGACCGTCGCGAAGAACAATCTGCGCCTTTACCAATTCGCCGCGCATCAAGTCTTCTTTGCCGATCACCCGGGACTCTTTTATTGCCGGATGCAGATTCAGGACCGTTTCCACTTCGCTCGGATAGACATTGAACCCGCTGGTAATGATCATTCTCTTTTTGCGACCCGTCAGGAAGATATAATTGTCGTCGTCCATTCTGCCCAAATCCCCGGTATGGAGCCAGCCGTTCGTAATGACTGAGGCGGTCGCGGCGTCGTCTTTGTAATATCCTTTCATGACGTTTTCACCGCGCACAATCATTTCACCAATCTGATTTCGCGGCAGTTCCTGTCCCGCGTCATCAACGATTTTTATGTCGATACCGGTTAGAGCCGAACCGATGGATCCGGGTTTGGCGGCGCACTCTATCCTGTTGAAAGAGCACGCGGGCGCCGCTTCCGTCAATCCATAGCCCTCAAGGATACGGACGGCAAATTTTTGTTCGAAGATCGGGATGAACTCGGCGGGCATTGCCGACCCGCCGGTGACGCAGAGCTTGAGAGAACTTACATCGTATTTTGCCGCTTTTTCATGAAAGATCATACCGATGAAAAGACGCGGGACGGCGCAGATGTAAGTTACTTTCTCCCGCTCGATGGTTGAGAAAAGCCCGTCCATCGTCAACCGGTCCATCATCACAGTGGAGCAACCCGCCTGAACCACATTCAACATATTAACGGTGGAGCCGAAGGAGTGAAAGAGGGGGATCAGGCAAAGCCCGACATCGGAAGGCTCTCTTCGAAAAATGGGCTGAATCATATTGAGCTGCGAGCAGAGATTGTGATGGGTAAGGACGGCGCCCAGAGGCTTGCCGGTTAACCCCGCCGTATAGATGATCTCCGCCGGGTCGTCCGGATCTATGCTTGCCTTCACGCCGCTCCCATCACCCGCAGACCTGCCGTTCACGGCCGAGACGGCTTCTTCCGAATCTACGGCATAAAAAGTATGGCAGGTTAAGAGTCGGTCTTTGATCTCCCGATATTTTTTCTCCGCGGCCGTTTGGCTGATGAATACTTTCGCATCGCTGTTGTTGAGCAGGTAAAGCAGTTCATGGGGCGTGGAGGAGGTATTGAGCGGCACGGCGACGGCGCCCAGCTGCAGAACTGCAAAATAGCAATAAACAAACTCAGGGATGTTCGGCAGCATCACGGCTACCTTTTCGCCCTTTGTCACGCCTTTCTTTTTTAAGGAAGCCGCAACGGCTTGAACCGTCGAATGCAATTGCCCGTATGAAATGCGGCGATCTTCCGCAACGAGGACGGGCCGCTCGCCATAACGCTCAACGGAGTCTTCCAGTAATTGTATAAGATTAATGGTTTTACGACCTCCTTAACACTATTCTGTTCTTAGCAAAGAAAGCGAATTATTTCAAGAGTTCAAAGCAGACGCCCGACTTCCTGCGGGAGCCATTCTTTTCTCTTGCCAGTGATATTCTTTTACCCTATAATTCCGCCGCAATTTGAAAATCACTTCGTGAATTCATCATATCGTGGATCAGGAAATCGGCGGGGCACACCAAAGGAGGGGGAAATGAAAAAAATTCTTGCAATAGTACCGGTCATGTTGCTGTGCAGCGTTCTGGGCGTTTTCGCGGCGGAGTTGAAAATCGGCGACAAGGCGCCTGATTTTTCTCTGAAAGATTCCAACGGCAAAGCCTATAGCCTGCGCTCGCCCGAATTTCAGGGAAAAGTCATGTCCGTCTTTTATGTGGATCCTGATGAAAAAGACTTAAATACGCATGTGGAGGACGCTTTGCTCAAAGACCCGGGACTGGAACGCAACGTCCGGTATAAAGGCCTGGGGATCACGAATTTGAAGGCCACTAAAATGCCGAATTTCCTGATTAAGAGCGTCATCAAAAGCAAGCAGGATAAAACGGGCGCCGTTATACTACTCGACTATGACTACACGATTCTCAATCTCTGGGGATTGAAGAATCATACATCAAGCGTGGTCATCTTGGACAAGGACAGAATTTGCCGCTATGTCTACAACGGCAAACTGCCGCAGGCGGAGTTAGACAAGGTTTTGAAAATCATCAAAGAATACCAGGTCAAATAAACGGAGTCAGAAAGGTCAGGCATGTCAATCATTATAGACGGCACGAAGATAGCACAGGATATTCGTCGGTCCATCCGCGAAGAAACGATCACATTTAAGGAAGAGAGCGGCATTGTTCCGGGTCTGGCTGTCGTGCTCGTCGGTGAAGATCCGGCGTCTCAAGTGTACGTGGGAAGAAAAGGCCAGGCCTGTGCGGAGGTCGGCTTTCTTTCGCGGGAGTATAAACTGCCCGCCGACACCCCCGAATCAAAGCTGCTGGATCTGATCAACGAGCTCAACCATGATCGCCTGATTCACGGCATTCTGGTTCAGTTGCCTCTGCCCAGGCACATCGCCACGGATAAGATTATTGCCGCCATTGATCCGCATAAGGACGTCGACGGATTTCACCCTTATAATGTGGGCGGTCTGGTGACCGGATCACCGCTCTTTGTTCCCTGCACGCCCCGGGGAATCATGGAACTGATTGCCCGCACCGGAATTCAACTTTCCGGAAAAGACGCGGTTGTCGTCGGACGAAGCAACATCGTCGGCAAGCCCATGGCGCTTCTGCTTCTGTCACAGCATGCAACAGTGACGATCTGTCATTCCAGAACAAGAGACCTGCCTGGAGTAACCTCGCGTGCGGATGTACTGATTGCCGCGGTGGGGAAGGCGGGAATGATCACCGGGAACATGGTGAAGGACGGCGCGGTCGTGATCGACGTCGGCGTCAACCGCCTGGAAAACGGCAAACTGGCCGGTGACGTCGCGTTTGATGAAGCGGCGGGCAAGGCATCCTACATTACGCCCGTCCCCGGCGGTGTGGGGCCCATGACGATCGCCATGCTGATGAAAAACACACTGGACGCGGCAAGAATGTCCATTTAGGTCAGGCCGGCCGCGGTGTCGGCGGTCTGAGAACCTCATTGCAGGCGATGCGCCATCCGGTATGCTTCCAGTTCGCGTTTCTGTTTTTCCAGATGTCCGCCCACGTTTTGTCGAGTCACCAGGACACCGAAATCACCCGATAAGCGGGTGCCGGTGCCGCCGAAGATTCGCTCGATGATCAGGTCACCCACCTGGTAGCGGTAGTGGCTTTCCTCGTAATAATTGACGGGGTTGGTCGTGATCGAATTGAACCCGCTGAAATCATAAAAGTCGGTCAGTCCGGCCAGCCGTTCTTTGGCTATTGCCAGAGCCTCGGCCTGATTCAGATACAACTGCGCGGAAAAGGGCGTGATAAAGAAAATGAGAGAAAAGTGTTGTTCGCGGGACAACGTAATCAACTCTTCGATGACGGCAAAAGCTTCATTCATTTCTTTCCGGCCATAAGGGACCGGTTGATATTGGCCGACGGCAAAGTCGAATATTGGTTTTCCCATCGCCTGAATAATTCGCTCTTTCTCCATCCACCCCAGGTTAACGCCCCGTTCACTGATCACAATGCCGTCCTTCGTTTTGCCGTCAAAAACCCGGCCCCGCCATTGGCCCAGCTCCTTCAGATCAGGCTTGCGGAAAAAATACTTGCCGAACAGTTCGAAGCGGCAGGGGCCGCCGATATCCGGATGCATCATTCTGATGAGGTGCTCCTGGCGAGCAACGGCAGGCAGGCTGAAACAAAAATCGTCCAGTCCGATAACGACCGTTTTGATCTTAATCCCCTTCTTTAAAAAAGCCCGAAGAATGGCCAGGTGTTGCTCGGGCAGCCCCAGAGAATAGGACATATTGTAGAAGCGGCTGCCGCGAATTTTCTCCACGTGAACCGGCGCGGTTCGGGACGAACCGAAAAGGAAGGAGTCATACGCTCCGGGACGGCGAAAAATAACCTCGGGATTGAATATGTGCTGATTGATGCCCGCCGGATAAATGGTCTGCCGAAGATCCTGCTTACAGCTAAACAGGCTCAATCGGACAGCGTGATGGTCCACACAAAAATTAACCGCAACGATCAGGGCCGCGAAAAGAAACGTGAAAGCCGCTGTGGTCATCAGCCATTTCCGGTAGCTCATAGAGATATCCACCTAAAAAGTAAAATATAAAAATGTACTGGCTTTGTTCAATAAGAGCAGTCCCGCGATCATCATCAAACTTACCGCCAGCGCATTTTTCCAGTTTGGCGAAAACCTATTCAGGAGTTCATTGGAATTCTTTGTCATCAGCACAAAGGGAATAAGGATCAGGCAGAAAAAATATTGCGTCGCCTCCGCCTCGGGAAGATGGGCGCGCCACTCACCGAAACGGATGCCGATGGCCGCAAGACTCTGCCCAAAGGCATTTTCTGCAATATTGGGCGAGACGACAACGCCGTTTAAGCCCGCCATGCCTTGCAAAATGCGCAGGGCGTCGCCAAAGCTCTGGGCGCGGAAAAACACCCACGCGACGTTGATGAAGTTGAAAGTCAAAAACCAGGCGATCACGGAGTTCATCCGGATGCCGGTCCTGCTCCACAGGCGGTGAATGCATAGCGCCGCACCGTGTAAGAAGCCCCAAAAAACGAACGTCCAGGCAGCCCCGTGCCAAAGCCCTCCGATCAAAAACGTCAGCATCAGATTAACCAGGGTCCCGGGGATACCCGAGCGGTTCCCGCCCAGCGGAATGTAAATATAGTCCCGCAAAAATCTGGATAAAGTGATATGCCAGCGCCGCCAGAAGTCCTGAATGTTCATGGATTTGTAAGGCGAATTAAAATTGGCCGGGATGTCGATATTGAAAACCAGGGCGGCGCCGATCGCCATATCCGTGTAGCCGCTGAAATCAAAATAGATCTGCATGGTATAGGATAGACTGGTCAGCCAGGCTTCCGTAAAGCTGAGAGCGTTCCCCGCCGCGAATCCCCCGTCGGCGATGAGCGCCAGCGTATCGGCAACCGCGCACTTTTTGAAGAGTCCGATGGAGAAAATAAACACTCCCCGGCACAGATTTTTCCCGCTGAATCGCCGGACGCTTTCCGACTGCATCTGCGGAATCACTTCATGATGATAAGCGATGGGCCCGGAAATGACGTACGGGAAGAAGGTGACGTAAAGACTATAGCTGAGGAAATCGTAGCGGAGTCCCCCGCGGCGGTAAATATCCGTCAACCAGGCAATCTGCATGAAGGTATAGAAACTGATGCCGATGGGCAGCAGGACATGAACCGCTCCGATGTGAGCGGAGAAAAGGGTGTTCACATTTTGCACGAAAAAGTTGCTGTATTTGAAAAATCCCAGAAACACGATGTTGGCCGCAATGGCCGCAATGAAGATCGATTTCCTGATTTTTGAGTCCTGCAAAGCGAAGCGGGACAGGGTTGATCCCAGAGCAAAGTTGAATAAAACGGAGATGAGCAGCGTGAGGGTGAAATACAGATTCCAAAACGACATAAAACCCAGCGATGCGATGAGCAGGAAGAGCCGAGCCCACTTTGCCGTCAGATAGTGGTGGAGCAGAAAGTAACCTGCGGCCACAGCCGGCAAAAAAATCAGGATGAAAGAATAAGAGTTGAAAAGCATATTTTGCCCCGTGACTGTTGAATCAAATTCTTCTTATGCCCGATGGTTACCGTACAGGGAATTGCGGATCGCCCATCTCGCTGGGATGGGCCGCGATGACGGAATTTATATACTGAACGCTTCTGATTTGCAAGGTCCGCCGGACCCGCGATCGACGGAAGAGGGCGAAGCCCAGCAAAGGTTTTTGCGACGCGGGATCGAACTTGCCGGTTTGACACGGATGTATAATAGAGATATACGGGGAACGGCAATTTTTTGCAGAAGCGCGGTCGTAAAATCAATGGGCATGGAAGGGTATGGATAAGAAGATTAAAGTTGCTTTGTTCGGCACTTGCCGGCTGACCAATATCCGGCGCAATTACAGTTGCACGGATTTCGATAATGCCATTTCCTTTGTCCACACGACCAGGGAAATCATTCAATTGATGAAATTTATTACCAAGCAAATCGAAGTTCCGGATACGATCAACCCCTTTTGCTTCCGCACCGGGATTCTCAACCGGAAGCCCGTATCCCACTCTGAATCTTTTTTGTCACAGTTTACGGAAGCGGATCTGTTCGTGATCGAAATCAGCGCTATGAAGAACTATGTGTTCCAGGGATACTACCTTCATCACCTGGCCGTGGACAGGCGGCTCGAATTCGCGAGTGAGACGCCCGAGCAGATCGTAAGGGAAACAGAGGTGCTCTATCAGGATAGAGAGGAGATCGAAAAAGATATTGCCGAGATCATGAGGCTCGTGCATCCCAGAAAAATTCTTATTGCGTCCCACATCAATGCAACCATCGAGATGGGACAACAGAGCCTCGGGGCCGGAAATGAAGCCGGTCTTGCGGCGGGAGTCAGACGCCGGATTTCTTCCTGGGTCGCGCCTTTTTTCGGCAAGGATGCTGCGACACCCTCTAGAACCGTCATCGGAAGGCGGGCAAGACTGATCACACTTCTTAGCGACATATGCCGGGAAAAGGGCGTCGATTTTTTTGATCCCACGGTTGCGCTCTCCCGATACCGAGAAAAACGAATTCTTCAGACCGAGTTGCCCGGTCTGCCGCCGGGCCACTACACGGATTTCGGGAATAAAGTGATGAGCCGGTTGTATGCCGAGGAGATCAGGAGGATAATGAGGTGCCCTTGAGAGGTTTTGGCCGGACGCTCCGGCAGTATTCATCAAGGGTTTATGTAATGGTCAGTCGCCAACGGGCGGATCATGGCCAGGGCATTGGCTTTCTGCGCGACGTCATGAGGCTTCCACCCCATGCTCTTTAATTCCTATCTGTTTCTTCTGGTTTTTCTGCCGATCACGGTTGTCGGCTTCTTTCTGATCGGACGCAGCGGGCGGCATTCATGGGCTCTGGCCTGGCTGGTCGGAGCGTCTCTTGTTTTTTACGGCTGGTGGAATCCGCTCTTTCTGCTGGTGATTGCCGGATCGATCGTCTTCAATTTCTATTGGGGAAGGGTCGTCAGTCGCGGATCCAAAAGCCTTCTGGCCGCCGGAATTGCCGCCAACCTCGGACTGCTGGGCTATTTCAAGTATGCCAATTTTTTTGCGGACAATCTGTCGGCCTGGACAGGCAGGCCGATTGAGCTGACCCCGATCGTTTTGCCGCTGGCGATTTCATTTTATACGTTTCAGCAGATTGCTTATCTGGTCGATGCCTATCGAGGTCAGGCGAAAGAACATCATTTCTTGGATTACTGTCTGTTTGTCACTTTCTTTCCCCGCCTGATCCAGGGCCCTATTGTTTACCATCAGGAAATAATGCCTCAATTCCGCCGCCGGGAAATATTTCGCCTCAATCCGCAGAATCTGGCGGTCGGGATGACCCTCTTCTTTTTCGGTTTGTTCAAGAAAGTGATCCTTGCGGATGGGCTCGCCGTCTATGCAACACCGGTCTTCGAGGCGGCGCGCCATCAGTATGTCCTTTCCTTCCTGGAGGCCTGGGAAGGAGCTCTGGCGTATACCCTCCAGATCTATTTCGACTTTTCCGGATACTCCGACATGGCTATCGGTCTGGCATATCTGTTCGGCATCCGCATTCCGCTCAACTTCCACTCCCCCTACCGGGCGGTCAACATCATCGAATTCTGGCGGCGCTGGCATATTTCGCTGTCCCGTTTTTTACGGGATTATATCTATATCCCTTTGGGCGGCAATCGCAAGGGAGAGGTCATGCGGTTTGTAAACCTTATGATCACCATGCTGCTGGGCGGGCTCTGGCATGGCGCCGCGTGGACGTTTGTCCTGTGGGGAGGGCTGCACGGCCTCTATCTGGTTCTTAACCATGGCTGGATTAAACTGAAGAAGTATTTTGGCTATCGGGAAAAAGGCGGATGGTTGGGCCGTTTGTTTTCCGCCTCGCTCACGTTTGTCGCGGTTACCGTGGCCTGGGTCTTTTTCAGGGCGGACAGCGCAGCCACGGGATGGCGCATCGTCTCGTCCATGGCCGGACAAAATGGTTTTGCCCTGCCCGAAAAGTATCTGATCAAGTTCGGCCCTCTGATGCCTCAGCTTAAGCAGTGGGGTGTTGCGTTCCGGGAAATGAACTACTGCGAAGGCAGCAATGAAGTCGTCTATATTGCGCTGGCGCTCTTCATGGTCTGGTTTGCCCCCAATGTGCAGCAGTTGATGAATCGCTTTGAGCCTTACCTGAACATTATGGCCGGCAAAGCAAAGCTTCCTGATCCGCCGGCCTGGTTTTTCTGGCAGCCTTCGCTCATCTGGATGGCGGCGCTGGTGATTTGCGCACTGGCTTCCGTTTTCTTTATGAGCAGGGCCGGCGCGTTTATCTATTTTCAATTTTAAGGGATAAGGATGATCAGTTACAAACAATATCTTGTTTTGTCGGGCACGATCATCGGAGCGGCGTTGCTCCTGGTCGCCGCTTTTAATGCCCTCGTGGATCCTTATAACCTGCTTGGCAACAACCGGACGGGCGTCTTCTTCTGGAATGAGCGCCAGATTAAAGATGCGATATTGACGTATGATCATGAGGGCGTGCTCATCGGATCGAGCAAGACCGGGTATATTGATCCGGATGGTTTGACCTGCTACCGGTTTTACAACGCCTCCATGCGGGGGATGGTACCGGAGGAGATGTTCTTCTACTTAAAGAAGTACCTGCGTCAGGAAAAGCTCGTGTTGATCGGTTTTGATTTCTATATGTTCAACGAACGGGAATTCCCTCTCCTGCGGATCAGCGATTGGGAGGACGTTCGCTTTAGCAGTGCTGAATATCTGCTCAGCATTCACACCACGGACGCCTCGTTGAAGACCTTGAAGAAGTGGAAAAAAGGCGAACCGGCCGACGGGATGAAGGAAAACGGGCAGTTTGCCTATCCGGGGATCGCGAGCCATTCGGCGTCGGCCGATCAGGCGCAGTACGAGAGGCAGTATAACGACATCATCCGGGGGCTCGTCAAACACCATTACGGATACTTTTCGTTCTCTCGCCAGCGGATGGCTTACGTCAGGGAAATCAAGAAGCTTCTGGATAAGAAAAAAATTCCCTACGCGGTTTTCATCAATCCCTTTAACCATGACGTTTTTGCCGCTCTGCAGAAAACGGAGGCCTACAGCCTGTTTCTTCCCTGGCAGAAAGAAATGAAGACCATCTTCCCGGATATCTATGACTATTCCATCAGCCGCTATTCGGCCCGGGAAGGGTTTTACAGGGAAGATCCCTACCATTACACCAATGCCACGGGAACGGCGTTTTTAAATGAGATCATCGGGGATTTTTGCGCCGGCCGGCCTGAGCGGCAAAAAAAGTCTTTTTGAACTTATAGATCAGGTTGGATTCGGACGGTTCTTTTCGGATAGTCACCTTGACGGGCGGGCGGTTTTCTCCTGGCGAGCGCTCGCGGTCCTTGGCAATGTAATCAGCGATCAGGGGAAACATATTATACACATCCAGCACCTTTTCTCTGGCTTCCCAAATCAGCGGCTGCGACGATTCGAATCTGTTTTGCCCGATGCAGGCTTCAATGGCCGCAATGGCCCTTTCCGGTTCATGGATGCTGATCATCGTGAGAGCGCCGGGGGGGAAATAATCGGTTATGTTGGGGCACCCGTGGTAAATGGGATGGCATCCGGCGAGAAATGCGTCGGAGAGCTTTTCCGTCCAGTAGTGGTTGACCTCGCTGTTTTCAATGGCGACATGGTATCGATAGTCGGCCAGAGCGTCCCACTTGTCTTCGATTTCATTTAATCCTCTGCCGAACAAATCGATTTTATCGCCGAAATGAGCTTTCAAACGCTTGGCGAATTCCAGCCGCTTGCTGTGCCCTTCCGTCATGGCCTTGGATGAAGAGACGACGGACAGTAACTTCGTTTTGGGAATCAGCGTCATCGCCTTGAGCTCATCGTAGTCCTTGGAAAATTCGATGTTGACGTGATTTCTCTGCCTTCTGCCTATATGCCAGGGGAGTCCCGATTGCTGAAGGATCGGCCTGGGGTGGTCGATATGGGAGTCACTGGTAATGACGGCGGCAAACTGGTGCAGAAACTCGCTCTTATAGGTTTTCAAGGTAGGGGGTTCATGGGCGATGAAAACAACATTTTCTTTCGGGCAGACGGACGTCTCCTTTTTTTTACCCGGGCCTTCCAGAACAAACCAGTAATCATAGCGATCGATATCCATCCCGGAGAAGAAAAAGCGGCATTCCCCCCAGACGCCCTTTTGCCCGGGCGTCTGGCGGATGAGGGGCCATGGCGAATGAGAGATCTTTACCGTGATCATTGCGGCTTTTCTCCCTTCATGTTCAGACTCAGTCCCATGCCGTAGGGCTCAAACCCGGCGCAGTTGCTGGCATCCTGTACATCCTCGCCGGCAAAGTGGGGCCGGAGAGGATACTCCTCGACGTTGACAAATCCTGCGGTTTCAAGCTTGCGCCTCAGATACTCGGGCCAGAAAAAAAGTTTGTGATAGTTGTATTTATGATCCTGCCCGCCGCCCATAACGCCCTCAAGCAGATCCAGCTGCGCCTCCGGCCATTGCTGCCTTTTGGATGCGATCAGGCACCTTTCGATATCCGGCACCGATATCCGCAAGGTTCCTCCCTTTCTCAAAATATGGTGGAACTGCTTCAGGTAAAGGGAAAGGAAGCGTGCGGGCAGATGCTCCAGGGTGTGGCAGATGTAGATTTCCGATATCGAATTCTCCGGGAAGAAATCATAGAGTCTGTTGAGCCGGCAACGAAAATCAACGGCCGGCGTAAAGACCGCGTCAATGTTGATAAATCCCGTGATATGGACGGAGCCGCAGCCCAGGTGAAGCTTGCTGGTTTTTGAAAGCAGCCTCCTGGCTTTCAGGGTTTTCAGCGGATGCAGGTTCAGAAGCGATTTCTTGGGTTTGAATTTGTTGGTGGCCGTCCGGTTGAAGAACCGGATCAGCCGGTAGCCGCTGCCGAAAAATTTCCAGATCCATTCTGAATTGCTCAACTTAATACCCCCGCATCATCTCTTCGCTTCAACGGCAAAACGATTTCCTGATGAACGCTTTCATTTCGCAGTCCGGTCAATTTTGCATAATCCATTTGATACCCGCTTTGCCACCTGGCAAGCAACTCATCCGGATGGGTATTGCCGGAAAGGTTGTTGATTTCGGTCTGCACCCGGTTTGCCGGAATATTCACGATTTTTGATTTTTTATAGCCAATTCCATAGCGCTTTTCAAACAGGGGTTTGAATATCTGCAGCTGGTCCTCCAGTGAATTGGGCGCGCGGAAGGCGATAAGCGCCGCCATCGCCGTGATCTCCCGCCTCGAAAAGAAATGCCCGTCAACGGAAAGGGGATAGCTCCAATCCAGTTCTCCTTTGTCCCACTGCCAGACGATTTTACCGCTCGCGCCGTCTGGAGGATCCAAAAAATGCGGTAACGGCTGGGGTCTTTGGAGCACGTAACATTGGGTGAGGTTTTGTCCCAGGCGCAGGCTGGGAACGAAAGCATCCGGATCAAACTTTAACATATCATTCAAGTCAACCGGCTCCGTGAAGACGATATCGTCAACCAGGAAAAATAAAAGGTCACAGGTTAACGAGAAAAGAATGTTCATCAGATCGTGCTTGAAGGAATAGTCATCTTTTTGCCGGACAAAACGTACATTCTGTTTGGCGAATATACGTTCAACGTCATCGTATGCCGTCTGATGGGAAGGCGAGGAAGCCAGATAGAGGACATGCAAGGGTACGGCGGGAGAGGCTTTTTCCCGCAGGGAAGCCAAAAGGCCATGCAGCTGCAACGCCCGGTCTTTGGAAAAGACAACACATTCGATGGTCGTAAGGCTAGGCGGTGTCGCCCAGCGGGCTTTCACTTCTGTAAAGGCTTGTACGGCTTTCTGGTGTTGCTTTTGTTTGGAAGGGGGCAGATAGAGAAGCCCGGCCAGCGCCGACGCTATGTCGTGTCTGAGCCTTCCTAGAGGCCGGGGACCCGCGGCGTAAAAATCCCTTTCGCGGCGGCATAAATGCTCCTGCCGGTCGTATTCGGGGAAGAGGAGCGGGCTGGGCATATCGCCCACACCCCTCAAGGCGGATTGATAAATCTTGAATCTTGTCCGGTAGCTTGCCCGACGTCTCTCCAGTGCGGACTGCGGCGCCGCCGCATGCTTGGCGGCAAATTCGCGGTAAATCAGAAGCGGAGCGGACAGAAGCCACATTTCTCCCAGGGGGCCGATTCTCAGCCACAAATCGTGGTCTTCGCCATCCGGGCCCTTATGCAGGTCCTCGTTTTGCAGACCGGAATAACTGAGCGCCGATCTCCTGATTATCGCCGACGAGTTTATAAAGTAATCATCCTGAACCAGCTTCCGGTAGGAGACCAAACCGAAAGGCGCTTTGGTAAAATACACCGGAAGCTTGTCCTTTCGGTAATCCTGATCTTCTTTCATGATCCAGGCGTTGCTTCCCAAAAGGACACAGTAGGGATGATCTTTCAAAAAGGCGATCTGCCGCTCCAGTTTTTCGGGAAGCCAGATGTCGTCATCGTCCAGAAACGCCACATAGGGAGCTTGTCCCGCCTTGATGGCCCGGTTGCGAGGTGTCGCCGGCGTTCCCGAATGTGCGCCCGGCAAGTAGTGAAAGCGTGCGTCCGCTAAGAAGGGTGAAACGACGGAGCGGGTGTCCTCGCTTTCCCCGTCCTCCGCAATCCAGCACTCCCAATGGGGATAGGTTTGTTCCCGGACGCTTTCCAGTGTTTCGGCAAGGATTTCGTAGCGATGATAGGTGGGGATGATAATATCAATCATCGGGGATGTTTTCTTCATAAAAGTCAATGCAGTCCAATGCTTTATTCGCGCTAGCTCTAACATAGATGAAGGAAAAAATCATGTGTTAAAAATGCCATCGATATGTTATCAAACCAAATGAATCACAGCGATATAAACGAGAATGATGTGTGGTTTCAGCAGACGGCGGCGCCTCGATCCGGCTTCCGGATTCGGCCGGCGCGGGTCTGATTTTTTATGGAATAAACCATGACGGTTTGGAACACTCTTAAGGCTTTTCTGAAAATAAACGAGGCGATGTCCGGTAAGCGCGACCATCGTATTGACGCGTTGAAAGGTGTGGCGATCATTCTCGTCGTGCTGGGGCATTCCATACAGATTAATGATCCTCAGTATGATCATAATTTGCTTTTTCGGATCGTCTTTTCCATTCAGATGCCCCTCTTCATGTTTCTGAGCGGATTTATCGTACTCACGCAGCTTCATTATTCGTACGGGGATTTCATTAAGAAGCACAGTGTTCGCCTGCTCATTCCTTTCCTGGTGTGGCATTTGATCGCTTACGGACTTGTGCGCTCCAACCAGGAAGTTTCTCTGGCCACTCATTTTCTGAATCTGATCAAGGCACCCGGCATCGGGTTGTGGTTTTTATGGGTCTTATTTCTGAATGGCGCGCTTTTGTTCGGGGCGCTGAAATTTGCCCGGTACAAAAACTGGCAGCGCCGGGAAAACTATTTTGTGATCGCCGCTATTCTGCTGTCACTGGCCGCTTCTCCGGATTTCCTTGCGTTATCCGAGTTCAAGCAGTACTTTCCCTATTACGCGGCGGGTTTCTTTGCCTCTAAGTATCTTGGCGTGCTGAGAGCCCACCGGAAAATCATTTATGCGACGGCCGTCATCAGTTTTCCTTTTTTGGTTCTCGGCTGGATGCGCAATGCCATGCCGACATTTTACCCCGCCCTTTTGAGTATGATTCATAGCGAGCCCATCGCCCGTCTGGTGGTTTCCATTTATAAATACGCGGTGTCATTTTCGGGATTTGCCTTTTGTTCATTCTTCCTGGGGCTTATGCGAGGGAGGGGCTTTTATTGGTTTCTCTGCTGGTTGGGCACATTGACACTGGATATTTATGTGTGCCATGGATATTTTCTGATCAAGTTCGGCAACGGGGCCGTGCAGTATTTGTCCGCGGCGCTTGTCGGTATGGCTTTAGCGCTTTTGCTGACGCTCCTGATCATGAAGCGTTTTAGAATAACTCGTTTGCTGCTTTTGGGGCAGCGCCGGTAAAGAGGATCAGTCGATGAGCATCAAATCATATCTCTATAAAAACCGTCCGGAGATCGCCGTGGCCAGTGAGTATTACGGTGCTTATCGGGATTTTCGCAAGGCGGGTTTTCGGAAAACCCCCTGGGGATTTTTGATGGCCGGACAGCCGGCGATGCAGCAGGGTACCTATGAACCATCCGAAACAAAAAGAATCACGGATTGCCTCCGGTCCTCGGATGTTTTTATCGATATCGGCGCGAACATGGGGTACTACAGCTGCATTGCCCGTTCCCTGGGATTGAAAGTTCTGGCCGTGGAACCTTTATGGCATAATCTTCAATATATTTACGCAAACCTGGAGATCAATCACTGGTCCGATGTGGAGATTTTCCCGCTGGGGCTGTCGGACCAGCCGGGGCTGGCTGTTCTTTACGGCGTGGGAACGGCCGCATCCTTCATCAAAGACTGGGCCGGTATCTCCACAAAAAAGCGTATGGTTCCTTTGAGCACGCTCGATATCATTGCGGGAAAACGCTTTTCGGGATCGCGGATTGTGGTCAAGATCGATGTCGAAGGAGTGGAATATAAAGTGCTGCAGGGCGCCGGGGATCTGTTGGCTTCTGCGCCCGCGCCCGTGTGGATTGTGGAAACAGGCCTGACCGGATATTTCCCCGGCGGCGTAAACCAGGACTACGGCAAAGTCTTTGAAACGTTCTGGTCAAGAGGCTACGCGGCTTATGCCATGAACCAGGATCATGAAGAAGAGATTACAAGAGCCCGGGTCGCCCAATGGATTGAAAAAAGAGATACGGAAGGCCAATTCAATTTTCTTTTCAGAAAAACCGAGGAAATGAAGTGACATGATTCCCGACGTTTCTTACCTGATCCTGAATTATAACCCGGAGGGCAACCGGGAAGCCGAAATCATTCTGGAAGCGACGATTGACGCATTTTACGAG
>SBEK01000427.1 GCA_009668925.1 Deltaproteobacteria bacterium
GCTTACGCCGGCAATACCCAGCAGGATGATTAAGAATCGGAAAAGAGTTTCTTTATTCTTCGTCATCGCTGTCCCGATCGGTCCTCTGCAGAACGCCAAGGTTATGAATGCCTTTGCAATACCTTCCCATGTTCACCATCTGTTCAACGTTCAACGCCAATGTCGTTTGGCTGCCCGGAATGACGTTCTGCGTCAATGGGCTGCTGAATGAGACTTGAAATCCATCAGCATTCACTATTCATGAAATAGTAATTAGTGCGCGCAAATTTTGCAAGATGAATCGTCATCGCAAAAATTTATGTGAAGGCCTTCCGGACCGCTTGGTTCAATATATCACGCTTAAAGGGCTTGATAAGGCAATCACAGGCGCCGTGCATCATGACCGCCGCAGCCGTATCCGCAGTTCCACAGGCGGTTATCACGATAACCCGTGTATCCGCGCGGACTTTCTTTACGGCCTCGAGAAGCTCCAGGCCGCTCATGCCATTCATCTTCATATCCGTGATGATCAGGTCGGGGTTCTGTTCATGAAACGCGGCAAGGCCGTCTTCACCGGACGAGGCGGTTAAGACCTCGTATCCTTCCGTCTCCAGATTATACTCCAGCACACGCCGGTAGGAATCATCGTCATCGATCAGCAGGACCTTCTTCATGGTCCATCCTTGCCGCGAACTTCATCGAGGAACACCCGTCCATCCCGAACATGGATCGTCCGGGATGCAAAACGGGTCACGCCCGGATTGTGCGTCACCATGATGATCGTCTGCCCCTCATTATGGAGCCCCGTCAGTAATGCCATGACACCTTCCGCTGTTTCGCTGTCCAGGTTCCCCGTGGGCTCATCGGCAAGCAGGATGGGCGGCTGGTTGACGAGGGCCCGGGCAATGGCCACGCGTTCCTGCTCCCCTCCGGAAAGCTGATCGGGCAGACGCCCGGCCTTATTCGCCAGGCCGACGCGTTCGAGAATACGCAGCGCACTTTTTTGCTGTTCCTTATCTTTAATGCCGGTAACCGCCATGGGCAATTTCACGTTTTCCAGAACGGTGCGATAAGGAACAATCTGAAAAGACTGAAACACAATGCCCAGATATTCACTGCGGAAGTCGCCCCGCTGCTCACT
>SBEK01000428.1 GCA_009668925.1 Deltaproteobacteria bacterium
CTGGCGGCGATTATTCCGACGCGGCATGCCATCCGCATCCGCATCGCCGATGGGCTTCGGAGGATCGGTTGATGGCCGTCCCCCTGTCCTATAGCTTCCGCAATCTCTGGAAACGCCGGCTCACCACGACCCTGACCGTGGCCGGGATGGCGCTTGTGGTGTTTGTCTTCGCGACGGTGCTCATGATGGCCGCCGGTCTGCAAAAGACGCTGGTGGAAACCGGCTCGCCAAACAATGTCGTCGTGGTCCGCAAAGGCTCGACGTCGGAAGTCATGAGCAGCATCGACCGCAATGCCGCCGCCATCGTCGAAATGATGCCGCAGGTCGAAGCGGGGCCGCGGGGGCAGCAGATGATCGCCAAGGAAGTCGTCATCCTGATCGCGCTCAAAAAGCAGGGGGAAGAAAAAACATCGAGCCACTCGAACGTCATTGTGCGCGGCGTAGAGGCCGAATCCCTGCCGCTTCGGCCGCAGGTAAATCTGGTGGCCGGCCGCATGCTACGTCCGGGGTCCATGGAGGTCATTGTCGGCAACAGCATCGCCAAGCGGTTTCAGGGCGTGAATCTGCAGCAGACGTTAAGCTGGGGCGGCCGCAACTGGACGGTGGTGGGCATCTTCGACGCGGGGAACACGGGCTTCAGTTCGGAAATCTGGGGCGACGTGGATCAGGTCATGCAGGCCTTCCGGCGGCCTATTTTTTCCTCATTGATCTTCAAACTGAAAACACCCGACGCTTTTGACGCCGCGAAGACGTTTATTGAAAATGATCCGCGGTTGAAGCTCACGGCCCGGCGCGAAACGAAGTACTACCTGGATCAGTCGGAGATGATGGCCAAGTTTCTGCGCATCCTCGGCACGTCGCTCACCGTTATCTTTTCCATCGGCGCGATTATCGGCGCCATGATCACGATGTATTCCGCCGTCGCCAACCGTACGGCGGAAATCGGCACGCTCCGGGCTCTGGGATTCCGGCGCCGCAGTATTTTGCTGGCGTTCCTCGTGGAATCGCTGCTCCTGGGTTTTATCGGGGGGAGCGTCGGGCTGTTCTTCGCGTCGTTCATGCAGTTTATGACGATTTCCACGGTGAACTTTCAGACGTTTTCGGAGCTGGCGTTTCG
>SBEK01000222.1 GCA_009668925.1 Deltaproteobacteria bacterium
TCCGAAGCGGGTGATTCGCCTCCTGCGAAATCTTTTCCATCCATTGTTCGAAAGAATTCAAATCGGCCGACGGTCCATCATAATCAAAAAAGTTCAGCGGCGAATGAACGCTCAAAATCTTCTGCGGCTTAAACCGTTTGATGAGCGCGACCTGAAACAGGGTTTCCTGCTCGGACCCCGCGTGCGGTCCCGGATAGTAGCGCTGGTTTTTCCTGCCCTTGGTTATCCATTGGCGATAGGCGTCCGGATTCCAGCCTCTCGTCGGAAAATTCCGGTTAATATCCACACCGGCCGAATTGACGCGCGTCGGCTGGGTCTCCAGGTATCCATCGGGATTCACAAGCGGCGCGATCACGATGCATTTGTCCAAGACGACCTCGGGATGCTCATTAATATAGTGCGCCAGTTTGAACATCAGATAGACAGTCGGCAATTCATCGCCGTGAACGCCTCCCAGGAATAAAATGCAATCACCCGACGGCTTGCCGAAACGGGCAAAAATCAACGGGTGGTGATTCCTGGTTCTGCGGTGAAACTCCCAGCGAATGCCGCGGCAGGAGGCATCCGTCCAGTCGTAGCGCAGGTTCTTGGCCTCCAGCGTATCAAGAAACCGCGTCAGTTCCTGCGCGAGCGGATCAGCGGCCCGAACCGGGCCCGCGAGCCACGGACTCATCCCCAGGCAAAAAATCAAACAAACACAGCCGATGATGACTGCGGGCCGGAAAGTCGTCCGGCACGAAATATGATGATCAGCAAAAGGAAGGCTCAGTCGTTTTTTCATTCCTTCATGGTTTTCCGAATCTGCTACCGGTTTGCCTGCCGGAGCCTCTCGAGGGCGGAATCCCGGCCCAGGATCGCGAATACTTTATCCAGTTCGGGGCCTTTTACTTTTCCGGTCAGCGCCGCCCGCACCGGCATAAACAAATCCCGGCCTTTGACGCCGGATCTTTCCCTGGCGTATTTTATGGCGGCGGCGTAAACGTCTTCGGCCGGACCGGCGGCCTGTTCCAGATATTCGCCGAAAGACCGGATCACTTTCCGAGCGATTTCGGAATCAAGTATCTGTCGCGCCTCAGATCCGATCTTGTATCGATCATCGAAAAACAAATCAATGTGACCGTCAATATCCGCAAGGGTTGTCAGTTCATCCTGGACGGTCTCAATCACGCGTCTCAGCCAGTGGACGTCCAGATCGGCCGTCCGGTACCCCGCTTCGCGTAAAAACGGCTCCAGCCTCCGGAGCAAATCGTCCGTGGTGCAATTCCGGATGTAGATCGCGTTTAGCCACCGGAGCTTATCTTCATCAAAGACCGCGCCGCTTTTGGATGCCCGCGCAAGCGAAAACGCGTCCACCATCTCCTGCTGAGACAAAACTTCCCGCCCGTCGGCAAACGAACTCCCGAGAAGGCCCAGATAGTTGAGCAGCGCCTCGGGAAGAAATCCCCGTCTGCGGAATTCACTGACCGACACGGAACCATGGCGTTTGCTGAGCTTGGCGTGGTCTTTGCCGAGAATCAGACAATGATGGGCAAAGACCGGCGGTTCGAACCCGAAGGCGCGGTACAGCATGATCTGCAAAGCCGTGTTGGACAAATGATCCTCGCCGCGGATCACGTGCGTAATCGCCATCAGATGATCATCGATGACCACGGCGAAATTGTAAGCCGGCATGCCGTTGGACCGGACGATGATGAAATCGCCCATCGCTTCGCTGTCAAACGCGACGGGCCCCCGGATCAAGTCGTCAAAGGAAATGGATTCGTCGGGAACGCGGAACCGGTAAGACGGTTTGCGGCCGGATGCCGCGAGCGCCGAGCGTTCACCGGCGGTCAGGCTGCGGCATTTTCCCATATAGCGGGGCATGCGCTTGCTGAGAATCAGAGACTGACGCTCTTCTTCGAGTTCCGCTTCGGTGCAGTAACAAGGATACACCCGATCCGCGTCGATCAGCTTCTGAAGATGACTTTTGTAGATATCCAGGCGCTCGCTCTGCCGATAAGGTCCGTATGCGCCTCCCATCTCCGGGCCTTCATCCCAGGAAAGCCCCAGCCACTTCAAATCGTCCAGAAGATTGATCTGATAGGAAAGAGCGCTGCGGGATTCATCGGTGTCTTCAATCCGCAGGATAAAGCGGCCCTGATGATGGCGGGCAAACATCCAGTTAAATAGAGCCGTGCGCGCATTTCCCACATGCAATTCACCGGTGGGCGACGGCGCAAATCGAACTCTGGGCGCGTCACTCATTCTTCATCCTTTCCACGCCGGTGGCTATGGCCAGCACGGCGATGCCTTCTTCGCGTCCGACAAAACCCATGCCTTCATTGGTTTTGGCTTTGATATTGACGGCCGTCTCCGGAATATCCAGCGTTTTCGCGATCAAGGCGGCCATCGCTGCGGCATAAGGCGCCAGTTTCGGTTTTTCCAGCATGACCGTCGCATCAATATTGTTGATGCTCAAGCCTTTCGCTTCAAGGATATGTTTGACCCGTTTCAGAAGAACGAGACTGGAAATATCCTTGTAAGCCGGATCGGTATCCGGAAAATGTCTTCCGATGTCCCCTGCCCCCGCCATTCCCAGGAGCGCGTCTGCTACCGCATGCAGAAGAGCGTCGGCATCGGAATGACCGGCCAGTCCCCGGTCGCAGGGAATTTCCACGCCGCCCAGAATCAGCTTTCTGTCCGGGGCAAAGCGATGGCTGTCGTAACCGAGCCCGCTTCGATAAATTATTTTTTCCTTCATTCTTTCTTTCATCAAGGCTTGTGCTACAATCAAATCTTCCGGCGTTGTGATTTTGATATTTTCGTAGGAGCCGGCCACCATGCGGACTTTTACGCCCGTTCGTTCCACCAGCGACGCGTCATCCGTTCCATAATAGCCGTCATCACCGGCTTTGGCAAAGGCCCGGCTCAAAACGTCATATTGAAACGCCTGCGGAGTCTGCGTCTGCCAGAGATGGCTGCGCGGCAGGGTTGCCGTGACGATATTTTCGGCCGTTACTTCCTTCATGGTGTCCTTCGCCCGGACGCCGACGGCCGCGGCGCCTTCCCCGGCGGCGGCTTCCACAACCCGTTCAATCATGTCCCGCGTCACAAAGGGCCGCACGCCATCGTGAATGACGACCACATCGCAAGCCTTTGTGATGGCCAAAAAACCATTCCGGACCGAATCCTGCCGCTCGCGGCCTCCCGCGACGACGGTCGTCACTTTCCGCAATTTGTATGGATGAACGATTCGTTCGCGGACGAATGTCAAATCATCTTCCGGCACCACCAGGACAATCTCCTGGATCGAAGCGGATTCCTGAAAAACCAGGAGTGTATGAACCAGAACCGGCAGGGATTGCAAAGAAAGATACTGTTTGGCCGTTTCGGAGCCCAATCGCTTACCGGACCCGCCCGCGGGAATAATCGCTACTGTTTTCATAACGCCCTCATCTGCGGTCCCAAGTGGACACTTTGTCTTTGCTCACGTCTTAGCTCCGCCGGGCCGGCGAAGCGGGAAATCCGGTCGTCCGGGTTTCCTAAACCAGACAGCGAATAAAAAAGCAGGCCCGGAATATATTTTTCCGGGCCTGCCCGTCAGAGGTATTTCTATCCGGCAAAAAGACATAACAATGATTGCTTACTGATTGCCGCTTTTCTTGTCGGCGACTTCTTTTAATTCGGTGAAGATCATCCGGCCGGCCGTTGTTTGCAGCACACTGGTCACCACAACTTCGACAGTCGTGTTGATCATTTTTTGGGCGCTGTCGACGATAATCATCGTCCCGTCGTCCAGATAACCGACCCCTTGCCCCGGTTCCTTGCCCTCTCTGATGATTTTCACCAGCATCTGCTCACCGGGCAGAACAACCGGTTTCATGGCATTGGCGAGTTCATTGACATTCAGGACCCGGACGCCCTGCAACTCGGCAACCTTGTTCAGGTTATAATCGTTGGTCATGAGCTTGGCATTTAATTTCTGCGCCAGAGCGACCAGTTTGCCGTCCACGCCTTTTATCTTCGGAAAATCCTGTTCCACAATCTCAATATTGATGGCCGAACTTTTTTGCATCCGATTGAGGACATCCAATCCCCGCCGCCCCCGCGACCGTTTCATGGAATCGGACGAATCCGCAATAAACTGCAGTTCATTAAGCACAAAGCGCGGAACGATCAATTCTCCGTCGATGAAGCCCGTATCGCAGATATCGGCGATTCTTCCGTCGATAATCACGCTGGTATCCAATAAGCGATGGTCAACATACGTTTTCCCTTCGGCTGCGTGAAGACTGAATTCATCCGCCTTTTTTGATCCGAGAACCAGCCCGAGATACCCCAGAATACCCGTCAGAAGCAGATAAATCCACGGAACGACGTGCTGATCCTGCGTAATCTTGATGACCATATTCAAGCCGAAACCAAGAATTAACGCGATCAGCAGACCGATGACCATGCCGATGACACCGCCCGCGATGATCCTGAGGGAAAGTTTGCGGATATCTTTTTCAACTCTGATGACCAGCAGCGCAATGACTAAACCTACGATAAAGCCGATGATTGCCTGGAAATACGCATATGAACTATCTGCCGCCATATAGTAAACGATAAAATAACCGCTGACCGAACAGGCCAAAACCAATAGAATTCTTATGATCAAATACGTCACCTCCCTTTTTTTAAAAATAATGGAATTAAAGTGATGCAGGTCTTAATATAAGCAGACTACTCAATTACTCAATAATGTGGAGGTCTCTTTTTTTCCTTAAAGAGGAAAAATGATCTGTCCATTCTTCAATTTTCAAAGAACCCCGGCCTGAGCCGGACAAATTACCGGCTTTACTGCACGGTAAAAATCATCTGCAAATCGCGTTCAACTTTAGCTTCCTGGGCATTGGTCGCCACGGAAATTTCCTTCACCAGCAGATTCTTGGCTGTATCCATCATCTTCCGTTCGCCGAAGGAAAGGTTTTTGTCGCTTTTCAAAATGAACAAATCCCTCAAAACGCTGGCAATTTCAAAAACCGAACCCGTTTTTATTTTTTCCAGATATTCCCGGTAACGCTTATTCCAGGTCTGCTTGTCGATGGTAACATCTTTATTGCGCAAGATTTCGTAAACTTTGGGTATTTCCTTCTCCATGATGACTTCACGAAGTCCTACGGCCTTGGCCGAAGTCGTGGGAATCATAATCTTCATCCCGTTACCCATAATTTTCATGACATAAAAGGGCTGTTTCTTTCCCATAACTTCTCTATTTTCAATAGCTTCAATGACACCGACACCTTGTGCCGGATAAACGGCCAAATCACCTACTTTAAACATTTTATGCTCCCTGCCTTTCTATAATAGCGGAGCAGATTACCACAGTTCGGACAATTAGTCAATAATTAATACAATTTAGTGAAATATTTGAGAAATGTTACATGAC
>SBEK01000429.1 GCA_009668925.1 Deltaproteobacteria bacterium
GTATCCCCGGAAGGCTCCACCCGCACGGCGAAAGGCCCGTTGGCGCTGCCTTCCCGCGAACGGTGGATATGGCCCGGGGGAGAGTGGAGTTACGCCCCATCCATCTTTTTTGACAAGGACTCGTCCCTGTGGTACTAATCCGTGTACCTCGGATAAACAGGCAGGCGAGGGGTCTTGTCGAGGGTTGCAAAGCGAGTCAGGCCGGTTTTGGAAAAAACAGGATTGAATGTCTATGCAAAACAATTTCCAGCACTCTGTCGTGGGGTGGATCACTCTCTCGCGCCCGCCGTTCCACATCGTCGGCATCATGCCTTTCCTTCTGGGGACATTTCTGGCTTACCGCCTGGCCGGCGTCTTTCATCCGGGAGTCTTTGTTCTGGGTCTGGCCGGCGTTATACTGGTCATGCTTTCCACCTATCATTCGGGGGAATTCTTTGATCGCCGGGAAAACGCCATTTCGTCCCGGCTTCACCAAAATCCTTTTGCCGGCGGCGCCCGGATGATTCCCGAAGGCAAAATCCCGGCCGGGGTTGCCCTCTGGACCAGTATCATCGCCCTGTTCATGGCTTTGGGCATTGGTATCATTCTCCAGTTCCTCTGCCGGACCGGACCGTATACGCTTTTCCTGGGCGCCCTGGGAGCGCTGCCGGGATTTTTTTATTCGACGGAGCCCATCCGGCTGGTGAAGCGGGGCGTGGGCGAAATATGGATCGGCTTCTGCTTTGGCTGGCTGCCCGTGGCTTCGGCCTACTATATTCAAACCGCGTCCATCGCGCCGATGATCCACTGGATTTGGCTGCCCATCGGCTTTTCCATATTCAATGTGATTCTTCTTAATGAATTTCCCGACTATGAAGCGGACATCGCCGCGGGGAAGAAAAATCTGCTCTACCGGATCGGCAGGGAGAGGGGCAAAACCGTCTATATCGTTTTTAATCTGCTCACCTGCCTTGCGATGCTGATGTCGCCCGCGTTCGGAGTTCCTTTTCGGGTGATTTACTTCTATCTGCCTTTTGCGGCCGTTGCCTTATTTATCGTATACCAGATGCTGCAAAACCGGCACGGGGATGCGAAACGGCTGGAGGTGCTGTGCGGCCTGAATATCGCCGTCAAC
>SBEK01000430.1 GCA_009668925.1 Deltaproteobacteria bacterium
CAATCAGCGGCACTTTTGTCCGGCGGGATATAAAAACTGAAGATCCTAATATTTTTTGATCCCAGGATCCGGGCGGTCTCAAGAGTTCTTTTAAATGACTCTATATGCGGTCCGAAAGGGTCGCCGGCCGATATTTTCCCGATAGGGGACCCGATTGAGGAGACAGCGATCCCGCTATGGTCAAGCATTTTTTTCATGTTTTTTATCGAAGCCGCGTCGCGGTCGATGATGCTTTTACCTTCGACGATCCTGGCTTCCATGAATTTGATGCCGTTTCTCTTAAGCGCTCTGATCTGGCCGTCGATGGAACCGGACGCTTCATCCGCGAAAGCCGACAACAAGAATTTTGCCATTAACTGAATCCCGCCTTTTTTAAATTATTATAGCTGATTTTCAACGCCTCGAACGGATCGGTCCCGTATGTGTCGTCCTGTTCGACCATCGCGCAGCCGACACCGGCTTTGAGGCAAGCGGCGAATATCTCCTCCCAGAGCATGTTTCCTTCCATTACCGGCGTCATGACCTGTTTGCCGCCGGAGATCGCCATATCCTTGAAGTGGCAGATCTCAGCCCTGCCCGCCAGCGCTTCTATCTGCCCGGCCGGGCACCTGCCGCCGACTGTTATCCAATAAGTATCGGGTATGAAGCCCCAACGGTCCGGCGCCGTTTCTTCAACAAGGACGTCAAAGACCGTCTTCCCGCCGAATCTCTCGAAATCAAAAGCGTGGTTGTGGTAAACCAGTTTGATCCCTTTGTGCGCCATCATACGCGCCACCTGGTCGAAATCACTTATAAACGTCCTGCATCCTTCCAGACTGCCGCGGTATTGCACCGGCATGTATCCGATGCCTACGTATCCGCAGCCCCAAAGCATGTGCTCTTCTATGACGTTCGCGGTATCGCGGAGCACCCTTTCGGGATCCGTATGGGTCACGGCGATATCGAGCCCGGATTCCGCGGATATCCCGGCCAGGCGCCGAGGCGGTATTTTCCCGATCCCGGAAACCTGGACACATGTATATCCGATGCCGGCGATTTTTTTGAACGTCTCTTCGATGTCCGCATCTGTCTGTGTGTATTGCCTGACGGTATAAAGCTGCGCCCCGATCTTCAT
>SBEK01000223.1 GCA_009668925.1 Deltaproteobacteria bacterium
TTCAGTCCACATCCCCCGGATGCCCCGCCCTGCTGAAACACATCTGTTATTACAGCCGAAATCCGGGGCTCTCCAACGGCCGCAAAAATCAAAATAAACGAAAAAAATGATTTGATATTGATCAAATCGGCACTACATTAATAAGGCGAATCCTTAAGATTCGGTGTATGAAAAGACTTACCGATCAGCGGAAAACGCCGGTTCGATGTAAAGTGAAGGAATGATTTATTTGAACAGAGGCTCTGCCCGTCGTTTTGTTGAATGGAAATGATAAACCGGGGATTCTGGAATGGAGAAGGATGCACATGCAGGAGGATCGTTAAATGACAAAACACGAAAAAACTGAAAAAAGCGAGCGAGACGATTTTCGGATCGCCAAAGAACCTTTTTACCTTCCTCAAGGCAAGGAAATAGAGATGTTTGAGGCGGCCCATGCCAGTAAATTGCCGATTCTTCTCAACGGTCCCACCGGGAGCGGTAAAACGCGGCTGGTGGAGCACATGGCCTGGCGCCTGAACCGGCCGCTTTACACGGTCGCCTGCCATGATGATCTGAGCGCCAACGACCTGACCGGACGCTACATTATTAAAGGCGACGAAGTGGAGTGGATTGACGGACCTCTTCTGATGGCCGTGCGTAACGGCGGAATTGCCTATCTCGATGAAGTCGTCGAGGCCCGCAAGGACGTCACCGTCGTGATTCACCCCCTGACGGATCACCGGCGTTACCTGCCCGTGGAGAAAAAAGGAAAAATATATCGTGCTCCGGAAGGATTCATGATGGTCATCAGTTACAATCCGAATTATCAGAGCGTCCTGAAGGAATTGAAGCCCAGTACCAGACAGCGTTTCATATCGATCAATCTGGGCTGGCCCGCGGAGGATCTCGAAGTCAGGATCGTGAGCCGGGAGGCGGGCGTGGATGAACAAACCTCGGGGAAACTGGTGAAGGCCGCCAACCGCATACGCAATCTGATTCATCAGGGTCTGGAGGAAGGGGTCTCCACACGCGAGCTCGTCTATGCGGGAACGCTGCTGAAAAGCGGGATGCCGGTTCAGGATTCTCTGCGCGCCACCATGATTGAACCGCTGACATATGACAGCGATCTGAAAAAGAGCATCGAAGAGGTGCTGAAAAACTACTTCACCTTCTAAGCGGTGGATGAATGAGTGACCATCGAAAGAAAGACGCCATCGAGGCTGCCGGCGTTCCCGCCGATGATGCAGCATGTGCTCACGATGCCGGATACGAATTGGCGTCCCGCTTCGGTGCGGCCCTGGCTCCTGTCGCCGAACGCTTCGGTGAAAAAAGACTGGACGCGATTCTGACAATGATTACCCGAATCGCCGAGAACGATCGACGCGCCGCCTTTACCCTTCTCGAGGAATGTCCGGATATCATCGGAAAACTTCTTGTGGCGGGCGATGAAGCCGTCCTGAACGTCTTCGCTATCGCCGATCAGATGGTTCCCTATGGCGCCGGCCTTACCGTGCGTTTTCTCGAAGTCAGTCCCGCCCTGCTTGCGGAAAACGACTTCGAAACCCTGACCCAAACCGCGGCTCTCGGCTGCAGCGTCGCGCAGGTCAATGTCCGGACGGCAATGAGCGTGGTCGGGGAAAGCCCGGCCATCATTCACCGGGCCGGCTTCGAAGGTCTGCGCAAAGTAGCCGCTTTCGCCGCCGCGATCGCCCACTTCAGCTGGGCTCATTCCATTAAAGTGATTGATGAAAGCCTCTTCCGGATCGGCCGGATGATGGACGCCGGCGCCGACAGCCCCTCGTGCCTGGCCTTATACAGCCTGGCGTCCGTGATGGCCCGGGACGATTGGAATATCGCCATGGACCTGATCGAAAAAATACCGGGCATCCTGGATCAGCCGGCCATACGGACCCGGGCGGGACTCCTGGCCATTCTTCTCGACCGTGCTTATCAAGCATCCTCTTTTGCCGCCCGGATGGCCTATACCTTGCTGGAAACCGCCCCCGCTCTGGTTGACCTTCTGGGACCGGACGGCGCGCAGGAAGTCTGGCAATGCGCCTTTGCCATGGCCGAAGACAATCCGGGAAACGCCGCCGCTATGTTATTGGCAAGCCCGGACACCGCGGAGCGTCTGCATCTCCGGCTCGGCGCAAGACGAACGGAAAATATTTATCGCCTCGGACAAAAACTCTCCCGGGTCAGCTCTCAGGTTGCTCTGCGATTCATCACTGCCAGCGTCGAACTGGCCCAGCGGCAAGACGACGAAGGCCTCTCTCAAATTACGGACCTGTCCGGCAAGATGGCCTCCGTGAGCCGCCATGCGGCCGTAACATTTCTGGATATCGCTCCGGCCATTCTGGAAAAAACCGGAATGGAAGGACTTTTGAAAATCGGCGCACTGGGGATCGGCATGGCCTCGCGCAGTTGGGAAACTGCGGACCGGCTTCTTTTGAAAAGCCCCGATCTGATCGACCGCATCGGAATCGACGGACTGGAAATGATCGGGGACTTCGCCTCTGTGCTGGCCCAGGAAAGCTGGTCGGTGGCCGTCGGCCTTCTGGATAAATGTCCCTCGATCATCGACGGGCTTCTGAAGCTCGGAGATCCGTCGCTCATTGCCCGAGTCTGTCATCTCGGGGGCCGTATCGTAAAATACAACGCCCGAATGGCTTTGAGTCTGTTGAACCAGAGTCCGGAGATCATCCGGCTGATCGGCTATGAGGGCCTGGAAAAAATCGAAGATATGGCTCACCGGATCGGCGCGGAGAGCTGGACGACTGCAGTCAGTTTGCTGGAGACGAGCCCTGCGATCATCGAACGGGTGGGCTATGCCGGCCTGGAACAGATCGCGTCTCTGGCCTCTCTGGTCTCCCGCCAGAACAGTTACGGGGCCGTGAGCCTCCTGGAGAAGAGTCCCGACCTGATCGACCGCCTGCTGCCCCACGGCGGCGCGGCGCTGGCTTTGCGGGTCTACGCGTTTGCCGGTGACGCGGCTTCTTCCGATTGGATGCTGGCATCGACGCTTCTGGAAAAAAGCCCCGTACTGCTGGCCAGGATCGGTGCAGACGGACTCTCCAAATTGTCCGCTCTGATGAACAAAAATACCTACAACAGCGGAAAGATCGCCAATCGTTTGCTGGACGTCAGCCCTGCCGTCATTGACAAGATGGGTTTTGAGGGGCTGGAGATTCTCATTAACTGCGCGTCGACCATCGCGGAAAAAGACTGGCGCGCCGCCATCGCCGTCGTGGAAAAGAGTCCCCGCCTGATCGACAGACTTAGTCACGCGGGAGACAAAGCCATCGCACCGGGGGTCTATAAAATTACCGCGCTTATGGCCCGGACCAGCACGGCCATTGCCGTGAAGCTTCTGGAAAAGAGTCCGGAGTTCATCAACTGGGTCGGGTTGGAAGGATTCGGCATGATTGCGTCGTTCGTCGAAAACACGGCGAAAGAAGACGAAGAAAAAGCATTGTCCTTTCTAACGGGCAATTCTCCCGCCTTCAGCGATTTTATGGAAGGCATTCCCAAAGGTCTGGAACTCAAAACCGTCAAACACGTTCTTTCCACCTACCTGCGCGCCCTCCTGGGGCGCCGCGTGGAAATTGCCGAGGCTGAAACGGTTTATACAGACGGCAGAAAAATTTATCTTCCCAAACGCATAAAGGACTTTCAGGACCGGGAGGACAACTTCAGACTCTATAAAGTATCCGCAACCCATCAGGAAGCGCATCTGGAATACGGGAGCTACGAATTTGACATCGACAAAATGAACGAAACAATCCGGATCATTGCGGCGCGTTACGGCGAAAAGGAAGTGACGGAAGATGAGAGCGATATCGACCGCTTTTTCCTTTTGTTCCCGGAACCGGATCTCGCCCATGATCTTTTTAATCTGCTGGAGGACTTCCGGATTGAATGCATTCTGAAGCGGGAGTATCCCGCGCTGGGTGAAGATATCGCCGCCATGCACCGCCATATGACCCTGAAGCGGCGCGCGCCGGGAAAAATGACCAATCCCAAGCAGCGGACCGCGGAGATGATCGCCCAATCCTTAATGGCGGAAAAAACGTTCTCCGATGCGGCGGATCCCGCCATTCCCATCCTCCGGAAGACGCTGGACCTGTCGCACGTCCTGCAAGGGCGCGAAGCGGACGTCCATACGGCCGCGCGCCTGGCAGCAGACGTTTACAGAATGATGGATGAAGCGTTCAAAGAACCCTACCGGGCCATTAAGCCGACGTCCAAGCCGCTGGATCAGGATATGGTCTCGCAAAACATCGGCAGCTTCGGCAAAACATCGCAGCAGATTCAGAATCGACTCTCGGGCCGGCAGTCGTCCCAGCAGCAAAGGCCGGCCGGGTCGCAGGTGGAAGCCGAGAGCAATCCCGAAGGCGATGCTGCCCCTTCTCAGACGCGGCCCACCTCTGATCATGTCTCCGAAAGACAGCACCGGACGGGCCGGGATCAGCAAAGCTTCCGCGGTTCGCCTGGGGACGGAAAACCCGAAGCGGGCTCCGAGGAAAGCAGCGGGGACGAGGCCGGCGATACCGATCATTCCATGAAATACGACTCGCCGGAGAAAATCGAACGGCTGCTCCGGGCCGTGTACCAGGAAAAGGGCATCACGCCCCGGGAAATCGAACGGCGCGTGGACGCGCTCCACCCGAATGACATATTTCTCTTCATGCGCAGCCTCGAAGCATCACTCGATAAAAAGACGGAACTCCAGAGCGAACGGGGGACGTCGCTCTATAACGAATGGGGTGAAGACGTCAATGACTATCGCGCGAACTGGACCAGAATCCGCGAACAAACCCATGCGGGAAATTCACTGGACTTCTATCGCGATGCGGCCGAGCGCTATGCGGGCTTATTGAAAAAAATCCGGCGGGAATTCCAGATGCTCAAGCCGGAGGGCTTCGCCAAGCTCAAACGCCAGTACGACGGTGACGATATCGATCTGGACGCCGTGGTGGAATTTCTGGTCGATCAAAAGGCGGGGATTTCTCCTTCCGAGAAAAATTATACCCTCATTCAAAAAAGAAAGCGGGACATCGCCGTCGCCTTCCTCGTTGACATGAGCCGCAGCACCAAAGGCGCGACCATCGAGCGGGAAAAGGAATCGTTGATGATCATGTCGGAAGCCCTGCACGAAGTCGGCGACGCCTTCGCCATTTATGGATTTTCGGGCGACAACCGCGACAATGTTGATTTCTACCGCATCAAGGATTTCGACGATTCTTATGACGAAAAAACCAAGAAAAGGATTTCCGCCATCGAGGACCGTTTCGAAAACCGCGACGGAACGGCCATCCGGCACACGATAAGCAAGCTGAGGCGCAGGCCCGAAAGGACGAAACTGATGATTCTGTTGAGCGACGGCAAACCGGTGGATAAGGAATACTCCGGAACCTATGCCATCGA
>SBEK01000431.1 GCA_009668925.1 Deltaproteobacteria bacterium
AGCTTGCATCCCTGCGTGGCGATGGTAAAGCTGCCCGTCTTCTCCGCATCGGCCGGGAGATCGACGGCAGTTTCAATCGACCCCAGGACATCCTGTGAGCCGGGATCACTGATCGACAGACGCAGGATCAGATCACTGAGATCCATATTGCCGGTGTTCTTCACCTTATAAGCAAATCTCGCATCGCTCCCGTATATGACGGACGCCGGAGATGCGGCAATCGACCCTGTGACTCTAACCACCGGATCAATGCCGAACTGCACCGTCTTTGCAGCTACAAGATTATTCTCCATAAATACTTCCAGTGTTACCAAATACATTCCGGGCACTGATCCGGCAGTATTCCATATGCTTTTCACGGTGCAGGTCGCACCGGCAAGAAGGGTTGTTATCTTCTTTTCATCCGCAAAAATGAAGGCACCATCCAAGTTCGTGATCCTGAGAGTCGCCGTCAGTTCTGGGATAATCGTGTCGGTGCCGGCATTTGTGATGCTGACGCTCATTTCCGCATTTTCATCCGAAAGGTAGATCATTTTGTCCGTTGTCAGGGTTACCGGGTCAATTTTTATTTCCGGCGCGATTTTAAAAATAACGATATTTTCGGCCATCACCGTCTGATCCGACTTTAATGCGGCGCGGACATGATACTGACCGCTGAACGAGGATGCCGTATTCCAGACGAAACCGATATTCGTATCGGATGCGTAGTCCAATCGGATGTCAACCGGCGGAAGCGTTGCGACCAATCCGCCGTCTATGTCCTCGACAACTGCGGTAAGCCGGGCATTCATCGCTTCACCGGAATTCCTCACCTGGACATTGATACGGACATCCTGATCGGCCCCGTATTGGCCGGCATCAAGTTTTGTCGTCATTTCAACGCCCTTGTGCATCATGACGATAATATCTTTAAAGGCCGTATTATTGTCTTCTGATTTTTCGCGGATCGCATCTTCCGGATCGATTGCCACGAACAACGTGTTTAAGCCTGTTGCGTTCACACTGCTCCATTCCAGGTGGACCGAATGGGAAGCCCCGGCGGCGATCAACGGCACAGGTTCATATTTCAAGAGCGTCCATTTGCCGTTGGTCAGCATGTAGATTGCAATGTTC
>SBEK01000432.1 GCA_009668925.1 Deltaproteobacteria bacterium
GAACGGCATCTTCGAATGTGTGCAGGACATTGTCGGATTCATGGACCTATGCTATATCGCCGAGGACGACCCCGGCCTATACAGGGACCTGTTCAGGAAAGTCGGCGAGACAAACCTTCTTATATGGCAAAGATTCCTTGCGGAATTTTCCGATATATATTGTGTCATGCGTTTCGGCGATGACCTGGGCTATAAGAGCAACACGCTGCTGAAAGCAGGCGACGTCAGGGAGTTTGTGATACCTGAATACCGCAGGATAATCGGGGAGGTCCACAGGTGCGGCAAGCCTTTCCTGCTGCATTCGTGCGGGTACATTTTTGATTTGATGGACGACCTGATCGATACGGCCGGGATCGACAGCAAGCATTCGAACGAGGACCAGATCGCGCCGTTCCCTTACTGGGTGGAGAAATACGGCGACCGGATCGGAAATTTCGGCGGGATCGACACCGACGCCGTGTGCAGGCTTGACTATAATGAAATGCGCGGATACATCACCGATGTCGTGTCCAGGTGCCGGGGTCATGGCGGATTCGCCTTCGGGTCCGGCAATTCGATCCCGGATTATGTCCCCGTAGAAGGATACCTGAATATGGTTCGCATAATCCGCGATATCCGCGGCGACGATCCGGGGGACATTTTTTGATATGGAGATGATTAATCCCGGGATATTTAAGCATGCCAGACCTGAAGCGGTGATATTCGATTTCGACGGGACCATCTCAACGCTGAGGCAGGGCTGGGAACAGGTGATGCGGGGATTGATGCTCGATATTGTCGATCCCTACGGCGATGACTTGAGGTTCGCCGGCGAGGTCGACGCGTACCTGGAACGCTCCGCCGGGATACAGACGATATACCAGATGCAATGGCTGGCGGCAAAGGCGGAAGAGGCCGGAAGAAATGACAAAGGCCGGGATATCTGGTGGTATAAGGACGAATATAACGCCAGGCTGATGAAGAAGATAAACGAAAGGCTTGCCGGCCTGAAAGAGGGGCGTATCAGCCCGATTGATCTTATGATAGCCGGAAGCCCGGAATTCCTGGATTTCCTCGCATCCAAAGACATCAGCCTATATGTCGCCAGCGGCACCGACCACGCGGATGT
>SBEK01000433.1 GCA_009668925.1 Deltaproteobacteria bacterium
AAGCCCAATTGCGAGAATCAGGACCACCCGCCCCAAAGCTCAGAAGAATTTCCGCAGCGCTCTTTTCCCCATACCCTGCGGCGGTTGTTTGCGCCCGTCCGTTTCGGCAGGCGCTGCCGGCCGGACCGCCAGGGCGTTTACGGCTGCTTTGCCGCATAGGCGTCCAGCACCTTGCCGGAATGGATCAAAGCCGCCCCGGCATTGACCGTCACGGCAACGCCCAGCGCTTCGACGATTTCTTCCCGCGTCGCTCCCTGTTTGATGGCGGCATCCGTATGGACGACAATGCAGCCGTCGCATTGCCTGGTCACGGCGACGGCCAGCGCGATCAATTCGCGCGTCTTGGCATCCAGCTTTCCGGTCTTTGCTCCGGCCTCGCTGATCATCCGGTAGCCCCGGAGGATATCGGGACTTATTTTTGCCAGTTCCCCGATCCTGCCCAGGACCTCCCGATGATATTCATTCCAGTCCATTATCATGATGCTCCTCCTTTCCTGCTGATGACTCTTGCCGGGGGGCCGATTTTTCGGAAACCGGCGGGAAATTCGTCTCTACAGGTGTTGATCCAGCCAGCCCCTCAGATCGGCAAGCACCCGCTTCCGATCCTCAATGAGTTCGTTATAGACTTCATGTCTGAGGCCGTCATAGCGTTTGAATGTCTTATCGGGAGATCCGATCATGTCGAAGAGCTCGCGCTGTCCGGAAAAAGCGGTATCCTGCGATCCCAGCTGGATCAGAACCGGCATTTTGATTTTGAAGGCGTTTTCGGCGCCGATGACGACGTAACGGTTCATTTCGCAGGCGAGTCTGGGTGTGATGACATTGTAAACCAGCGGATCGTCAACATAGGCCTTAACCACATCTTTATCCCGGGAGATGAATTCCGGCGGCAGGGGCGACTTCACATGCACGGCGGGCAGCAGCGTGGAAAGGATTTTGGTGAGGACGAGCAGGGCTTTCGGAATGTCGGAACCCGGCTTGGACCCCGTCCCCGACAGAACCAGCCCTTTGATGTTCGTGGCGTCCTGCTCCGCGTAATTCAGGGCAATCAGGCTGCCCATGGAATGGCCCAGGACAAAATAGGGGATGCCGGGAAGGCGCGCTT
>SBEK01000434.1 GCA_009668925.1 Deltaproteobacteria bacterium
AAAACCCGAATTGTAGGCGACAAGGTCCGTTGTCTCCCAGACATAGATGGGAATGCCGTAGGCATACCCGTAATAAATGCTGAGCGCTCCCGTAATCACGGCTTTTGCATCATACTGGCCGGCCAGGAGGCCCGTCAGTGAATAACTCGCACCGGACGGAACGGGCGCTCCCAAACGATTCGGGCCCCATGTGGGTGCGCTTACGGGTGTCAGGTAAAAGGCGCTTATCGGCAGTGATGTATAGTTGCATAGGGTAAGGTCGCCGGTTGCGTCAAACGGATCATCCCAGTCAGCGCAGCTGACGAAGGCGCTCAAGCAAACGAGGGCGCAGAAAATCAGAAATCCTTTTTTGCACATGAATTTCCTCCCGGATCACCCGGTATTGAATTCCGTGCCAGTCTAGTCTTAAGAACGCGCAAAGTCAACCATGAGTGGGGGGGCTTTAGTTTGTCCCCGGTCGACGGACGCTTCGCCAGTAGGCATAATTTTATACGGAGAAGAAGAGCCGACCGATTGCAATGGATATGCAAGAAGAGCTGAAAAACCGTTTTTTGGAAAATTTGCTGAAAGGTGCGTTCACGGTCGATGAAAATGCGGGGGACGATTGAAATATCCCCCGCATTTAATTCCGCTAGGCAAGACGAGCTTTAATGCTCCCAAGAGAGCTTAGACACAACGACGTTCATTTCATACGTCGACAGTTGCCGCGAGTCGTTGGCCCGTCTTCTTCTTACCGGGCCGGATGGTCTATCCTTTCACGGCTGAATATGAGCGGGATCAAGCCCGTCAGCCGTGCTATTTATTCTCTTTCGCCTTAGCTTCCTCCTCGTCCCGCAAGACCTTGCGCAGGATTTTACCGACGGCGGATTTGGGAATCGACTCGCGGAATTCCACCAGTTTGGGCACTTTGTAGGGAGCCAATTTTTCTTTGCAGAAGCTAATGATTTCCTCCGCCGTGCAGCTTTCGCCCGCCTTCAGAACAACAAACGCCTTGACTGTTTCTCCCCGGTATTTGTCTTTAACACCCAGTGACACGGCTTCAGCGACCTTAGGATGCTGGAAGAGGACTTCATCAATGTCCCGCGGGTAAATATTGAATCCGCCG
>SBEK01000224.1 GCA_009668925.1 Deltaproteobacteria bacterium
GTCTTAGCTCAATGCCCTCGACTGTGGCGCTAAAGCTCATTCCGCGACAGCCAAAAACTCGCCCTTCGGGCTCAAACAGTTTGGCTGTCTTATGCTCCATTTCGCTAAGCGCCGCAACGTCTCTGCCATGATTCGCAAAGCCACACCCCGTTTCAACTGCAGGATTTGCAAATGATGATTGGCCGATTGATATTTTTAAGTACGTCCCTAAGTTTGACTTCAACCGCCGGAATGCTATAGCTGGAAGGGGTTTTAAGCTATTACGAATGCGTAAGTTAATAAGTTAACAGCGTCCCTCTGTTTCCTTCAGGAGGCTCGAATGAAAAGCTCACGATTTACCGAAACCCAGATTATCGGGATTCTCAAGGAAGCGGATGCCGGAACCTCGGTTAAAGAGCTCTGCCGCAAGCACGGCATTTCAGAGAGAAACAGAGTAAAAAAATGGGACGGTTCTATTTTATGATAAAGCGAGAAGCAGGAATACATACAACCGTCCCGATTATTCCTCCGGTCTGGCAGGAGAACGGTTTGATGTTCCTGGAGGGTATTGTCTAAGCATTCCGGCCGCGGTAGGCCGCAACCCTTTGTCTGATTTCTGGCAGATGCGGTTGAATGTGCTGGTAAACCATCTTGATGGCCATACAGTACTCGCTCATATTTTTATAACCTGTCTCCGGAAGATACCTGAAACGCGTGCAGTCGCCGTTGCAGAATGGAGCAATTAGGCATTCTCTGCAGGGTTTTGCAACATCGGCTTTGAGGGAAGCGAACTTTACCCGTAACGGGCTCGTCATCATTTCCCGGATGCTGTTCTTAAGCAAGTTTCCGATCTTCCATTGGTCGAATACGAAAAA
The DNA here is from genome assembly GCA_009668925.1 of Deltaproteobacteria bacterium. The sequence goes on from SBEK01000224.1 coordinate 855, forward strand.
ATCGCAGGGGTAGCAATCCGCGTTATGTTCAACAACAAGGTAACTGCTGCATTCTTTGTTGTAGCAGCAGGATGCCTTAAGGCCGTCGACAAGATACAACAGGATGTCCTCGAAAAACCTGATGGATACATTGAAGAAATCCTTCTTAAACCATTCATCAAAAAGTTGAATGTAAAATTCCCCGGTTTCCTTCCCGCGGACAGAAAACGATTTCTGCGCTCCGGATGTGCAATCGTGCTCAAAGCAGTTTATGAATTGAAGGAATTTGAAATCGTGGGCGCGGAAAAAATTATAAAGCTCCAGCGGTGATTTTATATTCCGGTCGGTCAGCAGGCACAGGATATTGAATTGAACGTCATGCTCTTTCATCAACCCGATGCTGCGCATGACTTCCGCAAAGGTGCCTTTTCGGGCCTGATCCCTTCGATAAAAATCATGGATCGGCTGAGGACCATCCAGGCTGATGCCGACGAGAAACCTCTCGTCACGAAGAAACTCGCACCACTCGTCGGTGAGGAGAAGGCCGTTGGTCTGCATGGAGTTTTCAATGACCTGTCCGGGGCGCGCGTATCTTTTTTGAAAGGCGACCGCATGACGGAAAAAATCCAGGCCCATCAGCGTCGGTTCTCCTCCCTGCCAGCAAAAGCTGTTGAGATCCGCATTTGCCGAGAGCGCCTTCCTGATCATGATTTCGAGCGTGTGCAGGCTCATTTTCATCGTCGTCTCCGGATACATATCCCGGACGCGACGATAAAAGCAGTACGCGCAGGAAAGATTGCACAGGCCGGAAGCGGGTTTAACGAGCAGGGATATTGCTTGCAAAGCGGTTTGTTTCTCCATTTCCGTGATGAGGCCTGTATTTGCGGACGCCGTTAATCGAGGAATCCCCGCGGGTTCTTTTTGGCCTGTTTCTCCCACTCCACGAGCAGTTGATTCATTTTGTGAGCGATATCGGGGTAGGTGTTGATGGCGTTGTAGTTCTCACCGGGGTCAACGGACAGATCGTAAAGCAGGGGGGCCCTGCTTCCCAGTTGTTTTTTCCCCATGGCATCGGGCAGCGCTTCCGCATCAAGGGGAATCGGCCAGACGTAGCGGTTTAATATTCTGAAGTACTTCCACTTTCCGGAGCGGACGCCTTCCAGTTGGTCATAGTGATAGAAATAGACGGCATCGTGCGGTGACCGGGGATTGCGTCCGGACAAAAGGCCGTTAATGTCCCTTCCATCGATGATGCGATCGGCGGGGTGTCCGATTCCTGCCAGGGAAAGCAGCGTGGGAAACAGGTCCAGGTTGACGGCCGGCTCAGAAGAAACAGTCCCCGGCGGGATACGGCCCGGCCATTTTGCAATAAAGGGAACCCTGAATCCGCCTTCGTAACTTTGTCCTTTTCGGCCCCTGAGGCTTCCCGGACTTCCTTCATACCAGGGGCCGTTGTCACTGGTAAACATGATGATCGTGTTTTGTTCCAGCTTTTGCTTTCGCAGAGTTCTCGTGATTTCTCCCAGGCTCCAGTCAATTTCCTCAACGGCGTCGCCGAATTTTCCGGCTTTCGATTTCCCGGCAAAATTCTCCGATGCATAGAGCGGCTGGTGCGGAAACGTGTGGGCGAAATACAGGAAGAACGGCTTGTCTTGCGACTTTTCAATGAAAGCCAAGGCTTCCTGTGTGTAGAGACCGGTCAGCCTGGCCTGATTCGTTCCGATGTCTGCTTCGAGCTCGGTTTCGTTGCGAAAGAGCGGACAGGGCTGCATATCGTTGCTGTGAGGGACGCCCAGGTACTGGTCAAAGCCATGCCTTGTCGGATTGAATTCGGGCTGCCGGCTGTAGTCGCCCAGATGCCATTTGCCGACCATCGCGGTCCGGTAACCGGCGATCTTCAAGGCTTCGGCGATTGTGATTTCTTTGCCGGAGAGCCCCTCGGCAACATAGGTTTCATGCAGATCAACAGCTCCCAGAGGCGTAAAGATGTAAGCGAGTTTTCTTTCGATCCTGCGCAGGAGCGGCGAATCGGCGGGATACGGATTTCCGATGACGCCGGTCCGGAACGGATGGCGTCCGGTCAACAGTCCGGCCCGCGACGGCGCGCAGACGGCATTACAGGCGTAATAGTCGGTGAACCTCATTCCCTCCCGGGCGAGCGCGTCGATGTTGGGCGTGCGGATGGCCTTGTTGCCGTAACAGCCGAGGTCGCCGTAGCCGAGGTCGTCGCAGTAGATGAGGATGATGTTCGGTTTCGGAGCCGACGGATTTGCAACCGTCAGGGGTTTGAGTTTGGAGTCTTCGGGATACGGCCCATAGAGGTCATCAATCGATTTGGTACTAAGCAGCTTGTAACCGGCCGTTCCGACCGCTGCAATTCCTCCGACGACGAGGCCGGCCCGAAGCGAATATTTAATCACATCGCGCCTGGATATTTTTTCGGCCATGCGAATGTCCTCCGTGCGCAGAAGTATAAAGAGAACGGCTGTGCCTGTCAATTAAATCCGGGCATTGGTGCACTTCAATCTGAATTCACCAAAGGTAGTCGAATGAATTAAGTGTTATGTCCCCGGAACTTAATTCTGCGTCATTCCGGCGGAGGCCGGAATCCAGGATCTTAGAGTGGTGGCAGTTGCACCGGGGCGAGCGTTGATGAGGAAGAAAAATGGGGTCAAATCTTTATTCTTGACATTTCAATTTTTACCTGGATTCCCGTTTGCACGGGAATGACAAAAAAGTGATTGCCACCCCCTAGTCAGGGGGCGCGGCGCCGTCTGAGACGGTTCGCAATGACAGATGGAGAGGAGGGGTATTCGGGGCGGCACTTCAATATATCAAAATAATATGGGCAGTGCCCGGTTGGCAATCTTAAGACTGCCCCAAAGTGCATGGATGATGGCAGTCTTCAAGGTACTTTTTCGCATCGTCCATTCGCGTAAACAGCCGCCCTGCCGTCGTGATCGGGATGGCATAGGATGGGCTTCGTGTAAGGTTGGCAGTTCAATACTGATAAGATGATTATTAGGCTGATGGTCCATATCGCCGCCATAAAAATTTTCCTTTTCATATTTAAGCCTTTCTTTATTCCGTCGCTTGCCCTGTCTTCGTTTTATACAGCGCGTTAGCCATTTCTCCAGCGAGGGCAGGATGATGTTCCGCTTGATCCCGGGAGTATAGAACTGTTTAAGGCTGAAAGTGAATGGTGATAGCAGTGCCCGGACTTTTATTAAAGTATGGAGAGGATAGGATAATGTCAATTGGTAGAATTATACTACAGCACGGCAAGCCTTCATGGGTTTTGTTTTTATATAATCATTGCAGGAAGACGGGGGGGAGTAATGGGGGAGTACTTCAAAATATCAATTCATCAGTCTCTTGCTGATCGAGAGAGCCCCGCGGGATTGATACTGCCGCAGGGCTTTTTGTCAGTACCGGCTCTATTTTATTCCTTATGGTCTCCGTCAGGCGGCGTGTGTTACTACTTCTTTTGCCAGCCGTTCAGCAAGCTTCTCATGTGCAACTGCCAAATCGTAATGGGTTTGAAGATTCATCCAACTCTGCGCATCTGTTTTAAAAAACAAGGCCAGCCTTAGGGCGGTATCCGCTGTTATAGCGCGTCTGCCGGCGACAATTTCACCGATGCGGCGCTGGGGAACACCGATAGATTTTGCGAGCCGGTATTGCGTAATCCCCATCGGCTTCAAGAATTCTTCCAAAAGGATTTCACCAGGGTGAATAGGGGGCATGTCTCTTTTCATAACCATTCTCCTTCAATGATAATCAACGATTTCGACGTTAAACGCGTGGCTGTTTTTCCAAGTAAAACATATACGCCACTGATCGTTTATTCGGATGCTTAGCTGACCTTTTCGGTTACCAGTCAGCCGCTCCAAATGATTGGCTGGGGGTACACGGAGAAAGTCGAGTGCTTCAGCGGCATGAATTTGCGTCAGCTTCCTCAGAGCAACCTTCTGAATGGCATTGGGAAATTTGCGCGAAAACCGCCCATTGAAAATTTTCTCCGTTTCCTTGCATCCGAAAGTCTTAATCATGGCTGATTGCTAACACGATGCGTTAGTAATGTCAAGCGATACCAAGAAAAGGAAGAAGTAATCTTGGGGAACCAATGGGGGCATCCTTAAATAGTTCAATAACCATAGATGACGATTATCAGCTCTAGCATTCAGGTGGTTGAAGTATTTTCCTTCAACCGCCTTTTTTCTGCCTCGCAACGACGATGTCGGATTGCCACCCCTAGTCAGGGGGCGCGCGCCACCTGAGAGAAGTCTCGCAATGACACGGACACGTTTTTGCCCGAATGCGGTTCGGGGTTCCGCTGGAGTCAATAACGCAATTGGCATTCAGGGATCAAAATGATATGTTGAATTTACGGCTGTACCAGAGCCGCGAAAAAGCAACCGCCTGGCGGATAAGCTGTTTCCGAAGGATTGAGG
>SBEK01000023.1 GCA_009668925.1 Deltaproteobacteria bacterium
CGACTGTATATTCGATAAAATTTCCCCAGGGCACCTATCTTCTTTCCTTCGCCGGGGATGAATGGACCAGTGCGATGGGGGAGGAGCCCGACGCCGATATAAAGATCAACACAACGCCGGAAACTCTGGCCACGTTCACCACCGTACCCCGCGCCGAGCGCGGGGAGATTTTTGAATCCCTGCGGGTGGCCGGAGCACCGGCACGGATCAATGAATTTCGGAAAATTTTCCGAGTGCCTGAAGGCGACGAGAAACACGTCCATAAAAAAAACACGAAGGGATAAATAATAAAATGAATGAATTATTCGGTGAGAGTCATATCCATCATATGATTTTGTCCAACCGCTTTGTACGGTCGGCGACCTGGGAAGGAATGGCCGCCACTGACGGCGCCGTGACCCCGAAGCTTTGCCGGACCATGGCCGCGCTGGCTACGGGCGGCGTGGGATTGATCATCAGCTCCCACGCTTACGTAAGCCCGGAAGGCCAGGCCGGCCCGTGGCAATTGGGCATCTACAAAGATGATCTGATCGCTGGTTTGAAAGAAATGACCGCCGCGGTCCATGTGGCGGGCGGGAAGATCGTGGCTCAATTGGCCCATGCCGGCCAGGCGGCCGCCGCAGCCGTGAGCGGGCGGACACCGCTTGTGGTTTCCGATTTTGACGGGCTCATGAACTCGCCGCGGCGGGAAATGACGGCGCCGGATATACAGCATATTATAACGGCTTTTGCCGATGCGGCCGCAAGGGCGAGATCGTCAGGATTCGACGGTGTTCAAATTCACGCCGCGCACGGCTATCTCCTCAATCAATTTTTATCCCCCGCCTTTAACCGGCGCCGCGACGATTACGGCGGTCCTTTGGCGAATCGCACCCGGATCATTATTGATGTGCTTCGGGCGGTCCGGGAAACCGTCGGGAGCGATTTCCCCATCCTGGTCAAAATGAACGGTCAGGATTTTATCGAAAACGGATTAACGCTCGCGGATTCGCTGCAGGCGGCCGAACTCCTGGCCGCTTTCGGCGTCGATGCCATTGAATTAAGCGGCGGCATAGTCGGAAGCCGAAAATTGATGCCCAGTCGCACGGGCATCAATTCGGTGGAATCCGAAGCCTATTTCCGGGAGGAAGCGCGGGCCTTTAAAAAACGAATTCCCGTCCCGCTGATCCTGGTGGGCGGCCTGCGGTCATTGGAAGTGGCCGAGGGCCTTATGGAAGAAGGCGCTGCCGATTACATTTCGATGTGCCGGCCTTTCATCAGGGAACCAGGCCTGATCAACCGCTGGAAGGCCGGCGACCGCCGAAAATCGACGTGCTTATCGGATAATCAATGTTTCACTCCCGGGCGCGAGGGGAAAGGGATCTATTGCGTCGTTCTGGAACGTGAACAGGCAAAGAAGAAGGAGAGCCGAAATGATTGATGAAGCATACCAACTGCTGTGCGAGGAGATGGCCCGCCGCGGGGGGCGCTATCCGGGGAAGGATATCCCGGAGTTTTATGCCCTGGCGGAGGAACTGTTTACACCGGAGGAAGCGGGGATAGCCGCGTCGATGAACTCCAAGATGAGCACTGCCCAGACGATCGCCCAGAACTTGGGAAAACAGACCAAAGACGTCGAGGCCATCCTCGAAGGGATGTGCGACAAATCTTTATGCATGTCCGTGAACAGAGAGGGTGTCCGCTTTTATATCGCCGTCCCGTTTGTTCCCGGCATCTTCGAATTCCAATTCGCGCGGGGGAAGTTCACGGAGAAGGACCGCCGGATCGCCCATCTCATCCATGCCTACAAAACGGCTTTTGACCAGATGACCCCTCCTCCGGAGCGGGCCGGTTTCCCGAAGAATAGAGTCGTCCCGATCCATGAGACGATACGGGCGGAATCGAAAGTGCACACTTTTAATCAGATGAATGACTATCTGGAAAAGGCTGATCCCATCGCTGTGTATACCTGTTTCTGCCGTCATGAGGCCAAACTCTTGAACGAAAAGGACGACTGCGGCATGCCGATGGAAGTCTGCATGCTCTTCGGCGACGGCGCCCGATTCTTTATCGAGCGTGGCGTCGCGCGACAGGTGACAAAGGAGGAGGCGAAGCAGGTTCTCCGGACATGCGCCGAGGCCGGTCTGGTCCATGCGGGGCTCAATGTGCAGAATCTCGATTTTATCTGCAACTGTTGTTCGTGCCATTGCATGATCCTGAAAGACGCCCTGGGCCAGCCCAAACCGGGACTGGCCCTCTCTTCCGGCTATCAACCCCACATCGATCCCGAAATGTGCACCGGCTGCGAAGCCTGCATGGGCCGATGCCCGGCCAAGGCGATGACCATGCCCGAACTTCTTCCCGTCATCGATAGGGACCGTTGTTTCGGATGCGGCGTCTGCGCGGTGGGCTGTCCCATGGAGGCGATTGTGATGACGGAAAAGGAGGAGGTTCCGATCCCCCCGCTAGGCAGGAAGGAATTGCAGAAGGCCCTTGGTTCAAATGACTAAGGCAACTCAAACTTTCAAAGGAGGATGAAATGGCAAAGGTTAAATTCGAACAGATTGGTGCGCTGGGTGTCATTACGCTTACGGACACACCTCTGAATCTGCTGGGCAATGAACTGGCAAAAGATTTAGGCGACGCCGTGGGAAAGGCGGGCGAGCGTCATCTGCGGGGATTGATCCTGAAAGTGGACGAGGGCAGTTTTTCTGCGGGCGCCGACGTGAGTATTTTTCTGGGCATGAGCCCCGCAGCCGCCAGAGAAAGATTCACGGGATTTCATGCCCTCTTGCATACCATCGAAGCGTTTCCATTTCCGACTATGGCTGCCGTCAAAGGATTTTGTTTTGCCGGCGGATTGGAGATTGCGTTGGCTTTCGATCTGATTTGGGCGGCGGAAAATGCGTTATTCGGACAGGTCGAAGTAACGATCGGCGCTCTGCCCTTCGGGGGCGGTGCCCAGCGGCTGGCGGCTCGCGCCGGGGTTAATCGCGCCAAGGAAATCGTTCTTGGCGGTCGCATCATCCCGGCTAAGGATTTCGAGAGATGGAATATCATCAACCGGCTGCTGCCGGAAACGGAACTTAACGGAAAAGCTATGGCCTATATGCAGAATTTGGCGGACAACGGCGCAACGGTTGCCCTCGGATGCTCAAAGCGGATTATCAATACTTATGCAGAAAAGGGATTGGCCGAGGCTGATCGTTTAACTCTTGAACTGTCCCCCCGCATTTTTGAAACAGAGGATCTTCCGCTGGGCGTAAAATCGTTCCTGGAAAACGGACCAGGCAAAGCCCGGTTTATCGGGAAATAAATGACGTGAAGCATGCCTGAAGAGAAAGCCATCAGAAATGTTTTCTTAACAGACTTTGATCGATCGTTTTTTTAGTAATTTTCAAGAACCTCAGGTGGAAAAGCAAGGAGGAAATAAATCACCATGGTCGAAAAGCCTGGGATTACTCCGCCCCTGAAAGATGCCAAGGCCTTAAGGAAGGCTGTCCAGGCTAGCTGGATTTAACAAAATTTAAAAACCGGTCGGCCTGAATTTTAGTAAAGGAGCGTATCATGAAAGAATGGAAGAAGACGACTTGCGCAATATGCGGTATCCGCTGCAATCTTGAAGTGAATGTTGAAAACAACCGTATTGTCAAGGTCCGCCCCGACAAGGACAGTCCGGTCAGCGAAGGATACATCTGCCGAAAGGGCATGAACGTCGCCTATCATCAGCACAATGCGGACCGGCTGCTGTACCCGTTAAAGAGGGAAGGAAACAAGTTTGAACGTATCAGCTGGGATCAGGCCATCGCCGAGATCTCGGAAAAACTCAAAAAGCTCCTTCAGGAGCACGGGCCGCGGTCCCTGGCTTCGATGGTCGGAGGCGGGGAGTTCAACTTCTACCCGTGGCGTTTCCTGATCGGCTTTGTTGACGCGCTGGGGTCGCATTACCATTACTCAGCCGGCAACCAGGAGTTTGCCGGCCGGTATTGGGCGCATGGGCTGACATTGGGAAGCCAGCTTCTGGAGGTGGTGCCTGATTATAAGCATACAGAAATGATGATGGTTTTCGGTTGGAACGGGATGATGAGCCATCAAATCCCCCAGGCCAGGAAAGTACTGACCGGAATCTCCAAAGATCCGAACAAACTGCTGATCGTAATCGACCCGAGGCGTTCCGAAACGGCGAAAATAGCGGATATTCACCTGGCCCTGCGGCCGGGTACAGATGCTTTGCTTTTGAAATCGATGATTGCCATCATCCTTCGGGAGGGCCTGTATAACCAGGAATACATCGACAAGCACGCGAGCGGCTTCCAGGAGATGCTCCCCTGGTTCGCCGGATTTGACGTGAAGGCGGCGCTCAAAGTCTGCGAACTGGAGTATGACCAGGTGCTTCTTGTCTGTCGGGAATTCGGTAAACGTCAGTCCTGCCTGCGTGATGATCTGGGCATCCTGATGAACCGACACAGCGCCTTTGTATCCTATCTGCTCGTGGTGTTACTGGCGATCTGCGGACGCATCGGCGTGCCGGGTGGAAACTACCTTGTAGGCGAGAAGATCTATTCGGATCCGAATGACCCCAAAACGTGGAGAACAGCCGTGACCGATATCCCGGCCATCGCGGGGACGTTCCCCCCCAATGTAATGCCGGAAGAGATCGTAAGCGATCGTCCCGACCGGATCAGATCCGTCTTCGTCCTCGGCGCCAATCCCTTACGGTCTTATGCGGATACGACCGCCTATGAAGACGCATTCGGACGGCTTGATCTGCTGGTGGTCGCCGAGATCGCCATGAGCGAGACCGCTAAGTTGGCCCACTATGTCCTGCCCTGCCGGTCAACTTACGAATCCTGGAGCCCGGCGGACGCGATTATCCCCTCCACAGCCAACAAGGGATTTCTGGAGGTCATTAACCGGATGAGACGACCTGTTGTCGAGGTTGAAGGAGAGCAGAAGGAACCGGGAGAGATCTTCACCCTCCTGGCCGATGCCATGGGTCTCATTCCCGTTCTGCCCGACTCGCTATACCAGGCCGCCGGAAGCGGCAGCCTGGGGGCATACCGCGATGCGCTGACAGGCTACATCATGGAGCATCCCGAGACCATGAAGATGGCGCCATTCATTGTCGCCAAAACACTGGGCAATGCCCTCGGTTCCGCTCAACTGGCCAATTATTTCGCCGGTTTATTGCAGCGTTCCCGGATGAAGCAAGAAGAGGCGGTAAGGGTGGGCTTCGATGTCGGACCGAACCAGGGGCTGGCCCTCTACAAAGCCACCATCGATCACCCGGAAGGCGTGCTGGTCGGCAAACAGGATATCGGGAAAAATCTTGGCCGCGTGGCCACAAAGGACGGCAGGATCAGGATTCATGCTGCAGAGGTGGAAGCCTGGATACAGGGAATCAAGCCTGATGAAGAAGAAAAACGGCTGATAATGGATGCTGAATTTCCATTGCTCCTGATGGCCGGACGCCACATGGACATGAATGCCAATACGGGTATGAGGGATCCCGCCTGGAACAAAGGCCGGCGGCCCTGCACTTTGGCAATGCATCCGGCGGATGCGGAGAAATACGGGTTTTCCGATGGACAAACGGTGAAGGTTATCACCGAGGCGGGCGAAGAAACCATCGAGGTAGAGGTGACCGAGGATGCGAGAAAAGGTCAGGTCATTATTCCGCACGGATTTGGTTTGGTCTACGACGGCGTTAAATACGGCGCTAACGTTAACCGATTAACAAAAAACACGAACCGAGACTTTGTCGGCACGCCGATGCACCGCTACGTGCCCTGCCGGGTAGAAGCGGCATAGAGCACGGAATTGATAATGGGCAGTCACGCACTTTGATCAACACTCGCCACCTGCGGGTGGTACGTGCCCTGCCGGGTAGAGGCCGTTTGAATGAACATCTGTACTTACTCTTTTGAAGAGTATCTCCACCTGGTGAAGTCTTTTCATGGCCATCTGGCGCCGGGTTTAATCGTCGGCGGATTGATGGTTGATCTGGCCATGAAACATCTTCCGGAGGGCGAGTTTTTTGATGCCGTCTGCGAAACACCGGTGTGTCTGCCCGACGCCATACAGATCCTGACGCCCTGCACGATCGGGAACGGCTGGCTCTCCATCGCTCCCTTCGGTAAATTCGCCGTGACGCTTTATGAAAAATACACAGGCCATGGCGTGCGGGTGTATCTGGATATTTTAAAACTGGATGCCTGGCCGGAAATCCGTGCCTGGTACCTCAAAAAAAAGAAGAAGAGCGAGCAGGATCCGGATGAGCTTCTCAGACAGATCAAAGAAGCCGGTCATGGCCTTTTCAGCATTCAGAACGTGCGGGTTTTGCCGGAAAAAGTCCGCCGGAAGAAAATGGGGCCGGTGGACGTTTGTCGGGCCTGCGGCGAGGCCTATCCGATGCGCGATGGCGACAAGTGTCTGAGCTGCCGGGGCGACACGCCTTATAAAGATGTGGTCGTCACTAATAAAATCAGAATGTGAGCAAGGAAGAATGAAGAGGTGAACAGAAAATGAATAGCAACGATCTGAAAAAATATTGCGACCATGCCGTTGCGAAAGGATTTACCCAGGCCCAACCGATTGACCCGGCAAGCGTCGTCACGGCGCCCTGGGTCCGGTTGAAATGCCAGTTCGGCTGCCCGGGTTACGGCTTGAGTTATTCCTGCCCGCCGCATACGCCGACGGCGGAAGAGACAAGAAAAGTCCTTGATGATTACGAATCGGCCATTCTCTTGCATCTCGAAGCGCCGAAGACGCCCGGGCGCAGGGAACAAGCCGCCCGGTTGATGGACGCCCTGGTCGAACTGGAAGGGCAGGTTTTCAAGGACGGGTATTATAAGGCCCTGGCGTTTCTCTCCGGCCCCTGTGGAGCATGCAAGGAATGCGCGAAGATCAAGAATGAACCCTGCCGTTTCGGACGCAGGGCAAGACCTTCCATGGAATCATGCGGCATTGATGTTTTCCGGACGGCGCGAAACAACGGCTTTCCGATTCATACGTTGAAAGAAAAGTCGGAAACGCAAAATAAGTATTGCCTGCTGCTTGTGGAATGATCGGTTCATCATCCGCAAAGCACATGCCCGACCGCCCTGTGGACCATTGACCAGAAGGAAAGCCGCCGGGTCTGCGGGGAGTGCGGGAAAGATCCCGAGCGCAAAGAAGATAGAGTCTGATTTACCGGGGCGACACGCCGCACGGAGATGGGGGTTGCCGTCCCTAATAAAAATAAAAATTAAGGAGGAAGAATCATGAAGGTTGTCGGGTTTGTCGGAAGTCCAAGAAAAAAAGGGAACACGACCAGTATCGTCAGCGAGGTTTTGCGGGGCGCGTCCGAAGCGGGCGCGGAAACGAAGATATTCAATATCAACGAATTGGGCATCCGGGGATGCCAGGCCTGTTACAAATGTCTGACGCCGGAAGGAAAATGCGCGCAGACCGACGGCATGACGCCGCTTTATGATGAAATCGTAAGCGCCGACGCCGTCGTCTTCGGGACGCCGGTCTTTATGTTTCAGATCACGGGTCAGATGAAGACATTTATCGACCGGCTTTTTGCCCTAATGTATCTCAAGGATGGTCAGCCGGGCGCGTTCAGAAACAAAATCAGGGGGAAAAAGGCCTTAACCGTTTATTCCCAGGGACAGCCGGAAATCGGCTCGTTTGCCTCCTCCTTCGATTTGAATGAAGGCGTTCTTGCTTTCCTCGGTTTCAAGGTCGGCGGGCGCATTGTGGCGGGAGGCATGGCGAACCTGGATTCGGCAAAAAATAACCGGGAGGTTATGGATAAGGCCTATACAGCGGGTGTTGAACTGCTGAAGTAATACCCATTATAAATTAGAGCGATATCTTTGTCGGCGGCGTCGTTTTCTCTTTGCTGCATTCGGTATTCTCTTTGATCGAGAACCGGAGCAGGAGGGGGCGGCAGCGCCGCTGGAGGAAGGACAAGCGATGGAAATCGAAGGTTCAATTGCATTCACCATTCTCGAAAAAACCAAAGACCGGGTGGTCGGACAAATGCCGATTCATGCGGGCATAAAGAATCCTTATGGAACGGTTCACGTCGGGGCCATGCTGTGGTTTGCCGACGTTTGCGCCACGGTGCTGGTGCTGGGTTCTGACCGGGTGGCCGAAGGTCAGCAGGGCTTCCCCCTGGCCATCAATCTGAATGGCAATTTTGCCGGCAACCAATCCGCCGGCACGTTTAAGGCGGTTTCCACTTTCGTAAAACGGGGCAAGACCGTGAGCATCGTGAGAACCACGGTCCTCCGGTGAGGGCGACAAACTGATTGCGGATGTGACGACCAATCACGTCCTGGCCCGATGAAAACGGGGGGCGGGCACGGACCCGGGGAAGGACCCCCCGGAGTTTTATGCGCTGGCGGAAGAGCTGGTTACACCCGAAGAGGCGGCCTTGACCGCCGCGCTGGCTTTCCCAATGGCAACCGCCCGGTCTGGAATGGGTGAAGTGCAAAAAGAGAAGTCGCTTCGCCTCGCTCATCGTCTGTATTGAAAGTCGATTCGTGGTGCTGATCGCGTAAGCGACGAATTATGCAGAGCATGGTTTCGGCATCTGCTCAGGGTTTCATGAATATTACAGTTAAGCTGCACCTGGTGCAGAAGAATAAGTGAGTCTTGATGGAAAGAACGTTCGAGTCAAATGCCGTCGAAAAGATCCCCTCCTCAATCGACCGGCGCACGCTCGCTCTGCTGCAGGGGCCGATTTTTCCCGTTTTGGGCCGCATGGCCGCGCCTAATATTTTTCTCGCCTTCATCTGGGCGCTGGTTAGCTTCGCGGAAACGTGGTTTATCGGCCGGGCCGGAACGCCCGCTCTGGCCGGGCTTGCCCTGGTCTTCCCCCTGATCATGCTGATGCAGATGATGTCGGGGGGAGCCATGGGCGGGGCGGTTTCGTCATCGATCTCCCGCGCGCTCGGCGGAGGAAACGCGAGGAGGGCGGAACTCCTGGCCATCCACGCCGTCGTGATCGCTCTTGCTTTCGGTTTAATCTTTACTCTGGTCATGATTCTGGGAGGTCCGGGACTCTACAGTCTTCTCGGCGGCAAGGGCGAGGTGCTGTCCCAGGCCGTCGCCTACTCAAGTGTCATCTTCGGCGGAGCCATCGTGATCTGGATCTGCAACACTCTGGCCAGCATCCTGCGGGGCACCGGGGACATGCTGATTCCCTCGCTGGTCCTGAGTGTGACCTCCTTCGTGCATATCCCGCTATGTGGTGCGCTCGCTTTGGGATGGGGCCCTTTTCCCCAAATGGGTATCGTTGGCGTCGGCATCTCGTACATCTTGACGTTCGGTGCCGCCACCTTCTTTTTCGCTTTCTGGCTTCTGGCCGGCCATGGCGGTCTCCGGATTCACTGGCGCGGACTGGAACTGAGCGGCTCCCTTTTCAGGGACATCCTTGGCGTTGGACTGCTCTCATCCATCAACACCATTCAGACCGTGGCGGCGGCCGTCCTCCTGACCGGTCTGGTAGGGTCCTTCGGAACCGCCGCGCTGGCCGGCTATGGACTCGGGATGCGTCTGGAAATGCTGCAGGTGCCGATCATTTTTGCGCTCGGTTCCGCGCTCATTCCCATTGTCGGGGTAAGCATCGGTGCTGGAAACATTTAGCGGGCGAAGAAGGTGGCCTGGATGGGAGCGGGACTGGCAGCCTGTCTGACCGGAGCGGTGGGAATCACCGTCGCGATCCGGCCGGAAATCTGGGCGGGGCTGTTCAGTACGGATCCGGCCGTGCTGGAAACTGCATTCAGTTATCTTCGCACGGTCGGGACCTTCTATATATTCCTCGGAATCGGCATTGCGCTCTATTTCGCCTCCCAGGGTGCAAGGAGAATGTTCTTCCCTATGCTTGCCGGTTCGGCGCGTTTCCTGATCGCGGTCCTGGGCGGGTTCGTGATGGTTTCATTTTTCGATGGGCAGGCCGGTTCAGTATTCGTTTTCATCAGCCTCGGCATGTTGGCTCTGGGCGTCGGCGCCGCCGCCGCCGTCAAATGGACGGATTGGCATTGATGGCGGTTAACCGCCGGCAGACGTTTCCTTGATTGTGTAACCGATGATCTGAAACAAGACGGGTCTTAATGACGCGAAAAAAAGGTAAAATAATATCCGCTGGATAATTTCCAATTGTTTGGTAGTCCCACGGGGGTTTGAACCCCGGTTTCCGGCGTGAGAGGCCAGCGTCCTAACCACTAGACGATGGGACCATGTTGGCTTTGCGGACTCCGGATTCAAACATGGACGGCATGTTCGGGAACCAGGAGTCCTGTCCTTGCGCATTCTCAACAATCGAGAAGTTGAGAGGGGAGTATCTATTCAATCCGACTTGAAAAGTCAAGATGAAATTGCCCGCAGCGGTAATTAAGAAACGTGGCCGCGGGGATCTATGGATGCAGCTTCTCAATATAGGCTACGGCGTCATTGATCCTGCGTACGACACGCTCCCGGCCCAGCGTGACCATCACTTCATCGATGCCCGGGCTGACGGTTTTTCCGGTCAGCGCGACCCGGAGCGGCTGGGCGATCACTTTGAACTTGATGTTCCTCTCCTCAATAAACGCCTTCAGGAATTCTTCCAGTCCTTCCTTGCTGAAGTTCCTGATTTCCGGAACCGCCGTGGCTATCGCCTGCAAATGCACCGCCACATCGGGAACCAGAAATTTCTGAGCGGCCTGCTCTTCATACCCAACCGACTCCGCAAAATAAAAGCCTGCCGCTTCTCCCAGTTCCAGGAGCGTTTTGGCGCGGGACTGCAGATCGGCAATGACTTTTTGCGTGAATGCCGCGTCGCCGGTATCCGTACCGGCGGGCCACAGACCTTTCATTTCTTCCCTAAGCCTGGCCGGAGGTGCATCCTTTATATAGTGTGCATTGAGCCAGAGCAGTTTTTCGGGATTGAAGACGGCGGGCGACCGGCCTACGGCGTCCAGGTCGAAATAGTCGATTAATTCCTTTTGCGAAAAGATTTCCTGGTCTCCGTGCGACCAGCCCAGGCGAACCAGGTAGTTGACGAGCGCTTCCGGCAGATAGCCCATTTCCTTGTAAGCCATCACGGAAGTGGCGCCGTGCCGTTTGCTGAGCCTCGCCTTGTCCGACCCCAGGATCATCGGGACATGGGCGAATTTAGGGACCGTAAATCCCAGGGCCTGATACAGAAGAATCTGCCGCGGGGTATTGTTGACGTGGTCGTCGCCGCGGATCACATGGGTGATGTTCATCAATGCGTCGTCGATGACGACGGCAAAGTTATAGGTGGGATAGCCGTCGCCCCGTTCGATGATCAGATCATCCAGTTCGTCGTTATTGAAACTGATGTGGCCTTTAATGAGGTCTTCCACGACGGTTATGCCGCTTTGGGCTCCGCGGAAGCGCACCACGCTGCCCGGTGATTTTTTTAAGTTTTTTTCACGGCAGGTGCCGTCATATTTGGGTTTTTTCCCGGTGGCGAACGCTTCTTTCCGTTTCGTTTCGAGCTCTTCGGACGTGCAGGTGCAGACGTAGGCCTTGCCTTCGTTAAGCAGCTTCTGCACCATGTCGCGGTGCAGGTCGACGCGCTCGGCTTGAAAATACGGTCCTTCATCCCAGGAAAGGCCCATCCACGCCATGGCGTCGAGAATGGCCTTTGTGGACGCGTCGGTCGAACGCTGCTGATCGGTGTCTTCGATCCTCAGGACAAATTCGCCGTCGTGGTGTCGTGCAAAAAGCCAATTAAAAAGAGCGGTTCGCGCTCCGCCGATGTGCAGGTAACCGGTCGGGGAGGGGGCAAAGCGGGTGCGAATTTTGGTGGTCATGATGTTTCCCTTATTTTTGCGACGTTATAGGGTTGCCGCCCGGTATTTGTCAAGCGACTTTTGCCGTAAGTTACGCAAATTGTTCTTGACAATGCGGTGATTTTATCATTTACTCACCGGCTTAGCGCGGCAGGCTAATACTTTAAAAGGCAGTTTGGGTTCCATGTCCGATTCTTTGAAAATTAATCTGACGATTCTTCCCGCAGAGGGGCTGCACCTGACCTTTTCCGAAGGCGCGCAGTGGTTCAAAGGATGTTTTTCCGCAGCCGAGCTCCCCGAGTTTTCTCTGGTCAAGGTGGATGTCACCTGCCTCGTCACCCGATCGGGCGACACGATTTATATCCGGGGGGAAATGGCCGCCGAGATCGCTCAGGCATGCGACCGCTGCCTGGAACCGGCGACGATTCCCGTAAGCGGAGAGTTTGCCTACACGCTGGTCCCGGAAAAAGCCGAGACCGCCGATGATCTGGAACTCACTGCACAGGAACTGGAAACGAGCTATTACCGCGGTGATTTTATCGATCTTGCACCCATGATCTGTGAGCAGGTCGTTTTGCAGGCGCCCATGAAGATTCTCTGCGCCGAAGACTGCAAGGGGTTATGCCCTCACTGCGGCGCGAATTTAAATAAAGGTTCCTGCAGCTGCCAGTCGCCCGTCGTGGACGACCGCCTGGCCGTGTTGAAAAAATTTAGGGTCAAAAATTAAACTATTTTAAAGAAGGATATTTTGCCATGCCAAATCCAGTAAAAAGACATTCCAAGACGAGACGCAATACCCGCCGGGCGCACGATTTCTTAAAACAGCCTTCCCTGTCGGTTTGTCCGCAGTGCAGTGAGCCGAAGATGCCTCACCGTGTCTGCCCGAATTGCGGCACGTACAAAGGCCGGGAAGTCGTTTCGGCGGAAAAGATTTCCTAAATAGCCGGCCGCTTTTTTGGCAGTTTATTGCGCCCGGGGACGGTTTCGATGGCCGGTCGTTCAAAGTAGATTATGTCAGTGAGCCCCGGGAGCCCTGTCGGCCAAGTGTTGAGCTTACGCGGCGGTCTGCCCCCATAAGCTTTCCGACCCTGGAAAGCCGATCACGGAATTTCGCTCAAAGACATCTTTCGCTTTGAAAAAAATAAGGAAATTTTTTTCAAAAACAGGTAATAAAGCAGCACTTGTATATTTTTGGGTCTAATCTTGGACTGCAGGAGGGAATTCATGTCACCATTAGAAGAAAAAGTCATCAAACTTGTTATGGAGCAGTTGGACGTAACGCAGGAGCAGTGCAAACTGGAAGCATCTTTCATTGATGATCTGGGCGCCGACTCTCTGGATCTGGTTGAGCTCATCATGGAGATGGAAGAAGTCTTCGGAGTGGAAATTGCCGATGAAGAGCTGGAAAAAATCCGGACCATCAAGGACGTTGTCGATTTTCTCCAGAAAAAAGGTATCAGCTAATTCTTTAAATCAGGATCATTTTTCATGAAAAGGCGTGTTGTGGTAACAGGCCTCGGGGCCCTCACTCCCCTGGGTAACTCCGTTTCGGAATCCTGGACGGGCGCTTGTGCGGGAAAATCGGGCATTGGTCCCATCACCCGGTTTGATGCCTCCGCATTCAGTTCCCGAATTGCCGGGGAAATTAAGAACTTTGATCCTGCGCAATATGTCGATAAGAAAGAAGTCCGGCGCTACGACACGTTTGCCATTTATGCGCTGGCCGCCGCGCAGATGGCGATGGAAGATGCCGCTCTGACGCTGACGCCCGAAATTGCCGAGCGCGTGGGCGTGATTATCGGTTCCGCCATCGGCGGTGCGTGCACCATCGAAGAGCAAGTCCTGGTTCTCCACAGCTCGGGCCCCCGCAAAGTGTCGCCTTTCGGTGTTCCGGCCATTCTGGCCAATTTGGCATCCGGCCACGTTTCGATGCGTTTCGGCGCGAAGGGCCCCATCAACTGTTCCGTCACGGCCTGCGCCGCGGGCACATCGGCGATCGGCGACTCCTACAAGATCATCGCTCACGGTGATGCGGACGCCATGATTACCGGCGGCGTCGAAGCGGCCGTAACGCAGCTGGGTGTCGGCGGGTTCTGCGCCATGCGCGCCCTGTCCACGTCTAATGACGAACCGCAAAAAGCCAGCCGCCCCTTCGACAAAGGACGCAACGGTTTTGTCATCGCCGAAGGCTGCGGTGTGCTGATTCTGGAGGAACTGTCCTTTGCCCGGAAGCGGGGCGCGAAAATTTACGCTGAAATCATCGGATACGGATGCACGTCCGACGCTTACCACCTGGCGGCGCCGCCTCCGGGACATGAAGGCGCCGGCCGCAGCATGCAGGTGGCGATCAAAGACGCCGGCCTCGCCGTGACCGATATCGATTATATCAATGCCCACGGCACCTCTACGCCGCTCAATGATCTTTACGAAGCTCAGGCCATCAAGAATCTTTTCGGAGACCATTCGCGAAAGCTGCTCGTCAGTTCGACCAAGTCGATGACGGGGCATATGCTGGGGGGCACAGGCGGCGTCGAAGCGATCTTTACGGCGAAGGCGCTTCAGGAAGGCATTATTCCGCCGACCATTAATCTGGAAGATCCGGATGTGGACGGCGATCTGGATTTTGTGCCGAATGTCGCCCGCCGTCAGAATATAAATATCGCCCTGTCCAACAGCTTTGGGTTTGGCGGCGTGAATGCAGTCATTGTGTTGAAGAAATATACCGAGTAATCGTTGGGGAGGATTTTTTATTCATGTCCATTTTAGATCAAGTTGATCCGGAAGTTGCAAAGGCTATTCAGTTGGAAACGAAGCGCCAGGCGGGAAAGCTGGAGCTCATCGCGTCGGAAAATTTTGTCAGTGAAGCCGTTCTGGAAGCTCAGGGATCGGTCATGACCAATAAATACGCCGAGGGTTACCCCGGAAAGCGGTACTACGGCGGCTGCGAATACGTGGATATCGTCGAAACGCTGGCGATCGAACGCTGCAAACAACTTTTTGGCTGCGACGCGGTCAATGTTCAGCCGCACTCCGGAACGCAGGCCAACATGGCCGTCTATTTTGCGGCCTGTTCACCCGGCGATACGGTTCTGGGCATGAACCTGTCGCACGGCGGCCATCTGTCTCATGGCTCTCCGGCCAATTTTTCGGGCAAGTTTTACAAGATCGTTCCTTACGGGGTCAACCGCGACACCGAAATGATCGACTACGATGAACTGGCCAAAATTGCCCGGGAAAGCAAACCCAAAATGATCGTGGTCGGCGCGAGCGCCTATCCGCGGACCATTGACTTCGACAAATTCCGCGCCGTGGCCGACGAAGTCGGTGCGGTCATCATGGCGGACATCGCGCACATTGCCGGACTGGTGGCCGTGGGGCTGCACCCCTCGCCGGTTCCCGTGTGCGAATATGTCACGACGACGACGCACAAGACGCTGCGCGGACCGCGCGGCGGGTTGATCATGTGCCAGGAACCCTACGCCAAGATTCTCAACAGCCGCGTCTTTCCGGGCATGCAGGGCGGTCCGCTGATGCACGTCATCGCCGCCAAGGCCGTGGCCCTCAAGGAAGCGCTGATGCCGGACTTCAAGACCTATCAGCAGCAAATTGTTAAAAACGCGCAGGCGATGGCGGACGAACTCAAAAATTCCGGATTCCGCATCGTATCGGGCGGCACGGATAATCACCTGATGCTTGTGGATCTGACGTCCAAGGGCGTGACGGGAAAGGATGCTCAGGAAGCCCTGGATCGCGCTGCGATCACCGTCAACAAAAACGGCATTCCGTTCGATACGCAGGGGCCGATGGTGACCAGCGGCATCCGGATCGGTACGCCGGCGCTGACGACCCGCGGGATGAAGGAAAATGAGATGCGCCTGATCGCTTCACTCATTGCCGACGTGATCAATCACATCAATGATGAGCAAACCATCAAAGCCGTGGCCGAGAAAGTCAAGACGCTTTGCGATAAGTTTCCGCTGTATGCGCAAAGAATAAAGGGATAGCGGGGAACCCGTCGGAGCACACGTCAGGCGGCTCTTCGGAAAGCGAGCAATATGACGGAAAAAAGCGAACCGTCGCCTAGCGCCTCGGATAAAATCAATTCCCGTCCCGACTGGGATACCTATTTCCTCGACATCGTGGCTCTGGTGTCCAGGCGCAGCACCTGTCTGAGACGGGCGGTCGGGGCCGGTCTGGTGCGCGACCGGAGAATTCTGGCCACCGGCTACAACGGCGCTCCCTCCAAAATGCAGCATTGCCTGGAGATCGGCTGCCTGCGCGAACAGCTTCAGGTTCCGTCCGGTGAACGGCATGAATTGTGCCGCGGTCTGCATGCCGAGCAAAACGCCATCATTCAGGCCGCTCTGCACGGTGTCAGCGCCAAGGATTCCACCCTGTACTGCACGAATCACCCCTGCGTTATCTGTGCCAAGATGATCATCAATGCCGGCGTCAAACGCATCGTTATCCGCGACGGTTACAGCGACCGTTTGGCCGCGGAAATGTTCAGGGAAGCCCAAATCGACGTCGTCCAGCTTGCGGCGGGATAAAGGATCGGGGTGAGACGAAATCATGAAATGTCCTTTTTGCGGCAACGCGGAAAACAAAGTGATTGATTCGCGGATCAGCAAAGACGGCAAAGCCATCCGCCGCCGCCGCGAATGCCTCGGATGCTCACGGCGCTTTACGACCTATGAGTACGTTGAGGACATTTTGCCGATCGTGGTGAAGAAGGACGGCCGGCGCGAACCTTTCGACAGGACAAAGATCCGCAATGGCGTGAGAACGGCTTGCGAAAAAAGGCCGATCAGCACGGAGGATATTGAAAAAATCGTCGAAAATGTGGAAGCGGCCTGTCAGGAGTTTCAGGGCGAAGAGGTTCCGTCGTCGATGATCGGCGAAAAAGTGATGAACGAACTCAAAACACTCGACGGCGTGGCCTATGTGCGGTTTGCGTCGGTCTATCGGCAGTTTCGCGACGTGGGCGAATTCATGTCCGAGTTGAAAGATTTGTTAAGCAAGGGCAAAAAATAGTCATGTTTACCGGGATTATCGAAGGATTGGGCAAGGTGGTTCGTCTGACCATGACGGGCGCGGACGCCGTTCTGGAGGTGGAGACGGCCATTGACCTTCAGGAGGTCTCACTGGGCGACAGCATCGCGGTGAACGGCGCCTGCCTGACGGCGACGTCCCGAACCGCCAGAAGCTTCACGGCCGACGTTTCCGCTGAATCACTGACCAGGACGACTCTCAAGTATCTGCAGGCCGGCCACAGGGTGAATCTCGAAAAGTCGCTGCGCGTCGGCGGTTTTTTGGGAGGCCACTTTGTGCTGGGGCATGTCGACGGGATCAGCCGGATTCTCTCCCGGACCGAGAAGTCGGGTTCCATTATCTTTGCTATCGAGGCTCCGCCGCTCCTGTCGCGGTATATTGTGGAAAAGGGGTCGGTGGCTGTCGACGGAATCAGCCTGACGGTGAACAAGCTTGAAAAAGGTCGGTTTTATGTTAATATTATTCCCCACACGGCCGCCAACACGACGCTGGTTACCAGGAAAGAGGCCGAGTGGGTGAATATCGAAACGGATATTCTGGGAAAGTATGTGGAAAAGTTATTGCAAACACCGCGGGGAATCGATAAGGACTTTCTCGTCGAACACGGCTATATCAAATAAGAAGGAAGAAAAATGGCAGTTAGTAAAATTTCGGAAGCAATAGAAGACATCCGCAACGGGAAAATGGTTATCCTGGTGGATGATGAAGATCGGGAGAATGAAGGCGACCTCTGCATGGCGGCGCAGTTCGTGACGCCGGAAGCCATCAATTTTATGGCGCGTCTGGGCCGCGGCTTGATCTGCCTCACGATCAATGAAGAAATCGCCAGCCGCTTGAGGCTGAACCTGATGGTCAAAGACAATCAGGCGCGCTTCGGCACGGCGTTCACCGTTTCCATCGAAGCACGGCACGGTGTAACCACCGGCATTTCGGCGGCGGACCGCGCCACGACGATTCTGACCGCGGTGAATTGCGCGGCGAAGCCGGACGATATCGTGAGCCCGGGCCATGTCTTTCCGATTCTCGCCCGCAAGGGCGGCGTCCTCGTGCGGACCGGCCAGACCGAAGGGTCGGTTGATTTGTGCCGGCTGGCGGGATTGACCCCGTCGGGCGTGATCTGCGAGATCATGAAGGACGACGGTACGATGGCGCGGATGCCGGACCTGGAGATTTTCGCCCGCGAGCATAACCTGAAAATCTGTACCATCGCCGACCTGATTGATTACCGGATGCAGCATGAATCGCTGATCCGGAGGGTTGCCGAGGCCGATTTGCCGACGCTCTACGGCGGGGATTTCCAAATCGTCGTCTACGAAAACGACGTGGATGATATGCAGCATATTGCCCTCGTGAAAGGCGAAATCAAAAAAACCGACGAGGTGCTGGTCCGGGTGCATTCAGAATGCTGCACCGGCGATATTTTCGCCTCCGCGCGCTGCGATTGCGGCGACCAGCTGCACCGGGCGATGGAAATGATCGAAGAAGAAGGCAAGGGCGTCATCGTTTACATGCGCCAGGAAGGGCGCGGGATCGGCCTGGTCAACAAGATCAAAGCTTACGCCCTGCAGGATGAAGGCCATGATACGGTGGAAGCGAACATCGCCCTGGGCTTCAAGGCGGACCTGCGGGACTACGGCATCGGCGCACAGATCCTGGCGGATCTGGGTGTGCATAAAATGCGTTTGATGACCAACAATCCCAAGAAGATCGTCGGACTGGAGGGATACGGGATTGAGGTGACCAAGCGGGTGTCGATTGAAATTCCGCCCAATGAAAAAAATATCCGCTATATGACCACCAAGAAAAGCAAGATGGGTCATATCCTGGAGCTTTAAAAGCGGTAAGGCGCCCGGCGCCACAGTAAATAATTCTAAACAAGGATGGTGCTCAAAACATGCCGAAAATAATTGAAGGAAAGATTGTTGCCAAAGGGATGAAGTTCGCGGTGGCCGCCAGCCGGTTCAACGATTTCATCAGCGGCCGGCTCATCGAAGGCGCGGTGGATACGCTGATCCGGGCTGGGGCGGACGAGAAGGACATTGTGATCTGCAAGGTGCCCGGCGCGTTCGAACTGCCGCTCGCGGCCAAGAAGCTGGCGAAAAGCGCGCGCTTTGACGCGGTGATCTGTCTGGGCGCGGTGATTCGGGGCGCGACGCCTCATTTTGAGTATGTGAGCGCCGAAGTTTCCAAAGGCATCGCCCATGTGGGGCTCGAGGCGGAGATTCCGGTGGTTTTCGGTGTCCTGACGACGGACACGATCGAACAGGCCATTGAGCGGGCAGGCACGAAATCCGGCAATAAGGGCGCGGACGCGGCGATGGCGGCTATTGAAATGGTCGATCTGTTCAAGAAAATGAACGCATAGCAAGAAAGGAACGGCGCAGATATCCGGGGCGCTTTCGGGATTTGAGGATTAGATGCAGGGACGGAGAAAGGCGCGCGAAGTTGCCTTACAGGTTCTTTACAGTTTGAATTTTGTCACGCTGGATGTAGAAAAAGCTCAGGAGCTTTTCTGGGGTAATTTTGTCGCGCCCAAATCGGCTAAAGAGTTTGCCTCCACGCTGGTCGAGGGGACCTGGCATCACCGGGAAGAACTCGATTCGCTCATTGCCGGCTGCTCCGACAACTGGTCGCTTGGCCGGATGTCCAAAGTGGACATCAGTATTTTGCGGATGGCCGCTTACGAATTTCTTTACTGCGATGATATTCCGCCCAAAGTCAGCATTAATGAAGCGGTTGATTTGGGGAAAACATTCGGATCGGAAAATTCCGGTTCGTTCATCAACGGCATCCTGGATGCCCTCAATTTGAAAATTACTAAAAATCATGCAGCTAAACCTATCGACCCAGCCGCCCGACCGGCAAAGGCATAAATGCCTGGCGCTCGGCCTCTTCAGCGATGAAAAACCGCCGCGGGGTGTGTGCGGCTTCATCGATTGGCGGTTAAATGGTATGATTTCCCGGGAAATCAAAGAAGGCCATATCGCGGGCGAGGTTAAAGAAAAAGTGGCGATTCCTTATCCGGAGCGCATCGGTTCGGATCTGCTTTTGCTGTTCGGGATGGGCTGTCTGGATGATATCTCCTACGACCGGGTATACTCCGCCGCATACGACATTGCCGGGACGATGGACAAAATGAAGATCCGGGATTTTGCATTCGATCTGCCGGGCGAAGGGCGGTCCGGATTGACCACCGCCGGAATCCTGGAAGCCATGATTACCGGGTATTTTGATTTTCTTTCCGAAGATGTAAACAAGCTGACCCATACGAATGTCTGCATCGTCACCTCGACCGGGCAGCTTCGGGACGTTGCCCAGGGGATCCGGCAGTTTCATAAAAATGTGCGGCACCTCGGGTCGGTCGATTTCAGCCAACTGGAGCCGCACTTCGCTTAAGGCAGGGAACGGTCACGACCACCCATGCGGGGCAAGACCATTCCCTGCTGCCCGTCATTCGGCATTAATCCATATGTTCCAGGGATAGTTTGGCCGGCTGCTTGCCGAGGAGCACCATGCCGAAGTGCTCATACTTTTCGCCCGTCTTGACGTCCATGTCATGCCAGCGCGCGAGAAACTCGCGTTCCCTGAGCCACGTCCGGCGAATCGTTGCGGGATCTTCAAAAAGCAGCACATCTTTGTTCAGACCGATGACGATCGCGTAATGGCCGTCGTCCCAATCGCGGCGCCAGTCGTCGAGCGCCATGTAACGGTCGGCCCAGGCCTGAAGCAGGACAATGACCGGTGTTCCCGCATCGACGTACTGTTTGACCTGATTGAGAGACCACTGCGATCCGGATTTAACATCGAAGCCGTAGCTTTGCGCGACCGCGATCATCGCCTGCGGCGGCGTGCCTTCTTCGGACGTGCCCAGTTTTCTGATCAATTCATCCCCGCTCGCTTCCACGCCGTAATAATTCATCACGGTTTGCAGCGCCTGGGCGCCGCAGTCATATTCATAGGTTTGTTTGCCGATGTGCAGATCGATCATCGACATGCTCTGCGATTCCTGCAGCGATTGGAGGGTTTGGGTGAGCGATTCGGCAAAAGCCCGGCGGAGCTTATTGATCCGGCTGATGTCGGGCGTTTGGTCGGCGTTCATGAAAAGACGGTCGTTCGTCTCCTGGATAAACGAGGGAGCCCGCGCGCCGATCCGCTTCAAAGCGTTTACCGAATGGGCGGCGCAGACATGGCCGTGAACCTTGACATAGTCCGAAGCATTCACGGTGATGAGGAGGTCGGGCAGGCGTTTTCTCAATTCGGCCGCATACGTTTCCACAATGATGTCCGGACAATAGTAGAGCGGCTTTTCATCGCGATCCGTATGCTGGAAATTCATCAGGTCGATTTGATTGTCGGCCATGCCGCGGGCGGTGATCGTGGAATGGCCGTCTACGACCAGACCGGCGCCGGCGGAAATAATTTCTTCGATGCTGCGGTGAAAGGGTTTGAGATATTTTTCCGACCAGGCTGTCCGCATGGAGGCCGACGGTTCATAGCCGGTGCGGTAGATCTTGCGGCCGAAAACATCGTTGAGCGGAACGCTCTCTTCAATCTCGGCCGGATCCCGATTGGCTTCCAAAAGGAGGCTGCAGTAGGGGAACACGAGCTGCCGGTTGGCCAGGATATCACGGAAATCATAGAGCCATTGGGTGTACCAGTCGATATTCTTCAGCAGTGCGGCAAAATCGCCCGTCAGGTCCTCAAGGGAGATTTCGGGCGGAATGGCCACGCCGCCGTGCGGCACAACCACCAGAATATCCGATCCTGTCATATCATTAACCTCTCCTGCTCGGGTGCATCTTCAATGCTTGCATTGCAGGCACGGCTATTGTAGCGCTTTTCCCTGCCTTTGCAATGTAAAATAAATATAATAAAATCATAGCATTGTAGTTTATTGATTGACAGCGGGGCCGTTCTTCCTATACCCTCATTTCACAAAAATCGACGATTACCGGATACTCATGACTGGCGCACTTTCACAAGAACAGCCCCGTTTTTCCGGCTGGTTGACGCTGGCCGGCGTCATGCTTGCCTATGGCGGCATCTGCGGGGATGTTACATACGCCTTCGGCGTCTTTCTGCCGTCCATGAGCGAAACGTTTGGCTGGAGCCGTTCGGTGCTTTCCGGTCCTTATACTCTCTTTCTCATCATCGGCGGCATGCTGGGGCCGTTGGCCGGCTGGACCATCGCCCGCTTCGGCGCGCGGAAAAATATTGTCTTGGGGAATGTGATCGCCGTGATCGGACTGCTGGGGATGTCGCAGGTCCGGGACATCTGGCAGGTTTATCTCTTTTTCGGTGTTGGGGCGGGGCTTGCTCTGGCCTTTGCCGAATTCCTGGCCACGACGACCGTCATCAACCACTGGTTCGTCAAGAGACGATCGCTGGCCCTCGGGCTTCTGTTTGCCGCCGGCGGCGCCGGCGGCTTCTTTCTCCCCCCCCTCATCAGCGCCCTCATTACGGGCCTTTCCTGGCGCTTCGCATGGGTCTCACTGGCTGGAATCCATTTGCTTTTAGGCGTTGTGCTGGCGGGGCTCCTGATCCGCAACACGCCGGAAGAAGAAGGTCAGTTTCCCGACGGGCATGCCTCGCAGGAGCAGTTCGACCAGTGGCACCGGACGGCGACGGGGCACGTCTATCACACCCGGGAAGACTGGAGCGTGCGCGATGCGCTTAAGACGCCGGTGCTCTGGATCCTGCTCATCTTGTTTTCCGTGCTTCTGTTTGCCACCACCATGCTCACGACCCATCAGGTGGCCTACCTCCAAGACCTGAGGTATTCCCCGCTTGCTTCCGCGTCCGCTCTGGGGCTGATGCTGGGGATGAGTATTCTGGGCAGAATGCTCGGTGGAGTTCTGGGCATGCGGTTTGACAGCCGGTATCTGTCGGCGGCTTTCATGAGCAGTCTCGGGCTCGGACTGCTGTCGCTCATGAACGCGCGGGATATCGTCTTTGTCTACCTGTACTCCATTCTGACCGGTATCGGGTTCGGCGGGATGATCGTTCTCCTGCCCCATACGATGGGCGCGTACTTCGGACGCCGGCACTTCTCCCGGATCGTCGGCTGGACCACGCCGGTGGTGACGCTCGCCAGTGCCTCGAGTCCGCTTCTGGCCGGTTTACTCTACGATGCGACGGGCAGCTACGCTCTGCCTTTTGGGGTGACAGCGGCGCTTATTTTCGTCTGCGTGATTCTGGCGCTCGGGGCGCGTCCGCCGCGCCGGAAGAAGACGTCCGGTCCGGAAGAGGCCGCGAACGCCGAATTTCCAATTGTCTAAAGTCCCGAATCGGTGTAAGGGGAAAACCATGAAAATGGATAGCGGAATGATGGTTGCGGTTCGGGTCAGTCTCATTTGCAACGTGATTCTTTTTGTCATCAAATTGATCACGCTGCTGATCGTCAATTCTCTGGCCGTTGCCGCCGACCTGGGTATATCGGTCGTCGCTCTGGGCGTGTCCGGCATCCTGTATTATGCCATCCGGATGTCCAGCAAACCGGCCGACCTGCTCCACAATTACGGATACGGTAAAGTCGAAAATGTAACGGAAGCCATCGAAGGCGTCGTTTTAATCGGGCTCGCGCTGGCCATGTCCGTTCAGGCCGTACTGAGTCTGATCAGGCCGGGTGCGGGCGTCCATTCGCCGTTTGTCGGCATGGCCACCAGTTTTTTGGGCATCATCATCAACTTCTGGGGCGCCCATTTTATCCTGAAGCTGGGCGTAAAGCATGCGTCGCCGGCTTTGAAAGCCGAAGGGCTTCATTTCCGGCTGGAAGGGGTTATTTCGCTGTCCATTACACTGGCGTTTGCTCTGGTGATGGCTTTTAATTATTTCGGATTTCCGACGCTGGCCCGGTACGTCGATCCCGTGGCCACGCTGATCGTGAGTGCGCTCATTACCCTCCCGTCGGGACGTCTGCTGCGGGAAGCCTTCATGAAACTTCTGGATGCGTCAATCGGCGAAACCAGTCAGATGGATGTCATTAAAACACTGGCCAGCCACTATGACCGGTACTGTGATTTTAAAAATATCCGGACGCGGTCGGCCGGACGAAGACAGTTTGTGGACATCCATCTGGTCATGCCGGACCATCTTTCGATCAAAAGAGCTCATCAGATTTCGGCGGCTGTGAAAGATGACATCGCCGCCGTCATCGCGGACAGTGAAGTGATGGTGCACATCGAACCCTGCAAAAGGGATTGTGCTTATGTGGAGAGGAACCAGCCCTGTCCTTACGCCGGCTCCTGACGCCCGTGCCTGGACCCCCCCCTCGGGGGCGCCCTTCGCTAAAACGTATATTCCAGCCCCATGGTGATGCTCGTTTGCTCCGACCACACTTTAACGCCATGGTAAAATTTAAAATCGACGCCGAAGGTTTCATTGACGAGACGGTGGGAGCCGGTGGTGGCGATGCGCCGGTATTCGGCGCAAAGCGTTGCGTTCAGATTTGATGTGAGTCCGATTTTTAAATTCACCAGGGCATGCCAGGCCTCGCCGGTCGTATTTTCTTGCGTCAGGCGGTTTCCCGCCCGGAGCAGATGATGGTCTTCATTATCGCCTGCGACATAAGCCCAGTCCAGTTGCGTTTCAATTTTCAGGCCGGCCAGGCGCAACGGCTTTCCCAGATCAAACAGGGTTTTGAAGCCGACAAAGAATTGCCAGTAGGTCTGCCGGAAAGCAATGCCGTCTCCCGGCAGGGGCGTTGTGGTGATCCCTTCCGGGGTGAGATTGTATTGCACGCCGTCATGCGTCACCAGAGAAAACCGCTGCCACGTCAATCCGGCGGCGGGCCGGAGGTCGAGCCACTTGGGCAGACCCAGCCAGTCCGCTATTTTGAGATCCACGTCGCCGCTCACGATGTAACTTTGCTCCATGCGGCAGGAAGAGTCGGAATAAATCGTTTTGAGAACCGGCCGCTCCTCGTCGTCCCAGTCGGAATCCATCATTTTTCCTTCGGCTTCGCCGGATAGATTGCGGAAGACTTCGACGCCCACGGAAAAGCGGGAAAATTCGCGGCGCAGGGACGCGCCCGCCCACCAGCTGTTTAATGGAAATTCCAGCCGGCTGAGCGGCGTCTGATAAGGAGGGAAGGGATTCCCGAATTCATAGGAGGTGTGGCTCTGGAAGAAATACTTCGTCTCCAGAGAAACCGTCCATGGTCCGGCCGCATCTTTTCTTTGCGCCGCACCGGCTTGGGCGGAGGCGTCCATCCATAGACTCAGCACGACAAGGATGGCCAGGATCGCGATTCCCGGATATTTCAGGTTGGACAATTGCATTCGCTCTTTAGTACACGGTCGGTGCGCGACGGGGAGAGCTGTCCGGGCCGCCCCGTCCCCCCCACCGGCGTCAACCGAAAGAAACTGTGTACCTCTCAGGGTTTGGGGACGTCGTTCCAGATGTCTCTCGCGATCTTCCAGCTTCCGTCGGATTGCTTTTTCAGGACCATCATGTAGTAGCCGCCATGCTGCATCATCGGGCCTCCGGCTCTGGCGGAATCCTTTCTGTTCCAGGATCCACTGAGAAATGCCCACTGGCCGCAGATTTCTATTTTCCCCGGCTTGAGCTCAAAGGCGGAATGCGTCTTTTCGAAGAAAGCGGCGTAACGGGCGGCGATCTTTTGTGCTCCGATAATCGCCTGCTCGCCGGCAGGCGGCAGAAAGACCGCATCACGGTCGATCAGCGAGGCGATTGCCTTGGCGTCGCCCGCGCTGTAGGCGGCGTTGAATGCGAGCCGGACCTTGTCGACTGCTGTCTCGTCTCCTTTGGCCAAACCATTCCCCGTTCCGAAAACGGCTAAAATCATCACCAGGACCGTGCCAATCATCAGGGTGTGCCTGTTGTTCCTCCCCATGTTGCCTTCTCCTTTCTTGATTGTTTGTGCAGGATATACAAAAAATACCGGATCCTGCCGAAGCACCCGCTGCCGGCGCCGCCCGCGGGGTCTCACCCCTCTCCGGTCACAGGCCGAAGTGGCTCCTGATATTTTCCGCTGTGCGGTCGACCAGCCGGCGGCGGGCTTCCACGCCGGCCCAGGCGATATGCGGCGTGATGTAGAGTTTATCTCTGTCGCGGACCTTTAAGAGCGGGCTGTCTTTTGCGATGGGTTCAGCCGCGAGGACGTCAAGCGCCGCTCCGGCAATCCGGTGGTCATCGAGCAGGCGGGCCAGCGCCTCCTCGTCCACGATGCCGCCCCGGCCCATATTCAAAAGATACGCCGTGGGCTTCATGAGCCCCAGCCGCGCCTCGCCAAGGAGATTGCGCGTCTCGTCGTTCAGCGGGCAGTGAATGGACACCACATCGGCCAGGGCGAGCAATTCATCCACCGGCAGGTGCCGGTAGCCGGCATTGAGGTTCTTTCCCGAGGTTGAGGTGTAGACAATCTCCGCGCCGAAGGCTGAGGCCACCGAGGCCACGCGTTTGCCGATGGCGCCCATGCCGATAATGCCGAAGTGTTTGCCCGCGAGCTCTCCGAATTCGCGGCCCAGATGCGTGAACATGGGGCTTGCCGCATACCGGCCGGATTTCACATAGTCATCATAGTAGCGGCTGGCGTGCAGCAGATAGAAAAGCATGGCGAAGGTGCACTGCGCAACCGATTCGGTGGAATAGCCCGCGACGTTTTTTACGGCGATTCCTTTTTTGGCGGCATACGCCAGATCCACGTTGTTCGTACCGGTGGCGACAATACAGATGAGCGCCAGTTCGGGGCAGGCATCCATCACCTCGCGGTCGATGACGACTTTATTGGTGATGACGACGTTGTGCCCCCGGATGCGCCCGATCCGCTCGTCTTGCGCGGTGAGGTCCCACGACGTGTACCCGCCCAGCGAAGTCATCCGGGCCAGATTGTCGACCCGGCCGATCGTTGCGGCGTCGAGAAATACCATCTTGATCGGTTTGTCCATGCGCTCCTCCTGTTGTGCCTTTCACGGTTTTCGGTCGTCTGCCGGCTAGCGGTTTTCAGCGATGAATTTAATCGGCTTGACCATCTGCTCTTTGAGGATCTTCAGAAACTTTTTGCGAAACGGCGGAAGCTTGGTGAGAAACATCATCAAAGCGTTCATGCGCCGCGCCTTATAGTTTTTCTGCGGAAAATCAAAAAACCCATGTTTCCTGTAATAGCGGTAATCGGCCTGAAACACAAACCGCAGCATTCCGTAAACTTCGTCGCGGAAAATCTTCCGGCCGCCGACGCCGAAGAACGTTGTGGCGTGGATATAACCCTGGACAGCCGACCTCACCAGAGCGCCGGCCAGTTCCTGGAGCAGCCGGTCGATTTCCGGGGAATCAGCCGCTTCATCCGTGACGATCCCCGCCAGGTTTGCTTCCTGCGTCTCGCTGTAGGCTTCAAGAATCTGGCGCAGGTTGGGTAATTGCCCCAGCGGTCCCGAAATCAGAAAAGCAATTTGTTTTCCGCCGAGCGTCGGCATGTGGGTGTTGAAAAAAGAACGGTCGAAATACATCTTCCAGCGCGACGAAAGATACCGGTCATGGATGGCGCCGGCAAAGACGACAATGTCCGCCTTCTTCACTTTCTCATTATAGAAATCGATGTAGCCGTCTTTGCCTTCGTAGTCGCACCGGTTGGAAAGCCCGCATTTACAGCAGCCCAGGCAGCCGCCTTTGATGTCGATATCCGTCAGATTGATGATCTCGGCGCCGCCGCGGAAATGGCCGGCAAGCGACTGCACCAGCGCATCCGTATTGCCGGTCGGCGGCTGCCCGTCCTTCAGGATCAGCACCCGTTTCCCCGCGGTGTCGATGCCCGCCGCGGGCGCTGCGGGCTGGTAGGCAAAGGGTGATGCGGCGACCGGCGGGTAGGCGCGCACCGTCGGAATCCGACGCGCGGCGGCATCGGCAAAATTTCCGGCAAAGGCGATCCATCGTTTACGTTCCTGCTTCTTCATCAGGTCGTACATGGCCGCGGAATAAGCCCCCAGGTATTTCATCTGCAGGTCGTCGCAGATTCCATGGATGTAATTATGCGCGGTATGGTCGAAGAAATGGACCGACGTGGACAGCGACAGCGTGAACTTTCCGGCAAAGGCCGCTTCCTGTCCGCGTTCAAAGATGAGCTCGATAAACCGCTTGTATTGCGAGCAGACGATCAGAAAATACAGCGGAAACGACCACCACACGGCATCCGCTTTTTTGACGGCGTCCATGACGTCGCCGAATGCCTTTTCATCTTTTTCGAGTTTCCGAATGGTCTGCGCCACATGAAAGATTTGAAAAGAGTGGTCGGGAAGTTTCCTGGCCGCAAAACGGACGTACTGGAGCGTTACACTGAGATCCCCCTTGGGACTGCCGTTCAAGACAACGATGTTCATGGTCCTGCCCTCCTTTCCGTTAACCGTTAACCGGTCTGATCGTGCCGCACCTTCAGGTCTTCATGGACGGAGCGAGCATGCGGAATGTATATGAAGATGAAGCGGGCGTGTCAAGACAATTCGGGAAAATTGCGCGAGAAACTGATTGACATCAAAGGCGGTTTTACTTATAATCGCCGCGAACCGTTGTTGTAAGCAATACATTAATCTTTTAATAAAAAATACTGAAGGGTGGGGGAGAATGATGAAAATATTAGTCGCCTATGTGGGAGGATCAGAGGTTGCCAGCCCGGTTCTGGAAGTGGCCAAGAAGCATGCAAAAGCCTTTAATGCAACGCTGTTTATCGCCAGTTCCATGGAACGCGTATCGGAAAGACAACAGGTGGACCTGGAGAAAGTCGAAAAACAGCTCGCCTATGTGAAAGAAACGCTGGATGCCGAGGGGATTCCCTGCGAAACCCATATCCTGGTGCGCGGGCTCACCCCCGGAGAGGATATCGTGGAATTTGCAGTGGACAGGAAGATAGACGAAATCATTATCGGCATCGAGAAAAAATCCAAAGTGGGTAAACTGCTTTTCGGATCCAACGCCCAGTATATTATTCTGGAAGCTCCCTGCCCCGTGGTGTCGGTGAAATAGACCGGAGGCGCTTTACGCTCCGCGGGCCGGATGGCCGGTCCGTTTTCGTTACGACGCATTGAAAAAAGGCTTGCGCTCCTTCGAAAGAGCGCAAGCCTTTTTTATGGAATCCTTATTCGGCCCGCGTTTATTTCTTTCTCTTGGCCAGCTCCTCGGCTCTCAGTTCCTTGCGCAGGATTTTACCGACGGTGGATTTGGGCAATTCCTTGCGGAATTCAATTTCGGAGGGCAGCTTGTAGGTGGCGAGCTTCGTTTTCCCGTATTCAATCAACTCTTCCGCCGTGGCCGTTTCGCCCTCTTTCAGTACAACGAACAATTTGATATTTTCGCCGCGCTTCGCATCGGGGATGCCGATCGAGCAGGCCTCCAGAACCTTGGGATGCTCGTAGTACGCTTCGTCCACATCGCGCGGATAAACATTGAATCCGCCGGTGATGATCATGTCTTTCTTGCGGTCCACGATATAAAAATAGCCGTCTTTGTCCATGGTCGCGATATCGCCCGTATAACACCAGCCGTCCCGGAGCAGGTTGGCGGTTTCCGTCGGCTGGTTCAGATACCCCTTGGTCACCTGCGGGCCGCGGATGATCATTTCACCGGGCTCGCCGATCGGCATATCGACTTCGCCTTTATCCAGGTCGACGATGCGGCATTCGGTGTCGGAAATGGGCAGACCGATCGAGCCGATTTTGCGCACGCCTTCGAACGGGTTGGTATGCGTCACCGGCGTCGTTTCCGTCATGCCGAAGCCTTCGACGATCACCGCACCGGTGACTTTTTCGAAATCATGGATCACTTCCACCGGGAGCGGAGCGCTGCCGGAGAAGAAACCCTTGAAGCAGGTGAGATCAACCTTCTTAAAATCGGGATGATTCAGCATGCCGATATACATGGTCGGAACCAGAGCGCCGAAATTCGGTTTGAATTTGCGAATCGCCTCCAGCAAGGGTTCCGGCTGCGGTTTGGGAATGAGGATATCCCCCCATCCCATGAAAACCGAAAAATTCATTGCGCAGGACATGCCGAAGACATGGAAAATGGGCAGTGCTCCCAGGTTGACGTGATGTGTGCCCGTAAACCGCGGGAACCAGGCGCTGATCTGCTGCACCTGCTTGCTGATGTTGCCGTGGGTCAGGATAACGCCTTTGGAGACGCCGGTGGTGCCGCCGGT
>SBEK01000225.1 GCA_009668925.1 Deltaproteobacteria bacterium
CGCGGTCGACTGCATCGGCCGCCAATCTTGAAGTTGTCGGTCTTGCGGCATCCAGCAAAGGAAAGGCAATCACCATCAAAGCAAAGAAAGCCGTGATTCTGACAACCGGAGGAATTATGCCGGGTGCAGAGTCGGAAGGCTGGCTGAAGGATTATTCGCCGGATATCGCCAAGTGCGTCGCAGCAGGGAGCACCAGTTCAACCGGCGACGGTTACAGGATGGGAATCTCCTGCGGCGGGGCTCTTAAAGCTCTGAACACCGGCGGAACGCTGCCATCTCTTCTTTTCCCCGGCGCGAAAATGGCCGGTATTGTGTATGCCAACATCTGGGGTTTGCCCAATATTTACGTGAAGGCGGATGGGACGCGGTTCTGTAATGAGGGCGCCAACTATACGCTCGTCAGCGAGGCCATGTTCCAGCGAAATGCGACAACGGCCTATTGCGTTTTCGATGCCGCAACCGTGAAGAAAACCTTTGCCATGGTCGAAAAAGGCATTGAGATCAGGCGGACGATTGCCCTCGGTATCGATCCCGGAAACCTGGATGATCAGGTCAAACGGGGGTATCTTTGGAAAGGGGAAACCATCGCCGACTTGGCAAAAGCGGCGGGTATCGATGGCGCGACACTGACAAAAACGCTTGAGGCATACAACCGCAATGCGGAAAATGGAAAGGATCTGGAATTTGGCAGGACGAAAGCGCTGGAACCGTTGAAGACCGGACCTTATTATGCATTCAAGATAAATCCCGGTCTGGTGTGCCACGATGGCGGTCTGAGCATCAATACAAAATCACAGGTGCTTGATCCGTATGACCAGGTCATTCCGAGGCTTTACGCTGCGGGCCGTGATTCGGCGGGAATTTTCGGAGGCCGCTATCCGGCGAGTGGCGCGGCAATTGCCGACTTGCTGGCGTTTGGTCGCATCGCCGGAAAAACCGCAGCAACGGAAAAGAGCTGGAAATAATGCATAGACGTTTAAGCGTCGGGCAGGCAGGGCATTTACGCTGCCTGCCCGATCGTGTGAACGAAAGGTCACGCGTACCCTGAAGGTTACGCGTCTGCACCGTTACACGTGAATCTCGCTCTCACTTCCCTCCAAAGTATGCTTTGCTCTCCGATCCTCCCCGAAAGGGCCCGGGACAAGTACGATGCCGTGCAGCTAACCCGTACTGAACAGCCTGCAAAACATGGTTTTTCAACACCCTATTAGACGCGCACGCAATGAGCGAGCCCGAACGCTGCATGCCGGCCCTGCTTTCGTTAGTCATTCAATTACACCGAGGTTCAGAATGACATCGAAGCAATACTGGTTTCCTGCAAAACGATATGGCTGGGGCTGGGGACTTCCGAGGGCATGGCAAGGCAAAGCCGTTCTGATCGCGTTTTTCGTGCTGGTTGCCGCAGGCGCCGTTTCGGTGCTGCCGCACTATGGCAACACCGCATCTGTTGTTTATGGTGGTGTTCTGTGCTGCCTTCTGGTCGCGGTCTGCTGGTTCGAAGGTGAGCCGCCCGGGCGGCATAAAGGCGGTGGATGAATCGCCCCGCTTTAGCCGGCGGTGGCGGACGCTGTTTTGCGATTGGTCATGTACCTGGTCGATTCAATAACGGCGCCGGCAAAGGAAATAAAGATGACGGCCAGGAGAGCGAAGTAATAAAACGTAAACCCGGCGGCCAGGGCAATCAGTTTCAGCAAAACGAAGGACGCGATGGCCGCCCTGGGATAGGGATACACAAGGCGGTGGCTCAACCACAGGCAGGCGGGAATGACGATCAGGATCATCAGGACCCCTTTGACAATGGATGGACCCGGCAGGTCGAGGAAGGTGTATTGCAGGATCAGGACGAAGGCGTAATGAAGAACATACACATTGATGGAATGCCGCGAACAAAAGGCCGTGACCGCATTGGACCGGTTGAAGAATCTTTTGGCAAACGAAAGCAGAAACATCAAAAGAAAGATACAGACGGCCGGCAGTAAAAACCAGGTGCCCAAAGCGGTCAGTTCGAAAGTAACCCCCGTCAGCGGCTTAGCGAGCCGGTCGTTAAAGAGCAGGTTATGCTCGCGGACTTTAGCCCATTCCTCCACTACGGGCAGCAGGGTGATGTGGTGCAAAAGAACATAGACGGCAAGAAAGGTGAAGGCGAGAATCCCCCATATTTTCCAGCTTCCGATATCGCCGGTGAGCCACCGTTTTCTATACGCATACAATCCGAACAGAAACAGCGGCAGAAGTATCCAGATCTTCGTGATCTGAAATTGCAGTACCTTGCCGATAATGAGCCAGGACAGCAGCTGGATATCCCGGAAGGCATAATACAGTAAAGCCGCCGCATAGACAAAACCCAGCACGGCGGCAAAGACGAGAGTTTTGGCGATAATGTTGCGACGGCCTTCCACTTTTTCCGGTTCAATATCATTTCTTCTCCGGAAGGGCAGGCTTGCCAAAACGACTACCAGCGTGGCGAAAAAAAGCAGCATCAGAAACCAGACCACCTGCATATTGAATACGACCATATTCAATGTCGCCTCGGAGCCGGAGAGATAAACGCCGGGCATGTTCAGGCAGAACCGCCAGAAGCTGAGGAAGGTCTCCGCATACGAGGGAGCGACACTGTTTAACCGCTGCAACAGGAGTTGAAAATAGATATCGCCGGCGCAAAAAAGAAAGACCAGGGCCGGAACGACCAGGCGCAGAAATCTTTTTTTGATGTACTCCGGGGCCGTGCCTTTTTGCAGGGAGGGAAAAATAAAAAGCGCGGCAATGAACATGAGGCAGGGCATCAAATAGCTGTCCATGGCGATGAGCGCCGTTTCATAAAATCTGGACGATCCCGTCTTATCGATGACGGCCCAGAAGAACTGCAGTGGGTAGGTGAACATGCAGGCGACGTGCAGCGCGACGACGTTATAGACCAGGATGTTGCGGGCGTTATCCAGATAGGTAATACGGTTTGGGTCGGCTTCCATTGTTTTTCCGCCTGCCTTACGGGCTCGCGCCGTTTTTCCAAAAAATGCTATTTCAATTTCAGAGAGAGAGGATACTGCTTCAAGCCGTCTCCGATCCATAATTTATCACTGACGCCGACCCAGATGGATTTCTGATCCTTGAAGACAATGACAATGTAGGAGTGCGCGGGCCACATTCCGTATTTCCATCTCAGTTCGATTTCGTAGGCCGGCGTGCCGTCCTTCAACGTGAGATCCCTGCCATACAGGACTTCGACGGCGGAACCGAGCTGATGCTCCAGCCCTTTTTGAAAACCGGACACCGCATCCTGGTAGGTCGTTCCGGCGCGGAGGTCGCTCACGACGACCAGGATCTCCGGAAGAGGACCGGACCCGGAAAGCCTCTTCAGAACCACATCCGGCTTTTTGTTTTTCTGATCCGTCCATTTCGGAACCGTCAACGTGAAGCCAGGTGATTGATGGACAAACAATTCGCTGTTCACAGCCCCGGAACACGATGCCAGTATCGTCGATGTCGCCGCCATCAAAACGGACAGCACCGCCGCCGTTCGTACGATTGTTCTCATGATCCTTGCTCCTTTCCTCAACACAAATTGTCAGGACGGCCGTTTTTCTGCTCATCGGCGCGATTCGTTTTCAGAATGACGTCCTTCCGCGGCTATCCAACAGGTCATTTTCGTCACCATGCAGCAAATGTTGAAAGCGACGAGAGGGCTTCGGTGACTGCGCCGGCAGGAGCAGAACCTGTCAGCAGATCGATTTCTTTCCGCCGGGCTTTCTTTTCGACGTATTCTGATCGTCAGTGTGCAATTTAAGCCAGTCCAGAGCTCC
Organism: Deltaproteobacteria bacterium; assembly: GCA_009668925.1. The sequence continues at coordinate 3,801 of SBEK01000225.1, forward strand.
CGGCGTTTTTGACCATGCGGCGATGTTCTCGGATGCATAGCAGAAAGCTTCATCTTCTCCGCCCCAGGTGATCCGATCAGGCAAAGTTCGGGGGATGCGCTTTTTGCCAGTTAAATAGTCGGGCACGTGTTTGTTTCTATCCCATGCATTTTTCAGCTCCCGCCTGGACGTAGCGATATCCCCCTTCTTCACATAGGAAAGTAAAGCGCGAGTATAGAGCCACTCGGCCGCATAGTCATTTTTATAGCGGCCTTTCATGAACCTTTCCAGTTCATCGTAGCGTTCCAGCGCGGCAAGATAGGAAATCAGGCGGTACCGTATCCCCTGGTTGTCGTTCGGATTGAGCTTGAGCATTTCTTTTGCGTGATCGATAGCGGCATCGTATTCCCCGGCCAACCACAAACACATCATCAGACCGGCTTCGGCGCGCATGTACGGGCGGGTATCCAGAAAGCCCCAAAAAGCTCCGGTGTATTCCTTGAATTTCTTCTCTCCGAGCGAACGCCGGCCCGCCGCCATGCCCTTCTCATAATATTCGATAGCTTCCTGAATCGATTTTGCCGCGTCGTCCGCCAGAACATTATAGGCGTCGGCGCAATCGGAATCGAGGAGCAGGGCCCTTTTTGCCAATCTTATCCTTTCGCTTCTGCTGCGTGTCTCCCAGGCGTCATAAATCAAATCCTGCGCCAGCCGCGAGGCATTATTGATCGGCTTTCGGCGGGCGGGTTTTTTCTTGATCATTCCGTTCATGATTTTCTTCAGTTCGGAGGGTGATTGAGGGCCCTGTTCCCTCAATGTCTGCGCCAGCTCCGCCACAAATTTTTCGAATTCCGCCCGCACGTTTTTCTTCTCTTTCATGAGATATCCTTTTCTATGGTCTTTGATAGGCGATGTGATTTCTGTCCAGCCAGGCAATGGCGATTTCCTCCATTGCCTTTTCGCGGAATTGATACCATTGGTCTTCAATTCTATGGCGTCGGACGGCGTTACGGAAACGGCCAAAAGCGCCCTTACCGCGGATTTGATCCACGAGATCGTCTCCCGCGCGACCTTCCCGCGAAAGGCAAAACTCACGCATGATGTTATATTCATGAATTTCGAAGCGGTCCGGCAATTCCAGATAATCATCCGTCGTCAGTATATCTCTCGCGATCAGGATCATTTCCTGTTCCCAATCGGGATGATCGCCCGGCATGGAATCATCTTCAGCCATTGATAAGATTTCCTCCGACAGACTGATCCAGCGCCCCGTTTTGAGATGAAGATACGAATGAATTTGATCGCTCATCGTATCCATCGCATCAACGGCTTCTTTCAAAGAGACGACCAGGGGTTTGGTTTCAGTGGTCATGTTCATTAACTCCTTCAACGGTTATAGCCTATTGCGATTTTTCAAGGCCAAGGAACCATCGTGCCCGCGGGGAACAGCAGCCCCGCCTTCAGCGCCGTTGCAGACGGCAGTTC
>SBEK01000435.1 GCA_009668925.1 Deltaproteobacteria bacterium
AAAAATGTCCGTGTCGTCATGAGCGGGGGAGCGCCTCTGCCCGTGAGCTTGATCAAATTATACGAGGAAAATGGTTTGCGCCTGCTTCAGGGTTTCGGGATGAGCGAAGCCGCGCCGAGCATCGCCATATTAGATCGGGATATGTATCTTAAAAAAGCCGGTTCGATCGGCCGGCGTTTAATGCATTTGGAAACGAGAGTGGTAGATGAAGATATGAAGGATGTGCAACCGGGGGAGATCGGTGAGCTGATCATACGCGGTCCCAACGTCATGACCGGCTACTGGAACCGCCCGGAAGCGACAGCCGACGCTTTCCGCGGCGGCTGGTTTCATTCAGGAGATCTGGCACGGATTGATGAAGACGCCTACCTTTATATTGTCGATCGGTCCAAGGATATGTACATATCCGGCGGGGAAAATGTCTATCCGGCCGAAGTGGAAAACGCCATTTATGAAATTCCTGAAATTGGCGAGGCGGCTGTGATCGGCGTTCCCGATGAGAAATGGGGTGAGGTAGGCAAAGCCGTTGTCACCGTCAAGCCCGGCAAGACATTATCGGAAGAACAAATTATCACTCATTTAAAAGAACGTCTGGCAAAATTCAAGGTTCCGGCCGGGGTGATATTTGTTGATGCGTTGCCGCGCAATGCCATGGGCAAGGTTCTGAAAAACACCTTGCGCGAAAAATATAAGTAGGGCGAGTCCGAGTACTTGACCATGCCGGGATTGCTTTGTTCAAGAGGATCTATTTAATGAAGGAGTTATCGTAGCGGGAATCGCAGGGGTGGAGGCAGCTTTTATGACGGCAGGTTCTGCCGGGCATATAAACTGAAGCTATTAGGGAATGAATAGATATCGTCAAAGCATGTTTAAAATCAGGAGGGTCTTATGATGAAAATTCGAGGATTCATCGGGTTACTGTTGGCGGTTTTTGTTGCCGGTCTTTTTTTCGTGGTGGGCCCTGCCCATGCGGCGGAGCCGATTAAGATAGGCGCCATTTTGCCTCTGGCCGATTCCACCGGTATTGACGGCTCAAGATCCATGCAGCTTGCCGTAAAGCAAATCAATGAAAAAGGCGGTCTGCTGGGGCGCCAGGTCAC
>SBEK01000226.1 GCA_009668925.1 Deltaproteobacteria bacterium
CGCATCATGATCGCCCGCCAGGGCAATCTGGAGCAGAAGAAGAAACTGGCCAAAACCATCGCCGGTATTCAGTAAGAAAAGAAATAGTATACAAAATATACAGGGCGGCCGATCCCGGCTTCCCTGTATATTTCTTTTGAAATCAATCACTTTCAGTTCATCTCCCTTCATTCAAGCCGACACGACTCTGACGACAATAATCAGTTGACTTGCCACTTGTTTCTTCTGTATATTCTTGGAAACGAATTATGTTTTTTATAACAAAGGAGGTTTCATGAAAATCCTGCGCGTGTCCATGAACAATCATCGAATTGCTTTTGAGGATCTGCCGACGAACTGGGCTTACCTGGGCGGCAGCGCCCTCATCGCCAAGATTCTTAACAAGGAAGTGCCGCCTTCCTGTGATCCCCTGGGACGGGAAAACAAACTGGTCGTCGCCTGCGGCCCCCTCGCCGGCACGCGGGCGCCGCAGTTGGGACGTGTTTCCGTCGGCGCCAAAAGCCCGCTCACACAAGGAATCAAGGAGGCGAACTCGGGAGGACCGGCCGGACAGTATCTCGACCGGCTCGGCTTGCGAGCAATCATTCTTGAACAGGCGCCGGACGACGGCAAGCTCTATACTCTGTTCATCACCAAGGACAAAGCGGAACTCATCTCTGCCGAAGAATTTCGCGGCCTGAAAAATTACGATCTCGTCTCGGCGCTCCACAAGAAATATTCTGACAAAGTGGCGATCATTTCCACTGGTCTGGCGGGGGAACGCCAGTATAAAGGAGCTTCGGTTTCGCTTACCGATATTTTCGGCGATCCTTCACGAAATGCCGCGCGCGGCGGCCTGGGCGCCGTAATGGGCTCTAAGGGGCTCAAAGCCATTATTCTTGATCCTGCGGGAACGGAACAAGTGAAGATTGCCGATCAGGAGGCCTTCCGCAAAACCGTTCGGGAATGGGCGGATGTTCTGAAGCACGACGTCAGCATCAGCCTTTATTCCCGTTTCGGCACTCCGTTTGCGATCAGCAACTCCGCCGGACACGGTTCTCTGCCGGCGATGAATTATCGCTCCGGACAACCGGAAAACTTTGTCGCCGTGAGCGGCAACAATATCCAGAAAATTCTTTTCGAACGCGGCGGCAAAATGCATGGTTGCATGCCAGGTTGTCTGGTGCAGTGCTCCATCATTTACCCAGACAAGGACGGCAAGAAGATCTGCGCAGCTTATGAGTATGAAAACATCGCGCTTCTGGGAACCAACCTGGGCATTACCGATAATGACGCTATCGCCCGCCTGAAATTCCTGTGCGATGACATTGGACTCGATGCCATTGAAACAGGCAGTGCCCTGGGGGTGGCCGCCGAAGCCGGCAAGATGAAATGGGGAGACGCGCTTGGCGCAGAAAAGCTTTTCGCGGAAATTGAAAAGGAAACTCCCTTGGGTTTTGCGCTGGCCAATGGCGTTGTAACCACGGCGCGATTTCTCAATATCGACCGCGTTCCGGCCTTCAAGGGACAGGCCCTGCCCGCGCATGATCCGCGTGCGGTGAAAGGCACCGGCGTGACGTATTTTTCTTCGCCGATGGGCGCGGATCACACCGCCGGCCTCACCTATCGTCAGCCCAAGGAGAAGAAAGAACAAATCCAGACATCACTGGCCACACAGATCAAGGCGGCTGCCTGTGACGCATTCGGCTATTGTCTCAATTCCGTGCCGGGTGAATCCGTTTACCCGTTTTTTGCAGCGTTGATGAACGCCCGCTATGGCCTCAATTTGACGGAAGCGGACATCATCGGCGTCGCGAAGGAAGCATTGCGTGATCAACTGGCCTTCAATGAAAAGGCGCAGTTCAGTAAAATAGATACGACGATCCCGGCCTTCTTCCGCGAGGAGCTCATCGCGCCGACCAGCGCTGTTTTCGATGTCGATGAAAATGAAGTCAAGAATCTGTGGAAGGGACTGGACGCCTTCAAAGAAAGGGAAAAAATCTGGGAAATCCGTATTCCGCCGATGCCCGATTTGCTGATGGGAGAAGGGGTCGCCCGGAGTATGGGCAAGAAGATCAGAGAACTGAAAGTGACCAAGCTCTTCCTGGTCACGGATCCTTTCATGTTCAAAAGCGGGCGGGCGACGGAAATCGCCGACATTCTCAAGAGAAGCGGTATCGAAACAGAGATTTTTGCCCAAGTCGAGCCGGACCCGCCCATTGAGCTCATTGAACGGGCAGGCGAACTCTATAAGGAAAAAGGCTGCAACGGCATTTTCGGGCTCGGCGGCGGCAGTTCTCTGGACACCGCTAAAACGCTGGGTTTGCGCGTCACGCATCCAGGCGATCTTCGTGAGTACGAAGGTCTTGTCGGCGGCGGCGGCAAAATCAAACCGATCTTTCCACCGATCATCTGTATGCCGACAACCTCCGGCACAGGCAGCGAGGTCAATCCCTGTGCGGTTCTGACCGATAAAGCCCGTGACTTAAAATTTGTCCTGATGAGCAACAACTTCATTCCCAAACTGGCTGTCGTTGATCCGCAGTTCACTAAAACGATGCCGCCCGGTCTCACCATTGAATCCGGGATTGACGCATTGTCGCACTGCATTGAAGGGAGCGTATCCCTGGCCACGCCTTACCATCCCTATTTCGAATCCAAAGCCCTCTTTGGCGTCAAGCTCATCGGGCGAAGTTTGATTACAGCATACAGAGATCCCGACAACATGCGCGCGCGGACGGATATGTGCATGGCGGCCATTTGCGGCGGTCTGGCCTTTCTCAAGGGGCTGGGGCTGGGACATGCGCTCACCCATGCCATCGGCGCCCACTATCACCTGCCGCATGGCCGTGCCGCGATCTTCGGTCTTCTGGGCTTCGTAATGGCCAATAAGGAAACATGTAAAGACGCGTTTATGGACATGGCCTATCTGATTAACCGCTCCGACGATCTGGAATCGGCTCTGCGATGGCTCTATGGCGAGCTGAATATCGACCTCAGACTCAAAGCCCACGGGATCACAAAGGAAGCCATCAAGGAGATTGCCTTTTACACCTCCCGGGACGCCGTCAATATGGCGACAGACCCCACGTCCCCCAGTCAGCAAAAAATTCTGGAAGTACTTATGTCGATGTATGAATAAAGGGCCTATTAGGCTGTAGGCTATTAGACTGTAGGGAACGGTCGCGATAACCTAACCACCTGAAGGTGGCACGAAGTCACACGGCCGTTCCCTACGCAAAGGAGACAATATGGAATTCAGATATGACGTCAGGGATTTGAAGTTTATCCTGAAGGAGTGGCTGCCGACGGGGGAGGTGCTGGAATGCGAGCGGTTTGCGGGCAATTTTACCCTGGATGACGTGGACATGCTGCTCAATGAGGGCTACAAGGTATCGAAGGAGATCGTAAACCCGATTAACGCGCCGGGAGACAAGATCGGCGTGAAACTGGAAAAAGGGGTGGTGACCCCTGTTCCGGGCTTCCGGGAAGCCTACCAATTTTTGCAGCAAAACGGCTGGGGGTCCTCGAGCGAATGCATCAAGGTGGAAACCGGCATGCCCCTGATTTTGTATAAGGCCAATGCCGAGATCAATACGGCGGCCTGCCCGGCATTGACCTCGTGCGTGAAGCTGACGTCGGGTGCGGCTAATTTGATTTTGCGCTTCGGCAGACAAGAAGACCAGGACCGGTTCATTCCGAAGATGCTCGACGGTTCGTGGCAGGGGACCATGTGCTTGACCGAACCGAACTTCGGTTCGGATACGGGCGATATCATTACGAGATCTTATCCGACGGATGATCCCCGGATCTGGAAGATCAAAGGCACGAAGATGTTCATCACCGCCGGGGACCAGGGAACGGGAGATAATACCATTCATCTGGTGCTGGCCAGACCTCAGGGAGGGGCCGCGGGCTCCCCCGGCATCGGCCTGTATATCGTTCCGAAGTACTGGGTGAATGAAGACGGCTCGGTGGGGGACGGGAACGATGTCACCACCGTCGGCCTGGAGCACAAGATGGGATTGCACGCCCAGGCGACGGCCCTGCTGAACTTCGGCGATGACGACAACTGCCGCGGCATCATGCTGGGCCCGGCGCCGGATGCGAAGGGCTTTTCCCAGGGACTGGCCATGATGTTCCACATGATGAACGAATCGCGCATCGGCACGGGGCATAATGCCAACACCCAGGGAGCGGCGGCGTACTATTTTGCCGCCCAGTACGCCACCGAGCGCATCCAGGGAAGACCCTTCGGCGTCAAGGGAGCCGAAAGAGTCCCGATTATCAAGCATGAAGACATCCGCAGAATGCTTTTGGACATGAAGGCCCATGTGGAAGGCATCCGGGCCATGATCTTTAAGGGATTCTACTATCTGGACATCGAGAACAACTCTTCCGATAAAGAAAAAGCAAAGAAATACGCTTCCTTTGCCGAGATTCTCACGCCGCTGGTCAAGTGCTACGGGAGTGAAGCCAGTTTGGGTGTCATCGCCCAGGCGATCCAGGTTTTAGGCGGTGTGGGTTACACGCAGGAATACCCGGTGGAGCAGTACCTGAGAGACTCCAAGATCCTGACCATCTGGGAGGGAACATCCTTTATCCATGCCAATGACCTGATTGGCCGGAAGATGCGGATGAAGGAAGGGGCGGCCTTTGGGGCCTGGATGAAGGACATCAAAGATTTTATCGAGGCGAACAAAAGCAATGCAGCCTTTGAAAAGGAAATGAAGAATCTGGCCGGAGCTTATGAAGCTGCCGAAGAAGTGAAAGCCACTTACGACGGCTGGTATTTGAACATGGCCGCGAAAAGGCAGTTGATTCCTCTTTATGCCATTAAAGCGTTGTTTGTTTTTGCCGAAGTGTACGTGGCGATGTGTCTTTTGGATCAGGCCCGGATCGCCGCACAGAAAGCGGCCGGTTTAAAACCGGGGGACGGCGACTACGCATACTACCAGGGCAAGATTGCCTCGGCCAGATACTATGCCAACAACATTCTGCCGAATGTCCCCATGCTGGCGGCGCTGATCAAGAGCGAGGAGGACACGGTGCTCACCTGTCCGGAGGAAGCGTTGGTGGTCAGTTAGTCCGGCATCGGAAACCGCCCGGATACTTCGTTGCGCCTCAGCCCGGTTTGCTGCGGCGTACATTAAAAGTACGCCTCACCTCCCGGGCCTCGCGCGCCTCGTCTCCGGAGCGTTTTGCAATGCCGGAAATTTTGCGACGCTTAAGAAAGAAGGTTGTATACTGTTAAGCTGTAGG
>SBEK01000227.1 GCA_009668925.1 Deltaproteobacteria bacterium
CCAGAACCAATTCCACGCCAATCCAATAGTTTGCCCCGCTGTGGTTGGAAAACGCCTTGTTAATTGCCACAATATTTTCGCAATGGGGAAACGTTTCGTCGGCGCCGCTTACGTGAATGTCATAAGCCGTTCCCAGGTATTTCTGCGATATCGCAGCACATTCCAGATGCCAACTCGGACGGGTATTGCCCCACTTTGTCTTATGATAAATTCCTCTCTTCAGCTCACCCAAATTCGCCCGTTTCAGCAGAGCAAAATCAGCGGGACTGTCTTTCTCATAGTCATCAAGATCAATGGAGCGGCACAGCCTTGTCTTGGCCAAATCGATATTGGAGAGACGGCCGTAGTCGGCTAATTTGGAAATATCAAAATAGACGGAATGCAGTTTTTCGTATGCGTAGCCTTTATCGACCAGTTTCTCGACAATTGTGAGCATGGCATCAACATTGTCGGAGGCTTTCACATATAGGTTATCCGGCCGAATCTTCAGGAAGCGCACATCGTCCAGAAAAATCTGCAGATATTTATTGGAATATTCCGACAGGTCCATCCCCGCTTTTTCCGATCCTTTAATGGACTTGTCCGTAAAATCAACAATATCAATAACGTGTTTAATCTGATAGCCTTTCCATGTGAGATAGCGGCTAAGCAAATCGGAAATCACCAAGCGACGATAGTTCCCCAGGTGAGGCGCATCGTGGACCGTTGGACCGCACGTGCGCATCAGTACTTCTTCCGGTTTCAACGGTCGAAAAAGCTTCTTCTGCCGTTTCAAAATATTATAAAGATTTACGGAGGCTAATTCTTCTTTAACGGCAAATAATTCGGTACTTAAGTAACGCTCTCCGCTATCCGGAAAAATGACCACAATGAGGCCTTGTTCCATTTCTTTGGCTTTTTCAGCAGCCACAAACATAGCCGCTCCGGAACTCATGCCCGCCAGGATACCTTCCTCCCGCGCGAGCCGGCGGGACATCTCAAAAGCGTCTTCGTCCAGAATATTCACCTTTTCGTCAAGGCGCTTCTTGTCGAAAATCCCCGGCCGGTAGGACTCACGCATATTCTTGAGTCCCTGGATCTTGTGCTGCAGATACGGTTCGACACCGATGATTTTGATATTTTTATTGAGTTCCTTGAGTTTCTGGGAGATCCCCATTGCCGTTCCCGTGGTACCCAGTGTGGCGACGACCGCAGTCACCTGACCTTCTGTCTGGTCCCATATTTCCTGGGCGGTCCCGACATAGTGGGCGGCGACATTGTCTTCATTGTTAAATTGATCCGTACCAAAATACTTTTCGGGGTGCTCCCGGAGCATCCGATAGGCAACCTCGATGGCGCCATCTGTTCCTTGAGACGCCGGCGTAAAAATCAATTCCACTCCCATGGCCCGTAATATTTTCTTCCGTTCTTCACTGGCCGACTCGGACATTGTGAGACAGAGCTTATACCCTTTGGCCGCGGCGATCATGGCCAGTCCGATGCCCGTATTGCCGCTGGTCGCTTCCAAAATAATCTTGCCTGGAATCAACTCTCCCCTTTTTTCGGCATTTTCAATCATGAACAAGGCGGTACGGTCCTTGATGGAGCCTCCGGGATTGGAAGATTCCAATTTGGCGAAAATTTTTACCTTTTTATTCGGATTAAGCTTTGATATTTCCACAAGAGGCGTGTTACCGATACGATCAATGATACTTTTATACGAGTTCATCATAAGCTATAGCCTTTTATCAAAAATAAATCCTTCCTTTGTAGATAGAGGGTTTTTAACAGTCTAAAAATCTTACCGGAGATTGGGCGGATCAGCTGTCCATTTTGGGTAGAGGAATTTTAATGAATGAAACACCTTCTTCTTTCAGATCCGCTTCTTCCTGCGGAGTCGTTGTTCCCTTGATGTTTCTTTTTTCTTCATCCCCACAATGTATTTTCAGTGCAACTTCGGCGAATTTATTCCCGACATCTTCAAAATTATTTTCAATATATTGGTGCAACAACTGAAGCGTTTGATCAGGAGACATATTTTTATCAATGCCTTTGTCCACTGCTCTGGAATCTTTCCCCATGATGGTAATGGACGAAGGGGCAATTTCCACATTGGAGCTGTTACAGACCGGACAACAAATCAACTTCTGCGCGTTTTGTTCAATCCAGGACTGGCGGTCCTTAAACCACCCTTCGAACTTATGGCCATTTTCGCATTTCACGTCGTAGATAATCACGGATCAGTTACTCACCCTATTAAAAAATAATTTCGCCTCACATTCATAAAAACATGTGGACATTTGTTAATAAATTTTATAACGTCCCACACCGTGTCGGGATGTGGCCCAGCTTGGTAGGGCACTGCGTTCGGGACGCAGGAGTCGCGCGTTCAAATCGCGCCATCCCGACCATTTTTTATTCTTCCCTTTCAGATCACACGACGGATGCCAGTTTAAAGATCGGCAGGTACATGGCGATGATCATGCCGCCGACCAGTCCGCCGAGAAAAATCATCATAACCGGTTCCAGAAGAGACGTCATGGCCTCCACAGCCGTATCGACTTCATCATCATAGAAATCGGCAATTTTATTGAGCATGGAATCTAATGCACCGGTCGCTTCGCCAACCGCTATCATCTGAACAACCATCGGCGGGAATATGCCGGATGCCGACAAGGGTTCGGCAATAGACTGGCCTTCACTGATGCTTTGACGGGTCTTCATCAGGGCATTTTCCACAATGACGTTTCCCGCCGTCTTGCTGACGATATTCAGCCCCTCCAAAATCGGAACGCCGGAGCTCATCATGGTCGCCATGGTCCGTGAGAATTTAGCGACGGCCACCTTCTTCATCACGGGACCGAAAATCGGAGCGCGAAGGATCGCTGAATCCATCATCCACCGGCCTTTCTCGGTTTTATAGAATTGACCGATGCCGACCACGATCAGAATGATTACCGCAAAAATGATCCACCAATAACTCTGTGCAAACTGACTCATCGCAATGACCATCGCCGTCGGACCGGGAAGTTCCGCCCCGGAACCTTCGAACATTTTTTGAAACACGGGAATGACTTTCAGCAGCAGTACGGCGACGACCGCAAAAGAAATGACCAGAACCGCTATCGGATAAGTCATGGCGCTCTTGACCTTCCGCTTCAGCTTCAGAGCTTTTTCCAGATAATTGGAAAGGCGCCCCAGAACGACATCCAGAATACCGCCGGCTTCACCGGCCGCAATCAAGTTCACAAACAATTCATCAAACACCTTCGGGTATTTCTTCAATGCATCCGTCAGGCTTGTGCCTCCCTCAATGTCCTCTTTTACGGAGCGAATGATTTTCGAGAAAGCCTTGTTTTGCTCTTGCTGAGCCAGCAGATCCAGACACTGGATGAGAGGTAAGCCGGCGTTAATCATCGTAGAAAAGATCCGGCAGAAAACCACGACATCCTTCTCTTTCACCCGTCCGGCCAAAAAGGGAAGGTACTCCATCAGATCTTTTGGTTTTTTCCGAACCTCAATGGACTTATATCCCTGCCGTCTCAACGACGTCCGAACGGCTAATTCGTCAGCGGCTTCCATTTCGCCTTTTTTCACTTCATCCTTTTTTGTTGTTCCTTCCCAAAGGAAAATCGGCATAGTTTTTGAGATCCTTTCTTGAATCAGAATGATTTCAGTTGTGAGGGCATCATAAACCATGTCCTATGTAGTTTCAACCGGTTAAATTAGAAAAACATTGATTTCCTGCGCGCGTGTGCGCCGCATCACAGATTATTTCCTCTGGCGCTGGATGAAGATTTCGTATTGAATGATTCCGGCCGCGACGGCGACATTGAAAGAGTCGAATGTCCCCGCCATCGGAATTCTGACCAGATAATCGCATTTCTTCTTCACCAGAGGCCGTATTCCCCTGGCTTCGCTGCCCAGGACCAAAACCACTTGGCCGTCAAAGCTTTGTTCCCTGATACTGTTTCCGCCATGGGCATCGGCACCGTAAATCCAGAAACCTTTATTTTTCAGGTAATCGATTGTTTGGGACAGATTCGTTACGCGAGCGATCGGCAGCTGTTCGGCGCTGCCGGCGGATGCTTTAATCACGGCCGGTGTAACCGAAGCCGTTCTGTCCGTGGGGATGATCACGCCATTGGCACCCAGGCAATACGCACTGCGGATAATTGATCCCAGATTCTGCGGATCGAGAATACTGTCAAGCATCAAAATCAAATCGTTCGACAGGTCGGGGCAGCGGTTTTTAAACAAATCGTCTAAATCGGCATAAGCAAATAAATCACGAAGACCGATGATTCCCTGATGATCCGGAGATCCCGCCAGTTCGTCAAGATACTGACGCGATCTCCATTCCACGGGTATCTGCCTTTGACGGGCGCTGTCAATAATTCCCTTGATCACCGGCCCACTTCGGCCGTCGGCAATAATAATTCTTTGGAGAGGTGTCTCTTCCCGGGAAAGCAGGCTCTTAATGGGGTTGATGCCGTAAACAGCCTCCATGCCTATACCTTCCATTCCAAAAAAGGATTCATCATAAGCGGTTTTGGCAAACCAGACCGTCGGCAATTTCCTGAATAATAACGCGGCAGGCATCCAGCGGATCTTTGGCCTTGCGGATCGGTCTGCCCACAACAATATAATCGGCCCCCGCTTGAATTGCTTCCGTAGCGGAGAGCGTTCTTTTCTGATCATCCGAAACCTTTTCATGAGCGCTGCGGATGCCGGGAGTTACAATGACAAAATCGTTCCCCAGCGCTTGCCGGAGGGCGGTGATGTCCTGAGGAGAAGCCACAACACCCGATGCGCCGGCCTTTTGAGCCATGGTGGCCAGACGAAGAACCAGTTCGTTCGTGGTTCTTTCATACCCAATTTCCTCAAGATCGCTGTTATTCAGGCTGGTCAGAACGGTAACCGCCAGGACGATAGGAGTCGCTGTTCCCCGTTTTGCAGCGCAGTCAGCTGCGGCATCGACTGTTTCCCGGATCATCCGGCTCCCGCCCGCCGCATGGACGTTAAACATATCCACATCCAGCGCCACCGCAGCTTCACCGGCTCGGGCAACCGTATTAGGGATGTCGTGAAATTTCAGATCAAGAAATACCCGGGAGCCCCTGCGCTTGATTTCGTGAATAATCTTCGGGCCGACCGACGTGAATAGTTCTTTGCCCACCTTAAACATGCCGACATGACCGGAAAGAAGCGTTATCCAGGATAACGCTTCTTCATAGCTGCCCGCATCCAACGCAAA
>SBEK01000436.1 GCA_009668925.1 Deltaproteobacteria bacterium
CCACTGGGCGTCATGATAGCATAAGCCCGGATCTTTCCACATGAAAACGATGCGGGAAGGTCGCCAACTTTGCAACTCATTGTACACAAAAGGATAGGTGACCCATGTTTGGTGGTCGCATCGGAATGACCGAACTGATCGTCCTGCTCGTAATCGTTCTGCTTCTGTTCGGGGCCAATAATCTTCCGAAACTGGCCCGCTCGGTCGGCAAATCCATCCGCGAGCTCAAGGATGGCCTCGCCGATGTCGGGCAGGACCTCCAGGATGCGCTCAAAGAGCCGCACAAGAACGAATCGCAGCCGACTCCACCGGCCAAAAACGCCGATGAAAATCCGGACCAGACCAAGAACGCTTAAAGCAGCCTTTTTCGTTCCATTCTCAATCAAAATCGATTCGATATGGCCCTGCGTGTTGACGACGACGAACGCGAAGAACGTGAGATGTCCCTGATCGGGCATCTTTCCGAATTGCGCGTTCGCCTGATGATCAGTGTCGGTGCCCTCATCGTGTGCGTTTGCCTCGCCTTTTTTGTCGCCAACCCGGTCCTGGACGTCCTGACCAAGCCCATCCGCCGCCTCCAGCGCGACCCGGGCCGCGAGGCCTCGCTCGTCATCCATGTGAGCCCGAGCGGTGTCCTGAGGCTCGATAAACCCACTGATTTCAACAAGATATCACAGCGCCGGCTTGATTTCGTGTTCGATTCCGACCCGAAAACCAGCGCCTCGGCCGTGAAGGTCCCCTTCGGCGAACGCCCCAACCAGGGGGTCTATTTCCGAAAGCCCTTGGACCCCTTTATGGTCCCCTTCCGGGTCTCTCTGGTCGTCGGGATCCTTTTGGCGCTTCCCATTATTCTGCATCAAATCTGGCTTTTTATCATGCCGGGACTCAGGCCGGCCGAGAAAAAGCTCGTTCGTCCGATGCTCGCTTCGGCCATCTTCCTTTTTCCGATCGGGGCTTATTTCGGTTTCCTCATGGTCGATATGCTCATGCGCACCATGCAGGAATACCAGCCCCCCTCCCTCGAGCCCCTGTTCGACATCGACGACTACCTTTCGCTTCTGACCAATATGATGATTGTTTTTGGCGCGATCTTCGAA
>SBEK01000228.1 GCA_009668925.1 Deltaproteobacteria bacterium
TGGGCAGCCAGGTTTACGGCATTGAAAATTACCGCGAAGCGTTTTTCCGTCCGGATCTGGTGAAAATGGCGCTGTCCGGCGGATCGCTGAAAGACTTCCGGAAACTGGCGGATGTGAAGGAGCCGCCGATCGTGGAGATTGTCGATACGCCTTCGGCTGTCGGCAAAGATGAAGTGACCGTAAACCTGCAACTGACGGACCAGGGCGGCGGGATCGGGGACATTCGCCTCTATCTCAACGGCACCGCCGTGGTGATGGACAGCCGGGCGGTGACCGTCCGGCCGAAAGTCGGACAGGCAATCGAGAAGACTTACACGCTCAAGCTTACGAACGGAAAGAACAGCATCAAGGCCGTGGCCTTCAACGCCGACAACAGTATGCAGAGCAACGAAGCAACGCTCACGGTGACGGCAAATTTTGCCGCCGTCCGCAAACCCGCCTTGCATGCCCTGGTCATCGGCATCAATGAATATAAAAATCCGAAGCTCAAACTGCAATATGCCGTGGCCGACGCCCGCCTCTTCGCCGAGACGCTCACGAAATCAGCATCCGGGCTTTTTGAAAATGTTTCGATCCGGATGCTTGCCACCCGGGAGGAAACCAGCGCGGAGCGCATCGCCGCTGAATTGAAAGCCCTGAGGAATATGCATCCGGACGACCTCTTTGTCTTGTATGTAGCGAGCCACGGCGTGGTGGATGACGGCGAATATTATCTCATTACCTCCAACGTGGGGCTGACCCGGACGGAAAAACTGAAGACCGACGCCCTGACCCAGACGGCATTAAAGGAATTGATCGCGAATATTCCGACGACCAAAAAACTGATTATCCTGGATACCTGCAATGCCGCTGCCGCGGGCGACGCCATCCAGGTAGCCATGCTGACGAGGGGAATGAGCGAGGACGCGGCCATGAAGATTTTGAGCCGCGCGATGGGTTCCACCATCTTATCCGCGGCGACTTCATCGCAGGAAGCCCTGGAAGGATACCGGGGACACGGACTGTTTACCTGGGTCCTGGCTGAAGGCCTGAGCGGCAAGGCGGACAAGGGACGGACCGGCTATATCAAGACGACGGATATCGCGGATTATGTTGGCGAAGAGGTGCCGAATCTGGCGGAGAAGGTGTTCAAGCGATCCCAGTATCCGACAATTTCCATCAGCGGTCAGGCGTTTCCGGTGGGAAAAGTTAAATAGTGAATGGTGAATAGGTGAATGGTGTGAAGTCGATCCGGTAATGTCATTTCGACCGCACAGACTGTGTCGTAATTATTTTCATATTTCATCATAATCGTTGCTCTTTGACAAAAGAATATTAGAAAAACATTAAGAAAGTATTTGGAAAAATCCAAATGGGTCTTTTCTCTGTTTCGGACTGGATATCAACCCCGTGCGTAATAGCTGCATCTCAGCCAGCCGGTGCTATTTGAAACCCTCTGAGTATTTCGATCAGACTGCCAACTCCAAAGATCGTAATCAACCGGGCCATGTTAAAGCAAGTGGCTAAAAGTGAGGTTTCTGCCTGCACCCCATCCTTTCGGCGTAATATGAAGGCATCTGTCTTTAAGTTTCGCTTCATATGCCCGAAAGGGTGTTCAACCCTGGTCTTCCGGCGATTGTATATCTCCTGAGAGGCTGTCTCATCATACTGCGCTTCCAACTTTAATTTTACATCCTCGTTACGCAGCCGAATAATGTTGCGGCCCCGATCGGATTTTGTGCATTGCCCAAAATACTGACAGCGATGACAAAACTTCTTATCTTCCATCCGATATTGCCGTTTACCTTTTCGCTTACTGGTAAAACTATGACGCAATCGATGGCCCTCAGGACATAGGTAACAATCCTGTTCCTGATCATAGGTGAAGTGGCTCTTGCTGAAGGGGCTTTCTTCCTGATGCAAAGCCTGCCTCTGTGAGGGGACAATGACCTTGATGCCTTGTCCATCAATCCTCTCCAATGCGGCCGTATCACTATAACCAGCATCGGCACAAGCAACTTTGCAGGGTGTCTTCAGCAATTCATTGGCCTGATCAACCTGTCTTGCAAATTGCTGAGCGTCGTTCGTATCGCTCACTGCTTCTGCATGCACAATCAAACCATGTTCATCATCCACAACGCTTTGAACATTATAGCTGGCATGGCTGCCTTGGATACTGCGCATAATGGCACAATCAGGATCGGTCTGGTTGATGTGTTTCCGTTCATTGGTTTCGAAGGAATCTAAAACTTCTTTGATCCGCTCTTTCAGGTTCCGGCTTTGGCTCAGCTCCTTGTCCATCGCCACATAGGAGGACGTATCCTCTTCCGACCGATCGGTCGTCTCGCAATCTACCAGAAGTTGCTCGATCCGACTTTCCAATCCGGTCATCAGTTTCTCATAGTAGTCCCGGTTATGGGATTGGTTTCTTCCGGCATTCGCCCGTATCTTGGTCCCATCCACGAAGAAAACGTTTCCGACAATCAAATCCAACTTGATGCACATCCGGGCGCATTGCCGTAAAATCTTCTTTAGGGCTTGCTTATTCCGACGACGGAACTCGGCTATCGTCTTATGGTCCGGTTTCAATCCACCCATTAACCAGAGGAAGGCCATATTATGGTGACATTCGCGTTCCAACTTCCGGGAGCTCTTCACACCGTAGGAATAACCATAAACCAGCAGCTTCAGCATGCTTCGGGGATCGTATTCAGAATTGCCAACTTTATCAGGATTGATATCCATCCCCAGCTGACGAAAATCCAGTGCTTCCACAAAAGCATCATATGCCCGCACGGGATTATCCTCAGATACATACTCTTCTATGCTCTGAGGCATCAGGTGCATCTGGTATCGGTCACCGCATCGGTAAGCCATGTCGTTTCTCCTTTAGAGGAACTCTACCATAGCAACAAAAACGATACAAAAACCTTTCTCTCGATTTTTCACCTTTTCTAATATTCTCTTGTCAAAGAACAATTACGACACAGTCTGGTCGCATTAACCGCGCAGGTCTGCCTGTTTGCGTGACTGACAGCCTGTGAGGCAAAATTGATTGATTGGGAAGTCTCATCCTTCGCCCCCTGCCGCCTACTTCAGTTCGAAGAGCTTCATCTTCCGGTAGAGCGTCGCCCGCGAGATGTTCATTTTTTCGGCAATGCGCTTCTTGCGCATCTTCTGATTCAACATTTTCAAAATCATGAGACGCTCGGCATCCTGAGGAGCGACGGGGTCTTCCCGCGTTTCCACCACATGGCCGCGGTGCCGGATATGATCGGGAATGAGTTCGAAGGTGAGTTCCGACGTCTTGAGAAAATTGATCATCCGTTCGATGGCATTCTGCAGTTCACGAACATTGCCGGGCCAATAGTAATTCATGAAGACCTCGATCACTTTCCTGTCCACCCGGGTAATTCGTTTCTTCATGGCGCTGGCGTACCGTTTAATAAAGAAGTCCGCCAGAAGCGGGATATCATCGAGCCGCTCTTTAAGCGGGACCATTTCGATGGCAAAGACGTTGGCCCGGTAATAGAGGTCTTCACGGAAGTTTCCCTTGCGGACTTCCTCCCGGAGATCCTTGTTGGTGGCGGCTATGATGCGTACATCCACCGGCCGGACCCGGGTGCCGCCGATTCGCAAAACGGACTTGTCCTCGATTACGCGCAAAAGGGCGGTCTGCAGCTCCAGCGGCGTTTCCGCAATTTCATCCAGAAAGAGCGTGCCGCCGTCCGCCAGTTCAAACTTACCCTGGTTTCCGCCGCGCCGCGAACCGGTGAAGGCTCCTTCCTCATGGCCGAACAGTTCACTGGCGATCAGGTCCCGCGGAATGGCTCCGCAGTTGATGGCGACGTAGGGTCCGTTTTTGCGGTCACTCGCATTATGGATGGCCTGGGCGAAGATATCCTTGCCCGTTCCGCTCTTCCCGAGCAGCAGCACATTGGAGCTGCTTTGCGACACCATCCTGGCCTGGTCCACCGTCATGAGGAACCGGGAATTCTGCCCGAGAATATCGTCAAAGCTGAAATTAGCGGTGGCCCCCATCATTTTGGTCACCATGGACTTGGCGCGCTGAATTTCATTGAGGGTAATGATTTTGCCGATGACGCGCTCATCGGGGGAGAGAATCGGATTGCACGTGAGGGTATAGTCGCCCGAAAAATTCTTCGAAAATATGCGGACCTCCGTGTCCGTGACGGTTTCGCTGTTTTCTATCAGTGTAAAGAACTGCGGGTTCTCCTGGCTGAAGATATCCCGGATATTGCGCCCCTCGACTTTGATGTTCGTGAGACCGAACCGTTTGCGCGCATTGTCGTTGATCAGCGTCACGAGGCCCCGCGAATCCACCGCGATGAGCGCCTCCTGGATCGATGAAATAACCGTCTGCTGATAGCTTTGCGCAACGCGGCTTTCGGCCAGCGCCCGGCCGATCCGGAGCTCGTTTTCAATGGCGCCGGCCGCCGCGACGGCCATGCCCAGCGTATGGGGATTGGCCCGATAATAACGGCCGAAAATGGTAATGACGCCGATAAACTCTCCGTCTGCGTCAAAGATCGGCGCGCCTGAACCCGTCGCCCCCTGATAAAACCGGATGTAATGTTGAGAGCCGAAAACCTGAAGGGGCTTCTTATAGAAGGCCACGGTTCCAGCGGATGAATTTCCCGAATATTTTTCATGCCAGCAGGCCCCGACAAATCCCCTGGCGGCGCGGATCAGTTTTTCCTCTTCGGGGTCACCCAGCACTTCCAGAACATACACGTCGCGGTCCAGAAGACTGACCATAAAGCCGGAGCCTTCGAGAAAACGATAGAGATTCTTCATGAAGGGGCGGCTGACATCGATGAACTCCTTATTCTTAAGCAGCAGTGCTTCCAATTCTTCCCCAGCCAGCACCTTATTATCCGGTTCCGATAGCGGATTAACGCCCAGCTGGGCGCAACGCCGCCAGGAATCCAAAATCTCCTGAGGAATAATGGATGTGTCTATGCCGGGATCGCCCGAAATAAATTTTCTCCATTCCATGAACGTCTGCTGATAAAACCGCTCGTAATAATCCACTCCCGTCAGATTGATATCCCGGAGCAATCGACGTTTTTCCGACTTGGATTCCTGAATCATTTTATATTCTCCAGATGATCAATTAAATGTTTCGCAGGTGTCTCAACATTGTGTCAGTGAGACGATAATGAATCATAAATTGACGCAAAAATCCAGATGGAAAAATAAAATTTAAGCAAATAAGCAGATTACAGA
>SBEK01000229.1 GCA_009668925.1 Deltaproteobacteria bacterium
GCCGTATACCGGCCGTCCGTCGACCATTTTGACATTGGAATTGCGGAAAAGCGACCGGAACAGAAAAATCTCGCTGGCCATTCTCCCGATGACGCTTGCCTTGCAGCAGGGGTTTTCCAGCGGATTGTTTTTAATCCACGGAAGACTTTTTTCCTGGCCGCACGTGGTCGGGATGCGAAAAGGCACGGGCGCTTTCGCCCATTTGACGACGCGATAAATGAAGCCAAAAACAAAAATGACAAATGCAAGGTATGGAAGGACGACGGTCAGCACAACCATTAAGCCCAGCAGGACAAGAGCGATGGGGATTAAGCTCAATATGATGACAGCGGCAATGGCTAACGTAAAATTTCTTCTAAACATCTATTTTACTTTCTGCGGTCATAATTAAACTTCATTTCTCTCTCCAGCCGTTTCTTGTCCTGCAGGCTGTTCAAAAAGATCCAGAGGCAAGGCGTCGCGAGGATCGAGCAGCGGAGCGTACTGTTTGGGTACGTGAGCATGCGAGAGCCGAAGCGCAACGCAGAATATGGGCCTTTTTCAGCAGCCTGCTAATGCCACTCCCACTGGATAAACGGCTCTTTAAGATCGGTCATGGCATTGACGATCAATTCGACAAGCCCTCCGTAGAAGATGCGCGACTTTTCCCAGACGCCGTAATAGTTGAACAGTTCACGGTACTGCCCTTTGCAGTTCGAACAGGGTGCGCAGACATACTTGGTAATCTCCGGAGAGGAAACGTCCGCAAAAGCGTCCAGCGTCTGCTTGAGTTTCATCCTGCCCGAAATGGCCGAGCGCCAGTCCGGAAAGTTGTTGGACTGCGTGATGGCAAAGCCGGATCCGCCGCCGCAGCAATAGTTTTCCACGCCATGCGGGGTCATCTCGCGAAACTGCGGGGCAATCTGTCTCAGGATTTTTCGCTGTGGTTCAACAATGCCCATCAGCCGGACCATGTTGCAGGGATCGTGCAGCGTGACAGGAAAGTTGTTGCGACCCGGATCGAGTTTGATCTTGCCGCTCCTGACGATTTGTTCCATCAGCGGAAGGGCGCTCTCTCTCGGAATATTGAGATCGCCGGTCAGAACCCGGTCGGCAATAACGATCATCGCCTTGTGAGCATGGCCGCATTCGCCCAGCGAAATCTTCTTTACCCCCAGGTTTTTGGCGGCCTGCGCATGCCGCAAGGCCACGCGGGCAAACTGGACATCGTCGTACCAGACGCCGTAATTGACCGCGTCATAGCCGACCAGTTCACTCGACAGCGTCCAGTCGATGCCGGCTGCGTCAAACAGGATGGCGAAGGCTTCCAGATTTTCCGGCCAGGCGATGAACTCGCCGGCGTTGTGCAGCAATAAAATATCCGCGCCTTTTTTATCCACGGGAATTTTGATCTTCTTGCCCGTTTTTTCTTCAATCTCTTCTTCGGTGAATTCGAGAATGTCTTTAAGCGCCGGGGGTGTCATGCCCGTCGAGGAGCCGACTCTGAGCTGCTGGACGGATCCTTTTTCATGAACTTCTTTCGGAGCGATGCCCATCTGCTGGCTGAAGATTTTGCGGATTTCGCGGCTGACCAGAGCGTTGTCGATGCCCAGCGGGCACACCTGGGCGCAACGGCGGCACAGCGTACACCGGTAAGCAAGCTCCGCCAGGCGAATCAGCGCCTGCGCGTTCAGTGCAATGTTGCTCGCCTTGAACCGGCGCACAAGCGGATGATCTTTTTTGATGTAAGTACTGACAATCCGGCGCAGGATTTCCGGCCTCATCGTCGGACGGTAGATGTCCTGACGGCCGCTGGCCACGTAAGCCGGGCAGGCATCAGAACAGATCTGGCATTTCACGCAGTATTCCAGCGTATGGACCAGAGGCTGCAGAAACGTCCAGTTGTCCGAGGCTTCAAACAGCTTTTCGACGCCGGCCAGAAACTTTTCGACAAACGCCTTTTCCTCTTCCGGCGACGCCGGAGGCTTAATGCCGATGGCCACGATGCCGTCGAGCGTGGCGTCCATCCGCTTGCGCTGGTCGTCCGTGAGTTTCTTCAGCGGTCTATCCATCTGATCATACGGCGCCGGAAGCGTGAGCCAGTCGGCAGGATCGAGTTCGGCCACTTCTCCGCCGGGTTTGGTAAAATCCTGAATGCCGGTTTTCTTGATCATGTTTTATCCTTTTTCGTCTCCGGTTGCGTTTGGGGCAGGCCCGACGATAGGGCGACTTCGACCCAGCTCTTGCCTTTCGTTATATGCGGGGCATCCCAGGAAAGCCTCTGCGCCAGAAGGTCGTTTAATTGTTTTTCCAGCGTGCTCCCGCGAAAGTTCGGTTCGTCGTCCCAACGGATTTTGAAGTAAGCCAGCAGCCTTGTAATGTAATGCGTGGACCGGGTGAAAGGCAGATAGATCAGGAAGATGTCGAACAAAATGATGTGGAATATCGTTGCCGCATTCAATACGGGCGGCGTCAGCGTGATGAGGCCCACCCAGTATGCCCGGTATTCGGCGAGTGTCGGGTCGAGCGCGATCCACGAATAAAGGCCGCTTGCATAGACCAGCAGAAAGAAGATGTAGTTGAAATAATTCATCGGCATGGCGTAGGACCGCAGACCGCGGTCAACCAGCCTGACGATCGGCATACCGATGCAGCCGAACGTCCCGCCGATAAAGGCGATGACGGCAAAAGCCATCAGGATGCCGTAAAAAATTTGTCCGGCCAACTGCGGTGAATCAACGGCAATGGTGATACCGCCGACCATGGCCGTGGCGGCAAAAAAACAGGTGATGTGAAACAGAATGATGAAGATAAATCCGAGGTGCCAAGGCAGCAGGAAAAACCAGTACAGCCGGTTTCGCTTGAAGTATTCGCCCATGTAGAAATTGTCTTTGAGGGCGTACCAGAGGCTGCGTCCCGTGTTTTTCGGGCGCGCCTGCATCCACCATTCCTGCTTTTCATAGTACGAGCCGCCGTAGCGGTACTGTTCTTCATGGATGACGGGATAGAGGTCCCAGCGGAGATGCACCGGCAGCTTCAGCCACTTGCGGACCTTGATCGTATACACCGCCACAATGAACACGTAGGCGATATACGTCAACACAATTAAGAATGTTCCCATGGAGTGATCTTCCTTTTCACTAAACTTCCATTCTGGATCAAAAACGATAGAACGGTTCAAAACCGTTCCCTACAAACTGGAGGCTGTTCCCATCAGCTTCATATTCTTTCCCAAATCAGGATGATACCGAGGCGGCAAGGAGGAGGCGCCGGAGGCGTATTGTTTAATACGTCGAGGACGCCGACGACGCTGCCAACAAATGTAGCGCTTGATTTCGGAAAGAAATCATACACAGCCGGTCGGCTTGGAAAGACCTGCCAGCTTGCAGGCTCCTTTAGCCGGTCCGGTCGGGAAGAGTTCATAGAGCTTCTTCATATCAATCCCCAGATCTTTGCAGATCTTCCGGATCATGGGGGCAATGCCGAACTGCTGATAGTAGTTTCTGAGGTAGTTGATCACCTTCCAATGTTCTTCGGTCAATTTGCCTTCGATATCTTCCGCATGCGCATAAGCTTCTGCAAATTCTTCGTTCCACTTGTCGAGTTCCTGAAGAAACCCGTCTTCGTCCACTTCGTACATTTTTCCTGCCAATTCAATTTGTGGCATTTCTTAAAACCTCCGCGATTATTTAATCGATATATTTTGTCATAAAGCCGTCCGTTTATCGATCAGGGCATCAGGCCTATTCATGAGAAAAGCGGGCGCGCGATCTGATTTTGTTTGGTGGTAGTGCGAGGCCCTGTCCATAAGAGCATCCGCCCATCCGGGAGTCCCCAGCGCGTGCAGATGCGTGAAGCCCGCCAGAATATTCTTCCGGCACAGGCCGTCTCTTTGACCGTCCATACCGGTTCCCCGCACAACACGGCAGGCCGTGTGGCTTTCATCCTCTCTTTGAGAAAGGATCCGGCAGTAATGGAATTCATGACCGGTGAGCGTCTGGCCGATGGGGAAAAACGGATTTTCCCGATCCACGGTCAGGGTGGTATACCCATGTCCTTGCGGTCGTTTCTCCATCCCGAACATTACCGGCAGCGCGCCGACCATCGGATAGTGTTTGTCGCCGATGGTCAGAGATTCGCCCAGATAAATGAAGCCTCCGCACTCGGCGTAAATCGGAAGGCCCGCTTCAGCCGCCTCTCGGAAAGACAGGCGAAAGGATTCGTTTGCGGCAAGCCTCTCGGCCTGGGTTTCGGGAAATCCACCGCCGATGTACAAGGCATCGACCGGCGGCAGGATTTTATCGTCAAGAGCGCTCACCAGGACGACTTTCGCACCCCGGTCGACGAGCGCCTCAATATTTTCCTGATAATAAAACTGAAACGCCCTGTCTTTGACAACGCCGATGGTCAGCGGCTCCTCATCGGCACAGTTAATACGGATCGCATGGGGGAATGCATGACTCTTCCAGGCCGGTGCGCTTTGAGCGACCCGAACCAGACCGGGCATGTCCAGGTAGTCGCGGGCGATGGCTCCCGCCTTTTCGATGGCCTGATGCATGTGGTTGTGTTCCTCGGGCGGGACCAACCCCAAATGCCGCTCGCCAAAAGGCAGGTCCGGCAGTCGCGGTACCGTGCCGTAGACGCGGAGCCCGGCATATTCCTCAACGGCGCGACGGACAACGGAGGCGTGACGGGCGCCGCCCACGCGGCTTAAAATAACGCCCTGAATGTCCACTGCCGGATCAAGGTTCACGCAGCCCAGGGCCATTGCCGCCGCCGTTCGGGTGACTTTATCGCAGTCGATAACCAACATAACCGGCGCCTGCAGGAGTTTGGCCAGTTCGGCCGTGCTGAATTCGCCAGTGGCGTTTACACCGTCGAAGAGTCCGCGGTTGCCCTCGATGATGGAAATGGCGCCTGGGACGGCATGACGTGAAAAGGAACCGGTGACCTGGTCCCGGCCCATGAGATAGGTGTCCAAGTTGTAACAGGGACCGGATGCCGCCTCGGCAAGCCAGGCGGCATCAATATAATCCGGACCCTTTTTGAAAGGGGTGACCGTTATGCCCTGCTTACGCAAAGCCACGGTCATCGCCACAGAGAGGGTTGTTTTTCCCGCGCCGCCCCGGAGGGCGGCGATAATCAATCGTGGGCAGGATAGGTTCATGGTTCATTACCTGATCAGGAACAAGATTCTTCCTTCGGGAAAAATTCAGCCAAAATGAGGTAAGTTGAACTTCCGCTCGAC
>SBEK01000024.1 GCA_009668925.1 Deltaproteobacteria bacterium
GCATCGCGGCTTTTCTCTGCTGGGCCAGGGCCCGAATGGCTTTGCCGGTAAAGGTTTTCTTGAGATAGATGAGGAGCGCCGCGATGAGGGCAAGGGCAATCCCGAAGGCGATCAGACGAGGCACGCTGATAAAGTAATTGCCGAAAATAAGGTTGGCGTTGCTGTAGGACGTCTTGACCGTCCGGTAATCGGCTTTGAAAAGGAAAAGGGCGAGGTTGGAAAAGATCAGGCCCAGTCCGATGGTGGCGAAAATCTGGTTCAGCGGCGGATCGTTCAAAATCGGTTTGATCAGAAGTTTTTCGATCGCAAAGCCGAAAAGGAAAAAGGCGGGAATGATGATCACAAGACTCAGGTAAGGATCGATGCCGAAGAAGGAGAACAATAGAAAGGTGACATACATGCTGACCATGAGAAATTCGCCGTGGGCAAAATTGACGATTTCCAGAACGCCGAAGATCAGCGTCAACCCCACGCTGAGCAATGCGTAAATGCCGCCCAGCAGCAACCCGTTGATGATCAATTGAATGATGGTATCAAACATCTGAGAACCTCTTATCGGGCGTCCCCGCCCCGCCGTATCGGAATATCGCTCACCCCCGGGGCGTTTGCCTTCCTACAGACCGGGGACCTTCTCCAGACTCCGCAGAAGCACTTCGGAGGCTTTTTTCACATGGTTTTCCATGATTCTTCTTGTCGATTTGAATTGCTTGTTCTTGATCGCGCGGATCAGCGCTTCGTGCTCCTCGATAAAAAGGTCATAATAGGGCTCAAAGAGGACAACATACTTGAAATCGAATGTCCGCCAGCGGATCCCCTCCACCAGATTTTTCAGTTCCTGATTGCCGGTTCTCGCGGCAAAGAGCCTGTGAAACTGCAGATTCGCTTCCTGCCAGATCCTCCTCGCCTGCGCCCGGTCCTTGGCGGTGATGCAGGCCCGCATCCGCTGATCGATGTCCGCGAGCTCTTCCAGATCCGCGGGCGATAAATTCGGCGCGGCCAGCTCCACGCTTTTGGCTTCGAGGACGGCCAGCACTTCGTAAAGATTTTTTATGTCCTGATAGGATATCTTGGAGACGGTGGCACCCTTGCCGCGGGAAAGCACGATAAAGCCGTCGGTGCTGAGCATTTTCAGGGCTTCGCGAACATAGCCGCGCGTCGTCCCCAGCCGTTCGCACAATTCCTTTTCGACGAGACGCTCCCCGGGGTTCAATTTACCCGCAAATATTTCGTCGCGTATGGTTTTATAGATTATTTCCGCAGGCTTCATGGCAGGCACCCCGTGTCGTTCGCCTGCCGGAGGCGTTGGGAAAGGACGTTTCCACCCTGGGCCTTGCCCCAACGGGCGAAGCGCCCCGGCCCCCTGTCCCTGTTTCCGCGACCGCCGTCTTTCCAGTTATCGGACAACATGCTTGTATATCATCTCCTGATTCCCGCATGCGCATCGGGGCGCTGGTTTTCATTCCGTCCGACCGGGATCGGCCGCGGCCAGATCCAAGCCTGCGCGCCCATCCGGACTGCCTGTCCATGATTGTTAACAATTTTGTTAACCGAATTGTCAACTACTAAAAATCGCGTGCGCCTGTCAAGATTTTTTTTGCTAATTTTAATTTCTTCTGATTTTTCGGCCGCATCGCCGCAACGCCCGATGCCCAAAAGCCGGCCAGGCCGGCTGCTTCGAAAACGGCCTCGCCTTTTTTTCAGAGGAGGCGCGGTGATCCGGGCATCCCCGGAGCGGGACGAATCACGCGCCCTCCAGGAAAGCCTATCGGGAAGAGGCCTTTCTTCCGTGCAGGAAATAGTAAAGGGGAAGAGTTGTAAGCGCCAGAATGGCCATTAATAAATACAAGCCGCGGAATCCCGTGAAGGGAATCAGAGACCCCAGCAGATAAGGGCCGATGCTGATTCCCAAATCCAGAAAGACATAGTAGGTCGCCGTGGCCAGGCCGAACCGGTGGGGCCGGACGGACTTAATGGCGATCGTTTGGGCGCTGGACATAAAATTGCCGTAACCCAGACCGATGATGGCTCCGGCCGCCAGCAGAGTTATGCCCTGGCCGGCCTGGCTGAACAGGAACATTCCCAAAGCATAAAGAAAAATGCAGGGGTATACGACAAAATTTTCTCCCCGCAAATCGAATAACCGTCCGGCCAGAGGCCTCGAGACCAGGGTGGCTATCGCGGATACGACAAAATAAATGCTGGCGGCTTTTTCCAGATGAATTTCCTTGGAGTACAGGGATATAAAAGCGATCACGATGGAGCCGCTGAAGCCGATGATCAGGGAGATGATCGACACGGGGATGGCTTTGGCTTCAAAGAAGCCGGCAATGTGAAAACGCTTCACGGGTTTCTCTTCGTGGAGATCGGGCGCCTTGCTGATCGGCTCGGGAACCATGAAGGAAATCAGGAAAACGAGCAGGGCCAACAGAGAGGCCGCAAGAAAAATCACCCTGAAGTCCACATAATGAATGAGGAGAATCCCCAGGAAAGGACCCAGGGCCGATGCCAGAATGATGCTCATACCGTAGTAGCCGATGCCCTCGCCGCGCCTGCCGCCCGGAATGATCTTGGCGACGATGGTGCCCGTGGCCGTGCTGGCGATGCCGTGAGCTATTCCGTGCAGCAGCCTGACGGCGATCAAGAGCGGCAGCGTGACCGCCGCGAAATACAGGAGCGCCGTCGTCACGAAAAATACGGAGCCGATTATGAGAACTTTCTTGTTGCCGATATCCTCGATAAAACGGCCGGTCGTGAAGCGGCCGATTAAAGCGCCGATGATAAAGACGCTGGCAACGAGTCCGGCCATGCTCGTGGAGGCATGGAATCGATCGACGGCATAAGACGCGATAATGACCATTAGGAGCAGATGGACCAGGAACACCAGAAAATTAATCACGGACACGGTAACAAAATTTCTTGTCCACAGCCTTTCCATCATTCCATCCGCCCCCGAGATATCCCCCGTTTATTTTCGGCCCGAAGGCCGCGGGAACTTCCGTTTACTCTTCTTGCGACCGCGATGCAATTCTTTTAATCCGTGCCCCGGCGCCGGCGCTTCATTCGTCCTTCGGCGAGCCGGACCCATCCGTTTTGTGCACGGCCTTGTATTGTTCGACGGCCTGTTCGATCGTCGCAAAGAAATTATCAACACCCAGCCTCGTAAAAAGACCATAGCGTTTCAGGGTGTCTTTGACCGGTCCCTTCATTTCGGCAAAATACAAATCCATCCCGGCCTCATGCAATTTATCGTCGAGCTCGGCCAGCACATCGGCCGCGGTGATATCGATGTCGGTGATCGGCTCGGCGGTGACGACAACCCACCGGGTCCGCGTCGGCGCGCTCTCCACGGCGCTGAGAATCTGATTGCGGAATATTTCCGCGTTGGCGAAAAACAGCGGGGCATTCCAGCGGAAAAGCACCAGGCCCGGAATCAGCCTCGCTTCGGGATGACGGGAGATATCGTGATAGCTCCTGAGCCCTTCCACAAGGCCGAGCACCGCATCATAGGGCTGCCAGGCCCGCCAGATAAAGGCGAGAAGCGCCAGACCGACGGCGATAAAGATGCCCTGAATGACGCCTAAGCCCACCACGCCCAAAAAGCAGACCAGCGACAGGACAAACTCGTCTCGCCTGAGCCTGAAGAGACGCGCCACGCCGCGGATTTCCACCAGGCTCAGACACGCGGCAATGACGATCGCGCCCAGCGCCGCCTGCGGCAGAAAGCTAAGCAGGCCCGGTGCGGCGACGAGCAGAAGCGCAATGCATGCGGCGCCGACGACGCCCGCGATCTGCGTTTTGGCCCCGGCGGATTCGGCAACCGGCGTTCGCGAGGCGCTGCTGGTGACGGGAAACCCCTGAAAAAAGCCGGTGGCGACGTTCGCGACGCCGAGGGCAAAAATTTCCTGATTGCTGTCCACGCTCGACCCGCTTCGGTTCGCGAAGGTGCGCGAAAGCGCGCTCATATCGGCAAAAGACACCAGAGCGATCGCCACGGCGGCGGCGGCCAGTTCCCCGAGTTCGGCGAGTGTTACAGCCGGAATGTGAAAGCGGGGCAGCCCCTGCGGCAGCGGGCCAATGACGGCGATGCCGGTTTTTGCGGATACATCAAAGAACCAGACGATAACCGTCGCCGCGGCGACGGCGATCAGCACGCCCGGAATCCGGGGGGCCCAGCGCCGGAAGCCGAGAATCACCGCCAGGCAGGAGATGCCGATGACGCAGGCCCACCCGTTGACTTGCCCGCTCCCGATGCCCTGGATCAATCCGCCGGTCTCTTTTAAGAAACTGCTGCCGCTTACCGAGAAGCCGAGCACTTTCGGCAGCTGGCCGATCAATACCGTGAGCGCAATCCCGTTTAAGTAGCCGTCGCGGATGGGTTTGGAGAGCAGATCGGTGATGAATCCGAACCGGGCCAGCCCCGCGAGCACGCACAATGCCCCCGACCCGACGGCCAGCATGGAGGCGAAAGCCACGGCCTTATCGGCATTCCCCGCGGCCAGCGGCAGGATGGTGGCGGCAATGAGAGCGACCAGCGCCGAGTCGGGGCCGAGAATCAGAATACGGCTCGGCCCGAAGACGGCATAAGCGGTGAGTGGAACGATCGTCGCGTAAAGACCGTAGATGGCCGGCAAACCGGAGGCCTGGGCGTATCCCATGCCGACGGGAACCAGGATCGCCGTGAGGACGAGGCCAGCGGCGATATCGTGGAGCACCCACCCGCGCTGGTAGTCCCGAAGTGTGGCGAGGATCGGAAGGAAGCGGTATAAACCGCGGGGGCGGATCGGGCGCGCAACAGAATCGCCTGCGGGTATTGGTCGGGTCGCCAAAAAACACCTCTCGAAATGATCTGTTGAAAATTTATAATCGTTTGGTGTTTTTTTTACAACTGATAATGCATCTTCATGCCCGGCCCTGTTGATTATACCGCAAAAACAGGCCATCCCTGAGCAGCGTTGATCCCTTCCCGATTCGCACACGGTCTTCCGCTTCCGGGCACGGCTATTTCAGGACTGATTTCCGAACAGCCTCCACATCAAGCTCATTGAGCACTTGGACGATGTTCGGAAAAACGTCTTGGTGATAGCCGAACCCGCCCAGCCTGAGCTCCGACACCGCTTCCTCCCGGGTCCAGCGCTGAAAAACGATCCGATAGCCCGCCACCACGAATCCCGTGCGGTCGGAGCCGTGCCAGCAATGAACCAGCACGGGCTTTTCGGCGTCGCGCAGCAGTTTTAAGACCGCGATCAAATCGGCGGCAGTGGGGCTTCCCGCACTCAATTTGTGATGCATGAGATTAATGCCGTTTTGTCTGAAAATGGCATCGTCTTTGTGATATTCTCTTAAATTCAGGAGGGTCTTGATCTTCAGCACCTTCAGATCCGCAAGATCTTTGACTTCCGGCTGATGGGCACGGTATACATCAGCGTCGACTTTATAAAGATTCTGGATGGTGGAATTGATCAGAGGCTGCGCCCAATGGGCGGGGCGTTCCTTCAGGGCCTCCGCCGCCGACAGCAGCGGCAGCAAGAGCAGAATCATCAGAAAGCAGCGCTTCATGGAGTCCCTCCGCTCGTCATCCTTTTGCCCGTCTCCCTCCGAAGGCGCCAGGCCCGTTTCGCCCTTGCTTTGCCGCCTTGAGCGCGGGGCGCGGCCGCTCACAACTTCAGAAAGACAAAGACGATGCATCGCCTGCGGCGCCTCCTAAGTCATGATCCTTCAACGGGGCATTCCCGCTATCGCTTTTTCGGCTTTGCGCAAATCAATGGTCGAAAGAATCTGCTTGAACGGAAAAACCTGGCGCTGGGTCATAACCAGCGCACCCCACCAGGTCAGCTTGTAGCGATTGCCCTCACGGATGGTGTAGTAACCAAATTTTGCCTGCAGTCTGATTTCGCCGTCTATCGCCTCGGCCACCATGGCCATCTCCCGGCCTTGGACCAGACCGACCGGGTTTGCACTCTGCTTTGCGCGGCTCGTCACCCACCGGCAGATGTCATAGAGCTTCTTCACGGAACTGATTTTCGGGTACCGGTAGATGATTTTATCGGGGTTTCGGTATCCTCCCGACATCGGCGAGTTATTGACATCGATCGTCCGGCCATTAGAATATTTGATACTGAACTCGCAGTACTTGATGGATTGACCGGCGGCCGATTGAACAACGGCGGCCATGGCCGCCGTCCGGTTCATATCGTTTCGATACAGACCGAAATAAGATGTCACTTTGGGAGTATAGTCGGGCAGAACCCCATATCCGGCAAATTGAAAACCGAGTGCTGCAAGTTCAGTTCCCGTCTGATCGATGAACGTCCGGATGGCCGGATCGAGCGTTTCGGGCGCGACCGGACGAATATCGGCCCGCGCTTCCACCCAGTGGGTGAATTTGACCAGAAAGGGTCCCAGGATCATGGGGGCAAACACAAAGGCAATGATCAGCCACATCAGTATGTCCATCAGAGACCTCCTTGTTTCGTTTCCGCCGAGAGGCAAAATTGCCTGTATCAGGAATGGGTGATGGCCGACTCATATCATCAATTCATTTTCAAAATCAAGGAGGAGGTGCGCCTGGACGCACTTCCTCAAAAACAAGGCGGGCCGCAATTTTGGTGGACATACTTTTCCCGGCGCGGTAAACTGCGCACACTATTCAAAAGGAGGTGACGGCATGAAAAAGCCAAGAGGGATTGCGCATCTTTTGAGGTTTGTTCTCGTCTTGTTCTTGCTCGCGGCTTCTCTTGCCGTCCGCGCCGAGGACGACCCCGGCGCCAAAATAATGAAATGCCTGAACTGCTGCAAAAACAAGAAATTGGTGTGTTTCAATTTGAATCCCGACAGAAGACTCTGCACCGCCGAGCAGGAAGCCTGCGTCAAAACATGCGAGTCGGAAGGCGCTGTTTCTTCAGACTGGCGTGATTGCTGGTCGGAGCCCGGCGGTCAGGAAAGAACTGATGATCCGGATAAGCATGATAAATCCTACAAGTGACGGCCGCTGATCGTGTGACATCGGGAAGAGCGCATCTTCACTCGCCCGGTTATTTTATTTCAATCATAAATCTGAGGAGGAAGACGATGAAGAAGATCTCAACGGTTGCCGCACTGATCCTGCTTTGCCTGCTTACCATGAACGTTTACGCCGAGCAGAAGGACAATGTCAAATGTCAGGACCATCCGATGTTTACCCGGATGCCGGGGTACTGGATCCACGGCTGCGATCACAAGCAGTTTGACGGTGTGGACTTTAAAATCGCCGAAAAGGGCAAGGTCACGCAAACCATCCGCGTGGAGGGCGAGCTCTGGATGGTCCGCTACTACCCGCAGGCCGATATGAAATCAAAGCCGAGCGAACTGCAGATTTTCCGCAACTTCGAAAATGCCATCCGGAAACAGGGCGGAACGCTCATCGGGACGACCGACAAGAAGCGGCAGGTCTTCAAACTGAGCAAAGACGGCAACGAAATCTGGGTGGAAGTGTGGGCCGATTTTACCGGCAAACACGGATACACCATTATCCAGAGGAAAGAGATGGCCCAGGACGTGGTGGCCGACGCCCAGGCTTTTTCCAATGATCTCCGGACGACGGGCCATGCCGCAGTTTACGGGATTTATTTCGACACGGGAAAATCCAGCATCAAACCGGAATCGGCCAGGGCCATTTCCGAAATCGCCAAATTGTTGAAATCGGATCCGAGCCTCAAGATCCATGTCGTGGGGCATACGGACAACGTGGGCGGCGTGGAGAGCAATATAAAACTCTCCCAGAGCCGCGCCGAGGCGGTTGTCCAGGAGTTGGTTAAAAATAACGGCATTGCCGCTTCGCGGTTAAGAGCACACGGCTGCGGCCAATTCGCTCCGGTCGCCTCCAACGACACCGAAGAAGGCCGGGGCAAGAACCGCCGCGTCGAACTGGTTAAGCAATAATAAGAAGAGCATCCGGCGTTTTGATCGGTGAGGCCCGTGCAGGGAAGGCCCGCCTTCCCTGCACGCCAACCCGATCCGCCGGAAATCATCTCCGCATCCTTGCCGTAAAATATTTTTTAAGATTCCGGGAAGATTCTCTGAACACCGCAGGCTTCTCAATCCAGGGCGACCAGACCCGTTTCCCTCTCCCGGGAAGTCAACGTCACTTGCACGTCCAGGTCGGTTCGCTCGCGGAGAAAGGGGTTGAATGCCGCCAGCGCCAGTGCAGGCGTGTTGTTGTTGGCCGACAGATGCGACAAAAACACATGCCTGAGCCGGGGGGACGCATGCTCCAGGGCCAGGCTGGCTGCCTGCCTGTTGGAGAGATGCCCGACGTCGGAGGCGATTCTTTTCTTGAGATAGGGCGGATAAAAACCCGTGCGCAGCATCTGTTCGTCGTAGTTGGACTCCAGAAAAACGGCGTCGGCATTCGCCAGGTGCGCCATGGCGTTGGCGCAGCCCTGCCCCAGATCCGTCATCACGGACACCGTCCGTCCTCCGGAAAAAACGGTCAGGCCGCAGGGCTCGACCGCGTCATGGGATGTCAGAAAGGGAAGAATGGACAGACGGCCAACCTCAACCTCGCCGCCCGGCGAAAAAAAATTGAGAAGCGACTCTTTGATCACCTTCCCGTAAGACGCATAGGTTTTGCGGGTCATAAAAACCGGCAGCGCATATTTCCGGGTCAGGACATCCAGGCCGCGGATGTGGTCCGAATGCTCATGCGTGATGAATACACCCCGCACCCGGGACAGGGAGAGGCCGAGCCGGGCCATCCTTTCGGCGATCTGCCGGGCGCTGATTCCGGCGTCGATGAGAACGGCCTCGCCGTCATTTTCCACATAGTAGCAGTTGCCGTTGCTGCCTGATGCAATCGCCGCAATGTTCAATGCTTATTCCTTTCCGCCCTGATCGGTCCGGATCCGCGCCCCGATCCTCCCGCGGATCTGGGGAATCCGGCGCGGCCTTGGTGAATCTTCGAAGCGCCGGGGCGCATCCGCCGCGCCATGAAAAACCCGTCTTCCCTTCGCGGGCAGAACGCTTAGCACAGGATATCCCGCGAGTAAAGGACCGCTCCGCGCTTGGCCGCCGCCGGCGGGGATATTTGACCTTTCTTATTCCGGACCGGCCGCACCGGAGGGATCTTCCGGCTCCGGAAACTCGGGGGTCCCTCTGGTGAGAAAAGCGGTGACCCCGTGGATGCTCTCACCGGTGGCAATGAGGCTTGCCGCCTCCCGGGTCTCCATCTCCAGAGCTTCCTGCGTGGTCAGGTCGCCAGCCTTCCTGATGACGGACAAGGCGTGGCGGACGGCGCGGGGGCCGTTCTGGGCGATGACCCGCCCCAGCGCCAGGGCCTCGTCGAGCGCCTGGCCCGGCGCACTGACGCGGTTGGCGAAGCCGATCTGCAAAGCCTCCTGGGCGCTCACCTTGCGTGCGCTAAGGATGAGGTCGCAGGCCCGCGAGGAGCCCACCAGCCTGGTGAGGCCGACCACGCCTCCGTGGTCCGGCATGAGGCCGAGGCGCACCTCGGAGAAGCAGATGACCGCCCCGGGATCCAGCACGCGCAGGTCGCAGCGCGATGCGATCTCCGCGCCTCCGCCGTAAGCCAATCCGTTAACGGCGGCGATGACGGGGACCGGCAGAGAAACCAGCCGGTCGACGCTGGTCCGGATGCGGCGGATGAGATCATCCGCGGGCCCCTTGTCGCGCTTCTCCATGGCAGTGATAAGCGGCGCCAGCAGTGGATTTTCGGGATTCACGTCGAATCCGGCCGAGAAGGCCTTGTCGCCGCGGCCCGTGAGAATGACCGCCCGCGGAAGGCTGGAAGCCAGGTCGAGTACAACCCGGTCCAGACAGTCCCACATATGTCCGTCAAAGGCATTTTGTTTTAACGGCCGGTCAAACGTAACGACGGCGACGCGTTCCAGCCGCTCGAGATGAACACCATAATCTTTCATTCCTGACTCCTGATCAAAAGTTCGCGATCAACGACCTTCGTGAAGATCCATCATCAAACGGGCGATTCCATAATCGCCGTAAGTCACCTCGAATTCCGGATCACGTTTCTCATCAACATACTGAAAGCCGGCTTTCTCATAAACCCTGCGGGCCGCCGCATTGCCGGTGAATATGCCGATTTGGGCCTTCCCATAGCCTTTGGCTTTCCCGCGGGCGAGAATCTCCCCGAGGAGAAGACTCACCAGGCCTTCCTTCCTGGCCTCCGGCATGGCCGCCACACTCTCCACCACCCAGACACCGGGAATTTCTTCGGGCGTGCAGCGCTCATAGGAAGACATGCGCCGGGCCGCCGCCTGGAAATCAGACCGGCTCCATCCAAGCCCTTCTAGCGCCTCGGGAAGGGCTTGAACAAAACGGACCATGCCCTCGGTCACCGGATCGTATCCGCTCAAGCCGGCGGCCGCGCGGCCGTCCTTTTCGGCAATCAGAAAAACATCGTGGTGGAAAAGATGCCGCATTTTCGTGGCGGCGAGTCTTTGCAAGAACGACAGGCATTGCGCTTCGGTGCCGTTTACGAAGTGATCCCATAAACCATACGAAAGCTGGGAACGCGAGGCCATCAGCATCACGGCGGCCAAAAATGGCGCATCGTCCGCCCGGGCCTTCCGAATCATTACACGCATTTTGCCTCCTTTCCTGAAAGCCGGCCCTTTCCCTAGCTCACCCGTTTCTTCATAAATTTGGGCGGCAGCGGATCGTGCCCCATGGCGGCAACCGCCTGGGCCATCGTCTGCAGCCCGGGTCTGACAATCTGTTTGGATGTGCCGTGGGCCAGATACCGTCCTTGACCGTCCCTGATCTCGGCTTCCGCGATGCAGATATTCCGGCCGGCCTTGATTCGCTTTCCGTGTACGATCAGATGCCCCTCCTTCACCGGGGCCAGATTATCGACTTTCACGTCAAGTGAGATTAACCCGTCATCTTCTTCGACATCACAGTAGACGGCCCAGTAAGCCGCCGTGTCGATCAGGGAGGAGTATACGCCGCCGTGTATCCCGCCGAACGGGTTCAGGTGTCTCTCAGCGATGTCCATCTCGACGGTTGCGTACCCCTTCCCCATGGCCGTCACGTTCATGGAAAGCAGCCGGAAATAGGGGCCTTCGTTGATCAGGTCAAGGACGGCGCTGATATGATCGGGGTTCAATGCTTTCAATACTCCGCTCCTTTACGCTGCGCAGTAATTCTTCCCCAGCCGGGACACCGGATCCTGACGGTAATATTCGCCAAGCACCCGGTACAGGTCGGGCGCATGCCTGATCATCACCTGAGGCTGGTCAAAAAACTGCTCGGTGGCGACGGCAAAAAATTCCGCTTCATTCGTCGCCCCGTAGGCATTGAGAAATGATCTCTTGCCGCGTTCGGCATCGTGCTTGAGCCTCAGGTATTCGGCCTCGCACGTCCGGACCCAGTCGCGGTACTCCGCGCGGTCCCGAAGCGGCGGGGTGCCGTCCGCCGCTCCGTCAAGCATATCCAGTTTATGGGCAAACTCGTGATAAATGACGTTGTGACCGGAGTCGGGGTGGCGGCCGCCCGCGAGCGCCGCATCCCAGATAATGATGACCGGCCCCTGATGAAAGGCCTGTCCGATGATCGGATGGCCGGGTTCAACGGGTGCTGCGGCCGTTTCGAAAAAGCCCAGTTTGCGCTCGGGCGGCACCACCGTCGAAGGATAAACAACGATCGTTTCCACATTCTGATAATAATTGTGCGGCAGCCCCAGAAGAAGCAGGCAGGCCTGCGCGGCAATGGTCACGCGGATCTCATCGGTGAGTTCCAGCCCACCGGCGCCCGCCCAGTCTTTTTCGGCGATAAACACCTGGATCAGCGCGCGCAGCTTTGCGCGTTCGGCATCGGAAAGCATGCAGTAATGGGCGACGTTTCGCCTTACAATATCTTCCCACTGGGCGGGAAAGGGCGCCGCGTTGATTTTCCTCCGGCGGCGCTCGGCAAGCCATTGAAACATGATTCATCCTTTTTAAAACACTACACCAGCAAGGACGGCCGGGCCGTCTTCAATCCTGTTGGAGACAGAAGAAAGGGTCTGTCATTTATCCGGTTTGCCGTCCGCGGAGTCTGCCTTACTTTTTTTCGGCCGCCCGCTGGTACTTGAGAAAGCCCGTATGGGGAGGTTCAACATCCATCTGCCATAAGAGGGCGATCAATTCTCCCCGGTGATGTGTTTCTTCCTGGAAAAAGTCGAGCAGGATCGTTTCATTTTTGGCCAGAACTTCCGGCGTCATTTTGTCCAGATTGACCCTGGCTCCCGCCTCCACGGCATCCCGGTATTTCGCCATTTTTTCAATGCTGTCATACTCGCCGTAGTTGACATTCGGATAATTGCGCATGCCCTGCAGGGCGTAATTGATATAGGCGTCCGCGACAAAGACCATATGCAGGTAGATGTCTCTCAAAGACGGAAAACTGGCGCCCCGATCCTTCACCACTTCTTCCCAGGGAAGCGTGCTCAGCGTTTCAAGATATTTGTGTCTTAAAAACTCACTGTACTTAAGCAAACTTAAAACATCCATTTTCCCTCCCGTCCGATTCTTCACGCGTCGGTGAAACGTTTAATTTTCGGCATGCGGCCGTCCTTCAAGTTTACGCCCGAGGCTCGATATCCGGCCCGGCGGTTTCCACGACCCTCTGATAGGGCTTCCGATTCACCCGCAATTGAAAGATATCCGGGCGCGAATAATGCCCGCCGATGTCAAACGCGGATTTCGCCGCCAGAATGTTTTCCATCGATGCGCAGGCTATAAGGATCGACTCCCCTTCGGCCGGACCGGCGATGACTTCTCCGCGCGGATCGATGATGAAGCTGTCGCCCCGGTATCGCGAGGCGAGCTCCTGATACTCCGGAGGCACGTCATTTGCCGAAAGCAGGCCCCCCGCCAGGATGACGTAAGCCGCCGCCTGCGAGGCGAATGCCCGGGAGAGCAAAAGCTGGCGGCACCACATGGGATCGGGAGAGCAAGGCGCCCGGGCGGGCTCCACGCCCGGCCACGCGGCAATGTGAATCTGGGTGCCCTGCGCCATCAGCGCGTAGCCCGGCAGCACCATGTTGTGCTCCCAGCAGTTAAGGCCGCTGATTTTTCCGTAAGGCCTTTCATAGACCGTCAGACCGGTGGCGTCGCCTTCGCCCCAGATGGTGCGCTCTTCATGGGTGGGTTTGAGCTTGCGATGCTTGCCCAGGATCTTTCCTTCCCGTCCGATAAAGAGAAGTGTGCAATACACCGTGCCCCGGGTGACGGCATCGCGCTCCGCCACGCCGATCACCACATCGAGGCCGGCCTTCCTGGCGGCTTTGCACAGCTGGTCGGTGACGGGGCCGGGGATGTCGACGGCGTTGGCCAGGTAATCGGCCGCCGCTTTCCAGGGCAGCCGGCGATCGCGGCTTGTCCCCCAGACGAAAAAAGGATATCCCGGAAGCCACGTCTCACTGAAGGCGGCCAGGGTCGCACCCTTACGCCCCGCTTCCGCGATCAGGCGGCAGGCTTTCCGCGTGGAGGCCGGAAGATCAAAAAAGACCGGGGCGGCCTGGATGGCGGCCAACTTAAAAGTTGCATATTTCACCATGGCAATCTCCTCTAGGGCTGTTCGTTCATATTGCGCGGACTTTGCTGTTTATGGAAAGAAGATTAGTATAGGCCAGAAGACCCTGTCAAGCAGGGAAAAAGATTTTCGCCGGACCTGTCCGCATTCCCCGGCGCCGTTAAATCCTGCTTCGCGAGGCTTGTCTCAAGCCCGCGGCGGGCCGCAGCCTGAATTTCACCTTGACAAACCCTCCGCGATCAGGAACAAGCACCTCTCTGATTAATTTCGCGACAGCAAAAGGATTGAAACATTGCCCATCATCTACCTTGCGCCCCTTCAGGGGACAACCGACAGGATCTACCGCAATCTGTTCCCTCTTTATTTTAAGGGCGTGGACCTGGCGATTGCACCATTCATCTCTTCAACAAAGAAAATGAAAGCGGACAACAGTTTGCTTCGCGATTTTGCGCCCGACCGGAATACGGGCCTGCCGACAATCCCGCAGATCCTGGGCTCCGATCCGGACGACTTTGTTGGGCTGGCCAACCGGCTGTTTGAAATCGGCTACACCACCGTAAACTGGAATATCGGCTGCCCGTTTCGCATGGTCGTCAAGAAAGGACGGGGCGCCGGCATTCTGGACCACCCGGAGAGGGTCAAGGCCTTTCTGGAAAAAGCCGTCCCGGCTTTGAAGCCGAGACTGTCGATCAAACTTAGGCTCGGCCTCAAACATGCCGACGATGTGCTGGACCTCCTGCCGATCTTCAACCGGTTCGATCTTGAGGAATTGATCATCCATCCGCGAACGGGCGCACAGATGTATGAAGGCCGCGCGGACCTCGATATGTTTGAGCAGTGCCTGCGCCTGTCCGCGCACCGGATGGTCTATAACGGAGACATCGTTTCCTCCGCCGGACTGGCCGGGCTTTCCCAGAGGTTCGGCTCGATCGACCGCTTCATGATCGGCCGGGGCCTCATCGGAAACCCTTTTCTCGCCGAAGAAATAAAATCACCGGCCCGGAGATCCCGGAATGAAAAAATCAAAATCATGAAAACTTTTCACGATCATCTCTTTGCCGAGTATTCGCCAATGCTGTCCGGCCCCGCCCACATCACCAACAAGATGAAAGAAGTATGGACCTATATGGCAAACTTTTTTGAAGACAGCGAAAAAGTCCGGAAGACAATCAACAAGACCCACCATTCGGACCATTACACCGCTGTCGTGAGTGAGATATTTCGTGAGACACCGATTGCAGAAGCGTAGCGCACTGGAATCGGCTTGTTCGAACTATCCTGCATAGCATGGGCAATGAGACTCAAATTTCAGGAACGTAGTGAACTGAAATTTGTTAGTCGAATTATCCCGCAAGCGATGCGAGTAGGAATTAATGACAGCCCTTGCCATTGAAGTCATCTTCCCGGTCGGCGAGACTGTCTCGTAGTGTCATTGCGAGGCGACGCTAAGGAGCCGCCGTGCCACCCAAAGGGTGGTGGCAATCTTATAAGTAGCCGAATGCTCGGGATTGCCACACCGTCTGCGGCTTTTCATCTTTCCGGATCACAGCAAGCGATTCACGATAAAGCCGATCAAGCCTTTTCGTCCTTCGTCTCCAAAGAGAATCTTCCTTTGAAAGGGCCGGATCAGGACGGAATCCAGAAAAAACTGCCTCTTCCTTCCGGGCAAAAGAAGTTCTTCACAGAGAAAGCGCGTCCAGAAGAAAGAAGCCGAAGACGCCAGCAGGGCCAGGCCGCAAAGTGCGTTGAGCATTCGATATCCCGGTTCAAGGGAATCGACGAGAGCAAACATGAAGAAGAGAATCGCCAATAATAAAATGGGGATAAAGATCGTCAGGAAAGTGGCGAGCGGCATATGATGGTCCTTGATCTCTTCGGGCCGGTAAACCTGGATCAACACTTTCCCGTGAAAAAAGGCGATGACATCGCCTGCGCGTACCAGCACCGCCTTTTTCAGACGCCGCCGCATCTCATAATACAGAAGGCCGAAGCCGCCCATGCCCAGGACAAGCAGGACGGCGTTTTCGATATCCCCCCGGGGGTGAGCATCCACGAACGGAAAAACCAGAGCCACGATGATCAGCAAGGCGCCGAAAATCGCCGGCTGCAGGCCCAGCGATTCAATGACCTTTTGCTCATCCGGAATCAGTTCCAGTCGTATCGGGACGCTGCTCTCCACTGCCGCACCACTCCTGTTCAATAACCCGTCAAAACGACGTTTCAGGCTTATTTCACCCTGCCGATGGGAAAATTGGCGCCCGTCTGGATCGTGGGCGTCTGCTGCCGTTTAAAGACTTCCTCGGAAAGTCGCACCACGTTCTCTTCGGTATAGTCAGCCAGGCCGAGCACCGTGATGAATCCGTCATTCTTGATATCCGCCTTGCCCCGCATTCCTTCCAGGAGCACATAGGTGAACAGGCCGTGCCCCTTGTATCCTTCCAGCGCCTGCTGACTGTCGGATGATGCGGAAAAAACCGCGGAGCCGATCGACCGCTGCAAAAGCTTCACGGCGGTCGACTCGGTAAGCCCCCTCGTCTGCGCGAGGAGCGCAATCTGCACTTCCTTGCCGCCTTTTCCGGCATTGCACGTATCCAGGATGACGAGTTTCTTCTGGGCGGGAATGCTCCCGATGAGAGAGCCGAGCTCCCTCTGGCTGATGGCGTCCCGGCCGATATGGCGCGAGGACAGAAGAAGCACGTTGCTCGTGAGCAGGAAATACTGCTCATCATTATCTACAACGTCCACGATCCCGTGGGAGGCGTTGTAAAACACAAAGAGGTCATTGGGTTTGACCTTCAGCCGCAAATCCGCAAAGGCGCGGCTGATGGCCTCCTTGCTGGTCTGCTCAACCGTCGTGAGGGTTTGAATATCCGTCTTGCCAAAGAGCGGTGAAGCGGTTTTCTGCAGGGTTTCGGCAAACGCCAGGGCGTCCGGCACGGCATAGGTCAGGGCAATGGATTTATTTTTGTATTCGTTGATGCCCACGACCAGGGCATAGAGATTGGGCCGGGTCATGGCTGCCCTGGAGAGGACTCTCACCACGGCGGGACTCGACTCCATCGAGCCTTCCCGGTTCATCGCCAGGGCCTTGATCTCGTTTGCGCCGTCCACCAGCGCCAGGGTGAAAGAAAGGGATTTCTCGCGAACCGATTCTTTCTCTTTGACCGTCAGACCCCGGGTTTCATTGGCCACCTGCGAACCGTTCACATAAATTTTGACATCTCCGATGCCGCCACCGTTGTCCGCAATCGTGAGCGATAGGGTGACGCTGTCTTTGTCCACCGTGCTTCCGGAAACCGGCGATATGATTTGCACCGTGGGCGCATTTTTTCGAATCAGCACATCGCCCAGGCTCTCGCCCCGGGGAAGTTCTTTTCCGGCCAGGACAAGCGAGATGAGCTCCGGACGGTAGAACCCGGCATAAAACTGATCCACGCCGTAGACGCTTCCCCTGACGCGGACATTGAGGTGCGAGGCGCCTGCGGGAGAGGCATTAAAAAATCCGTCGGGGGTGATCGCCGCCCATTCTCCATCGTTGAATCCCACCAGCTGAATCAGTTCTTTACCGGAGGCGACATTCCATATTCGGGTTGTCCCATTGCTCCCGCCGGAAAAGGCGTATCGTCCATCAGGGTTAAAAGCGGCGGCGCCGACGGCGTCCGTATGCCCCGCAAATGTTTTGACGGCCCTGCCGCTCGCTCTGTCCCAAAGCTTGACGCCGTCATTGCCCCCGGAAAGGATCTGGAGGCCGTCTGGCGAAAAGGCGACGGAATTGACCCAACCGGCATGCCCCCGAAATGTTCTGACTTCCCGGCCTGCTTCCACATCCCAAAGCTTCAGCGTGTGATCGGCGCTGCCGGAGAGTGCATAGCGGCCATCCGGCGAAAAGGCCACAGCATTGACATAGCCCGTATGCCCCGTAAACGTTCTGATCTCTTTGCCGCCTGCGATGTCCCACAGCTTCAGGGTTTTGTCGTAACTTCCGGAAAGGCCGTACTTCCCGTCCGGGCTGACGGCCGCGGAAACAACCCAGCCCGTATGACCCGGAAATGTTTTGATGGCCCGACCGGAGGCCGCGTCCCACCACACCAGAGTTTTGTCGCCGCTGCCGGAGAGGATATTTTTTCCGTCCGGACTGAAAGCGATGGCAAAAGCTCCATAGGTATGTCCCGAAAACGTTCTGATTTCCCTGCCTGCGGCCACGTCCCAGAGCTTCAGGGTTTTGTCATAACTGCACGAAAGGGCCTGCTTCCCGTCCGGACTGAAAGCAGCGCGGACAGCCTCCTGGGTGTGCCCCCGGAAGGTTTTGATCTGCCGGCCGGAGGCCGCGTCCCACAGCTTCAGCGTTTTATCATAGCTGGCGTACAGCAGGTATTTGCCGTCCGGAGAGAAGACGCCGGAGTTAACGGTTGAGGCATGCCCCTGAAATGCTCTGACTTCTTTACCGGAGGTCGCATCCCACAGCTTTAAAGTTTTGTCGTCGCTTCCAGAGAGCACATAGAGTCCGTCCGGAGAAAAGGCCACGGCATTCACCCAAAACGTGTGCCCCGTAAACGTTTTGATTTCCCGGCCGCTCGCTATTTCCCAGAGCTTCATGGTGTAGTCATGGCTTCCGGAAAGCGCATACTTGCCGTCGGGGCTCACGGCCACGGAGACGACTCCGCCCGTATGCCCTGCAAATGTCCGGATCTCTTTGCCGCTCGCGACGTCCCACAGCTTCAGTTTCTTGTCGAAGTCGCCGCCGGAAAGGACGTACCGGCCGTCCGGACTCACCGCCACGGAGCTGACATCCATCTGATTCCCTTCGAATGCTTTCACTTCCCTGCCGCTGGCCAGGTTCCACAATTTCAGGGTGGGATTTCGGCCCAGGCTGCCGGCGAAAGCATACTTGCCGTCGGGACTAAACGCCACGGAGGTCACACCGATCGTGGACGCTTCGATGGTTCTGATCTCCCGGCCGCTGGCCACATCCCACAGCTTCAGCGTTTTATCGCCGCTCCCGGAAAGCGCATACTTGCCGTCCGGGCTGAGCGCCACAGAGGTCACATCACCCGTATGTCCCTCGAATGTTCGCAGAGTCTTGCCGCTCGCCGCATCCCACAGTCTCACCGTTTTGTCGGCGCTCCCGGAAAGGACATGCTTTCCATCCGGGCTGAAAACGATGGAGGCAACCTTACCCGTATGCCCCGTCAACGTTCGTACCTCTCTGCCGCTCGCCACGTCCCACAACTTCATTACATGGTCGAAGCTTCCGGATATGGCCTGCCTTCCATCGGGACTTACGGCTACGGATTGGATCGAGGAGGCATGCCCCATCTGCACAAAGATCTCCGGCTTTTCCTGAGCGTGGAGAATGCACGGAAGGATCAGCAAAGCCAGACCGATAAAGCCGATGATTGTTTTCGCAAATCTCATGCTCATTCCTCCTGAGTTGAAACCGATGCGCGTAAACGAAGTCGGGGCAGCGGCGGGTTACGGCTTCGTTTTGTGCAGGCCGAACCTTGCGGCAACCGCGTACGTGATCCCCGGAATGCCGAGGAAAATGACAAACAAAACGGCGTTCAGCACAGAGGGCTCGCTGCGGCTGCCCCAAAAGAACGGCCCACCGGTCATCTGCGACCACAGATAAACCAGAGACAAGCCGAAAAGAGCGACGCCGATGAGGCTCCCCACAAACTGCCGGACCCGTCCCCATGTTGCACAGGCCAACGTGACGGCGAAACAAAACGCCCCGATCATCGTGGCGAAAAAAGGATCCGCCGCTCCGGAGGCCGTGGCCACCATAATGAGGCCGAATATTG
Source organism: Deltaproteobacteria bacterium (assembly GCA_009668925.1). The sequence continues at coordinate 19,329 of SBEK01000024.1, forward strand.
CGGAAACGGCGCCCAGAAGAATTCGGGAAACGGGACTGAGTCCCTCTTTGATTATCCTCTCGCCCAGTTTATACATCTTTCCCGATCCTCAGGTGAAGATTGCGCCCGACAGCAAAACGAGATCCACCACCACCATGCCGATAATCGCCAGGTAGGCCGCTCCGTTTACGAGAACAGCCAGCCAGCCTAAGTATTGCAGCCCGAACCCGGCCGCAAGGCCGATCATATAACCTATGATGAGCCCCGCGAGACACAGCAAAAGGCTTGCGAAAAACGAATAGTGATTGAGCGAGCTTACAAAAATCCCGACGGTCAGCCCCAGAGCTATGAAGAAAAGAAAGCAACCCGCCAGAAAATCTTCGTACGACGGACGCCCACCCCAGGCGGACGCTATGCTGTGGATGACGAGGGCGATCGCTCCCGCCGCGCCCAGGCCGCAGGCAATCCATCCGCCGATGGACCCACGTGACAAAGCAGACGGCGCGCCGACGACGATCAGGACAATGCAGACGGCCAGGACAATATAGAGCTCAACGGGCGAGTGGAAGCCCGTTCCTCTTTGCTCTTGAGAACGAAACCGTCTCCAGAGAAACACAGGAAAGAAGCGGATATGAAATTCAATGGACCATACTTTTGGCGGCGCATCAATTTGCATTTTTTGCTCCTTCGGTTAAGACACAGCTCTGGAGAAACGATGACCATGTTTGATAACTTTCGCGGGCGTCTCCGTAAAGAATTTCGGGCGCTTCTTCTTTCGAAAAAATCGCGGGAAGCGGTCCGTGGCTGTTCATGTTGAAATTAAATGCCAGAAATCCCCGCGCCAGCGGCAGCACAATAAACTCTTCGTATTGAAATTCTTTCGGCAGATATCTTCCGTGGTGCTCGTAGTGACCGCCGCTCTCGTATCTGAGTTGTACCCGCCGGGCTTCGCGGTTTCCGATTTTGACGCTGTCCTCGGCGGCAAATTTTCCAAACAGCCCTTTTAATCGCTCCTGCAGATCCTGAGGCGTTTTGAAAGCAGATCCTTCCAGGCCATAGTAAGTGACTTTGATGTAATGCCGGTAGTTTGTAAATTTGAAGCAGGGGTCCGGCCCCAGCCACCGCTCCCGGCAGGGTTCATAGGACCACACGGCGGGCTCCCGGCAGCTAAGCGCGCCGTTTAACGTCACCTTGACCGCCTTCGCCTTCGCCTGCAGCTCATCATATTTTTTTTCATCGTGCAGACCATAGCGCGAAACATGCGACATCGCGATCAGAACCTCGGCAACTTTCACATTCTTTTCACCGTAGAGGCCTTGCGCCAGTTGAAGCAGCTCTTCATAGGCCTTCATCGCTTCGGAATATTTTTCCCGGGCTTCGAGCTTTCCGGCCCGCCGGGCAAGTTCATCAAAGCCGTCACCTGAGGCCGCCGCAAAATTCGCCCATTGCACAATGAGCAGAATCAGCATCCCGAAACCGATCTTCTTCATGCAAAATGTCCTTCGCCCGGATTAGAACGTTCGGTAATATCATAACACATGTCTTTGGTTTCAAAAAAAGAAAAAGCAGGGCTCAAAGACCCGGGAAGAAGGCTCGGGAAGAATTGCTTTTTGAAAATGAAAAGCCCGCTGACTGTTTTGATCGGTCGGCGCGCAGGGAAAATTCTTTAAGGGTGCCGGCGGAAGGATACCGATTGACAAACAATGAAAGACTGCAAGATGAGAGAAGGATTTTTGTGTTGACCGGCGAGGCCGGCCGATCGGCAAAAAAATTTGCCGTCCGGGGGTGAGGAGCATATACCCCGGGACGGCATTTTTCTTTGGATCTACATGACTAATTCAGAATACGGACATACTTTTCGTTGCCGTTTGATGGATTTAATCCTATCTCGTTTCCGACCAAAGCATATTTCTGTCTTCCAAATTTTATTGCCTGCTTATACGAAGGCATATAGATGTCGACGTTACCACGATTCTTGCGACTGGTTCGATCCTTGACGATATAAGTTCCCATACCGCTGATTTCGATTCTGGTTCCTAATTTAAACCCTTTTCTTTCCAGGTCCGGTGAAACAGCCACGATGCCGGTTCTCACCATTTCGCCCGAAGCCGTCTTACCTTTGTTGTGGTAACACTCCGTCAGTGTGTACGCTGTAACCGATATTGTTTCTTCGGCCCATAAAGTCCCGGATGAAATACACAGGATACACACGCCTAAAAGCACAACTCTTGCTACTAATAGGTTTATTCTTGTCATAATGACCTCCTTGTGTTGAAAAGAGCAGAAACACTCTTTTGCACAGATTGGGTTATGGCTACCTTAGCCTACCCGTAGCTCCTCTATGTAGACACTCCTTCGCAGAGTGGAATAAGCTACTTCGTCCTTATTGTCTCATGCTGGTTAATCAGTGGGAAAAAACGTGCAGAAACAGAGCTTAGATAAGAACCGGATTTATTGTTGCGATTAGTATATGCAAGCCTCCCTGTGATGTCAATCACTCTTTTTGGCCGCGCGGATTTCAATCGGAAGATATTCTATTGATTACGGATTGATAGATTAAAATTTAAATAATTACTTATTTTTTTGATTCCAAAAAGAAACCCGATTAAATAACTAATGTCATTTGCTTTTCATCAAATGATTTCTTCTTGGGAAAATCGATTGAAAAAAAAGAGTCAAGAACCGCGCAACATGCTGTCCAGGCATGAAATGAACGTCATCATATAGAGGCACTGCGGGGCATTGACGCTCGTCCCGCGGAAGCGGGAATCAGCAACCTCGCAACATGCTGCCGGGATAGAAATGAACGTGATCATATCGCGGCGAGCTGCGGAGAAGTAACGCTCGTCGCGCGCAAGCGAGGTTAAAGAAGATCCGGAAGGATATTAACCGAACGAGTCTTCGATGGCTGACATGGGCTGGCGTTGCATATCGATAGGGAGGGCAGAAGATCAATGAGCTGCCGGTGGCCAGTGGCTCTTCGCCATGGACAACTTGTCAGGGATCCGGCGCTCATCCGGTGTGATCTTGATCCTGATGGGTGGCTGATGCAGTGAAGACTGACATCGCAACCTAAAGAAACTACGGCAGTGTGTAGAGATTGTCGACGGCGGTATTTTGGTCAATAAAAAACTGCGCGAAGACGCAAATTTATTGCCGGGGTATATATTTTTCTCTTGACGGGGGAATTTTAATGGGCGCCCCCAATTTCTTCCCTATTCTCTGTCTTTGAATTCCTGGGCGATGCGATAGAAATCTTTCTCGAACTGGACGAATTTTCTTACAATATCCGGATCGAAAGCGGTTCCGCTGCATCTTCTGATTTCTTCCACCGCCTGATCATGGGATTGGCCAGCTTTATAAATGCGCGGGCTCGTCATGGCATCATAGGCGTCGGCCACTGCCATTAGCCGTCCTGATATGGGAATTTCAGAACCCTGCAGACCTCGCGGATAGCCTGTGCCGTTCCATTTTTCATGATGCGTGAAAGCCATTTCTCTGGCCAGCCTGAGAAAGGCATTGGATTCCAAACGTGCATCGGAGTAGGTAAGCGCATTATGCCCGATGATCGCATGTTTTTGCATTTCCTTGAACTCTTCATCGGTGAATCTGCCGGGCTTCATAAGGATATTATCCGGCACTCCCGCTTCCCCTATATCATGCAAAGGAGCCGTCTTTTCGATATGTGCGATGACTTCCGGACTCAGGATATCTTTAAAATTGGGATCGTCTTTGAGTTTATCCGCCAGGAGTCGAACGTATTTCATGGTGCGTTTGATATGCTGCCCCGTTTCCATATGACGGTTTTCCGCGAGGAGCCCGAAGGATTCCACTATGGCATCACATGTTATCTCCAACTCGCTTGTCTTCTCCTTGACCAGTTCTTTCAATCTATTTCTGTAGCCTTGCAGTTCCAGGTGATTCCTCACTCTCGCATTGATCAGAGCCGGATTAAACGGTTTGGTGATATAGTCGACAGCTCCCAATTCCAGACCTCTGGTTTCATTCTCCGCCGCGGCTAAAGCCGTCACAAAAATCACGGGAATACCCGCGGTTTTCTCATCAGATTTAAGTTTGCAGCAGACTTCATAGCCATCCATTGCCGGCATCATTATATCAAGCAGGATCATATCAATGTCCGGTACCATTTTTACGATCTTCAGCGCCTTCTCTCCGCTGGCTGCTATCAACACATTATATTGATCCTCCAGGATACCCGCCAGTACATGAATATTTTCCGGTCTGTCATCGACAACCAGTATCTTCTTTTGTTCCTTTAAAACTGCAGCCATTTCCGTCTGCCTCACGTTACAGGGAAATATTCAAGTCCGATGCAATCGCCTTCAGTCTTTCCAGCGCCTTGTCCATATCAAAAATGTCCACATCGCTCTTAAGTTGTTTAAACTGTTTATCCGCTTTCGTGTTGGATAAATATTTCTCCAGCAGTTTAATCTGTTTCATTGATTTTGATGAGCCGATCTCCAGCATTTGGGCAAGATCGATCATGAGCGGCCGTATAGCGTCCGGATCGGCATCTGCTTTAATGGCATCCTGCTCTTTTATTTTTCGTTCAACATCCAGATCTTCCAGTTTTTTTATACTGTCCATAACTTCTGTGAACGATTCATTGAATTTAGCAAGTAAGGCGTCATCAAAACCAATACCTCCGCTCATCAGCGCCGATTCCAATTCGCCAGCGACGACTGCAAGTTGGGCCGCCCCTATATTGGCAGCGGTGCCTTTAACTGTGTGTGCCAGCTTGCATGCCGTCATGTCATCGCCCATGGTTGTGGATAAGGCTGTTTCCAAGTTATCTAATGTATCGAAATTGCTCGCTCTGAATTGTAGAAGGATTTTCTTATACAAGTCTTGTTTGCCATTCACCCTGTTCAATCCGTCAGCAAGTATTATTCCCGGCAAGTCGGGCCAGAATAAATCTTCCGTATTTTCAAACTCGTTAACTGATCTGCCGGGTGCAGGGGCCGGCAATTCCTTGATATTGACATATTTTGTTATAACCGCGAGAATTTCCTGTGGATTGACCGGTTTATTGATGTGGTCATTCATGCCGCATCGATTGCCCTTCAACCGATATTCGCTCATGTCATGGCCGGTCAAGGCAACCACGGGTAAATTTGACCAGCGGGGATTGCTCCGGATTCTTTTCGTGGCTTCGTAACCGTCCATTACCGGCATCTGTATATCCATAAGAACCATCTCGTATTCAGCTTCTTCCAGCTTTTCTAAGGCCTCTAACCCGTTTTCGGCGATATCTACTTTCAAATCCATTTGGCTCAAGAGTGCAGTTGCGACCAGTTGATTGACTTTGTCATCCTCAACCAGCAGGATTTTAATTCCCTTGATTTTCGCGGAAGCATGCAAATCCGGATCAGTTGCAGAGGATTTATCGTCATCGCTGATTATTCCCGTTAAGGCATCAAACAACTTTGACAGGATAATAGGCTTGGGAAGACATTTGGTTACATCGAATCGTTTGGCTTTATAGGCCAGTTCCGGCAGGCTGCAATTCGAAATCATAATAACCTGGGCTTTGGGACCTGTTGCATCCAGGAACTTTCTCCAGTGAGTTAACTCCGTGCTATCCATATCAGCCGTATGCCAATCCATCAAAACAAAATCGACCCCGGTATACTGATTCCTCTTGAGTTCGGCCCATCCCTGTTCCAGCGAAACAGCGCCAAGGGTCGCAAAACCCAGGGACGCAATCATATTCATCTGGGTTTTCAGCACGACCGGATTGCTATCGACGACCAGGATTTTAATGTTTTCATTGGGGAACAGTGGCTGGTGGTTCTTCGGTGATTGACCATTTTCGACTAAGACTGTGAAGAAAAAAGTACTCCCTTTATTGGGCTCACTCTCGACCCATATCCTGCCGCCCATGAGTGTTGTCAGCCGTTCGCTAATAGCCAATCCCAAACCGGTGCCGCCATATTTGCGGGTGGTGGAAGCGTCCACTTGGGAAAAAGCGTGAAAAAGCCTGCTTTGTTGTTCTTCGGTCAGGCCTATACCGGTATCAGTCACCGAGAACTGCAGCGTAACCTTTTGCTCTTCCCTGGCTATAACCTCAACTTTGACTTTGATCTCGCCTTCGCGGGTAAACTTGAGGGCATTATTGGTTAGATTGATGAGTATTTGTCCCAGCCGGAGCTGATCCCCCTTTAGGCTCTGTGGAACATCCGCCGTGTAATCAAAGATCAATTCTATGCCTTTTTCGTGCGCCTTCATGCCGAGAAGATTGGCCAAATTGATAAAGATATCATCTAAAGTAAAATCTATCTTCTCGATGTCCAGCTTGCCGGCCTCTACTTTGGAAAAATCAAGGATGTCATTGATGATACCCATCAATGCTTGAGTAGAGGCTTGGAGTTTCTCCATATAATCCCTTTGCTTAATACTTAAATCAGTTTTCATGGTCAGATAGGTCATCCCTATGATTGCATTCATAGGCGTACGGATTTCATGGCTCATGTTAGCCAGATATTCGCTCTTTGTGGTTGCTTCCTCGGCAATCCTTTTTTGTTGTTTGATTTCTTTAATGGTCAAAAACAATTTGCGGGTCGTGCGCTCCCAAAAATATCCACCTGCTATACAAACCAATTCAAGAGTCCACAAGGCAAAGGAAAGAATGGGCGTATCCAACACATTTGCACTGGGTACGTGGTATGCCCTGAAAATCAGGTCAGCCTGATAAGCAGTAACATAAATAAGCGTCCCGACGGCCGCATACACGAACCTGAGGCGCAACAGGAAAAAGGCAAATATCATACAGGCAATGATGCCGCAAATAGTTAATATATCCGTCTGCAATACATGATTGCCCAGATAAATGAAGTATAACCCCGCCAACAAATTGGCCAGAGCGGTCAGGGGCTGGTAATACTTTACCTGCTGTGGATATCTCGTTACGATCATGACAGCAGCAAAACTGGGGTAGAGGCAAACAGCGGTTGCCACTGTCACGAAGAAAAATTTGTCAGGATAGACTATATAACAAATAAAGTCTACGCCTAACCACGCCAGAAAGGAAAGCACGATCCCAAACTGGTTGAATATCTTCATTTCGGCATCATTGGATGTGATGAATTCGTTCTCCAATGCCGGATCCGAAAACCGTAAACTAACCGGATGCAGCCGCATGTCGGACTCCCATTTCGTGTGTCTTATGATTGAAGCTCTCCGGGACAAGCTTCGTAAAACCTTCGATTCCCAGTGAAAGAATCTTAAACATGATTCGCTTGCTTATCCATGCAGCAAACTGCAGGATATGCGCTCGCCGCCGAATTCAGCATCCGGAGGCTTAAACAACTTAAACAGATGGAACGACCCCATCACCAGTGAGATACAGAATTAGATTCCGGCGTGGTTTCACTTAAGAAACAAGGCGCATCGTGCTTTTTACAGACCTTTTCCAACATCTCAACGGTATAATCGATTTGTTCCTTTGTATGCGCCAGATTCAAGATAAGTCGTATTCTTCCTTCGTGCTTTTGAACAGCAGGATATACGATCGGCGTTGAATATATGCCTTCCTCATAAAGATCATCGACAACGCTTAACAATTTGACAGGACTTGGAATCATGATGGGGATTATGGGACTCTGACTGAGTCCAAGATTAAATCTTTTCGCGTTTAACAAGCCGCGCATATATCGATTTTTTTCATGAAGTTCTCTGATCATCGCCGGATTGCTTTCAATCTCATCAAGACATGCAAGAATGACCGCAGCATCCTGCGGCGTTAAGCATGCTTGAAACATGTAAGTAGGTCCCCATCTCAATATGCCACAGTACTTATGTTTGGATGCAAGGAAGCCTCCCAGCGAAGCGGTCGCTTTAGAAAATGTTGCCATAATAAAATCAACATCCTCAGTGACACCCTGTTCGTAACAATATCCCTGTCCTTTCTCCCCATAGAAACCAAAGGAATGCGCCTCATCGACATAGAGATAAAACTTATATGACTTTTTCAGAGCGGTGATTTTTTTCAGTGGAGACAGATCCCCGCTCATCGAATAGGCTGATTCCACAAGGACAAAAATATTTTCATATTCATTGCCGTATTTTTTCAATTTTACTTCCAGATCGGCGACGTCGTTATGCTTAAACGCCATTTTTCTTGCTATGGATAATTTGCAGCCATTGATCATTGATGAATGAGATTCTCCATCGATGAGAATGAGATCCCTGTCCCCGACGAGATAAGAAATTCCCCCAAGGTTCGCGGTAAATCCAGTGGGAAAGACGACCGCCTCTTCTTTGCCGACAAGTTTCGCGACGCGCGCTTCTATTTCCTTATGCAGAGACGTCATTCCGCATGAACAGGCGGATGTGCCGCAGCCGGTTCCATACTGCCTCATTGCCCTGCAAGCTTTTTCGATCACGTTGGCATTTTTATTTAAGCTGAGATAGTGGTTGACGCACCACATGATGCATTCTTTAGTGGCCCGGGGATATATCGTTATGACATTCGCCGCGGTTGAAGCCCCGTTTTCAAGATATCGCTCATAAGCATTTCCAACGCCTTTACTGGCCTGCCTATTAAGAAATTCCTGGATTATATCCGCCCTTTCTTCGATATCGGAAATATTCTCCGCTTTTAAGTAACCCAGCACTTCTGCAATGGAAATAAACTGATCGATCATCTTAATGTCCTCCTAAGGAAGTTAGCTCCATTGGCTTTTGATGAGTCGTATGCTCTATAGAATAATACAGTGACGTGCACGATTTTATCCATAGCCACACGACCTCCAAATAACTCAATCGGTCATTTAATGAATAAAGTTTAATCTCTACGGGCATAATTCCCCGCCGCTTGCGGCGAACAAATGATATAGTAAGTGTATCTCGAAAAGCAAGCACATACACACGTCACACAATGTACCGGTGATATTGTATCACTACGCATTTCCGGCAAAATACCGGAAAGTAGCATTCAGCCCGGCAGTTGATGAACCGATAAAGGAAATCTGCCTTGAAATCTCCAAACGATACCAGGTGCATTTTCTTGAAACAGGAACAGACAAGGATCCGATTCATTTTTTGGTGCAGTCGCTTCCGACGTCTCGTCCGACGAAAATAATAACGCTCATAAAGAGCATAACGGCACGAGGGTATTTAAGCATCATCCGGAAATTGAGGCGCTACTTTGGGGTGGTGAATTTTGGACAGATGGATATTTCGTGAACACAGTAGGCAAATTTGGGAATGAAGATACAATATCAAAATATGTGAAAGAGCAGGGTATAGCAAAAAGCTATAAAAGTGTTACACAAGTCAAAACAACTCGCCCTCTTTTAGAGGGCACTGGATATCCCGCTGCTTGCGTCGTGGTTGTTCATTCTCCGCAAATCACCTGTCTCAGTATTTGTATTCTATTGATATTTTATAAGAACTTGCTTTCATTGGGAGCGAGTATAGGAATTTTGTAATTGTGTGTCAAGAAAATCTTGACCACAAAATGTGGGGATGCGTCACCAATGACCGCGTTTTCGGCACGTTGCGACATCCAGTCTTATAAGACATCTGCTCACCTTTTGATCTGCCAAGCCGCCAAGAAGATCAACTTGTCCGGAATTCAGGCCGACTTCTCCTCAACGCCTTTTTTTTATAATGCGTTATGATTCTATTCCGGAATCAACGGCCTCAATGCTTCTTGAACAGCTTCAAATTCTTTTTGGATATGGGCAAACAGATCCGCCGTCCCTTCAACCTCATTTTGCCGACCGAGGAGCTCCAGGCTCTTGAGGAGGCCCGACAGCTGCATGGCGCCGACAATGGCACTGCTGGACTTAAGTTTGTGAGCAAGCCGGAACATATCCTCGCTATTTTTTTCATCGACTGCCGAGCGGAGGCTCTTCATGATCGCCGATGACTGCTCTACATAGGTGGTAACCAGGCTAACGATGAGGTCCGGCGTTCCCGCCTGTTGCAGAGATCGATAACCGTCAAGGACAGACCTATCGATAACCGGACCGCGATCTTCCAATATGTCCTCTCCGCCCTGTCTTTGCCCGGTGGGTTTCCCACTCATTATATTCTCCTTTCATTATGTATTTTCCAATCTCAGGGACATTATTTAATCTCTATGAGAGATCATTCCCCGCCGCTTGTGGCGAAAAAATGATATAGTAAATGTATGTCGAAAAGCAAGTACATACACAAGTCACAGGGTGATACGGGGTCAAATCTTTAATCTTGACATTTGAGTGCAACTGTCACCAGATATTCTTCTTCCTGGATACCGGCCTGCGCCGGCA
>SBEK01000437.1 GCA_009668925.1 Deltaproteobacteria bacterium
GTTCATAAGCCTGAGCCTGTAAAACAGGCTCAGGCTTATGAACACCACCAACAAAGGGATGATGAAATTCCCCAGAACATATACCCAGGAGTGTAAATCGCTCTTTGTTAAAAACCTCGTCGCCATTCCCATCAGCACCGGTATCGCCATGCCCACGAGGACCGCGCCCGTCGTGATGCCGAGCTGCACCAGGCTTTTCAGCGGCAACCGCCACCAGTTGCTCGCCGCGGCGCCCCAGGCGCGGTCGGTCGCGGAGATGAGCGTGGAGAAACATTGAATGGCGCCCCAGATCAGGATGAGAGACGCGACCACGCTCGCCTGCCCGCGCGCCTTGATCACCCCGGCGATGGTATCGAAAATGTAACCTTGCATCTGGCCGCTGATCGGGACGTAGCCTTCCATGAAGGCAATGACCTCTTTCCCGGCCCTGTCCCGGTCAATAAAGAACGAGGCGATCGTGACGAGCAGGATCATCAAGGGAAAAAGCGAGAAGAACGCACTGAAGGCAAAAGCTCCCGCCCACTGTGTCCCGTCAACCTCGAAAAACTTTTTGACGGCGAGACAAAGGATCGTCCAAACCCGGCGAGCCGCCTGGCCAGGCCTGCTTACGGGCGCTGTGGGAGCCTTGGTTGCATGTTGTCTCATTCACACTGGTTCTCCTGAAATCGCGTCGTTTATTCGCGCCGAATTCAGATCTTTTAGAAATTGAAGTGGGCGGCACTAAATATCCGCGCGTTTTCGGCGCCTTCCAGCCTTCTCCGCGTCGATAGAAATTTTTGCATGCAGTGTTCACTGCAAAAGTAGAACATCTTTCCGCGTTCGGCATGGAGAGCGGTCGCTGCGTCCACGGTCTTTCCGCAGATGGGATCCCTCGCCACGCTTTTCGATTCTTTCATGTCATGTTCATCCTCTCATGAAACGATGCTATTTTGGATTCCGGCTCAGCATATGGCCGAGAAACACGCCGACAATCGCCGAGCCCGCGATGTAGGGCCACGGATTCCGATGCAGGCCCTGCTCCGCGTCGCGGGCGATTTCACGAGCCTTCTCCACGCCGGCCTCCTTGACATGCGTGGTCGCTTCGAT
>SBEK01000438.1 GCA_009668925.1 Deltaproteobacteria bacterium
TATCACGATAGTCCGGGTTTGTCAATATAACAAATAAAAATTGAATTTCTTAAATTTATATGATAATATATTCTTTATTCATTTCCGGCGCCCCGGATCACAGCGGGTATAATTGAAGCGATACGGGCCGGTTTTGAAAAACATCAAAATTTTGTAAAACGGAAGGATGGTAGAAATGAGAAAAAATTTATTCAAAGCGATCACATTTTTGACGATCGTCGGATTATTGTCGTTATCCGCCGTATCATGTGCCTCAAAGAAAACGATCAAGATAGGAGCTATATTCTCCGTGACCGGAGCGGCCTCTTTTCTGGGTGCGCCCGAGCAGAAGACCGCTCAGATGGTGGTGGATGATATCAACAAGAAGGGCGGCATCAACGGGCAGAAAGTCGAGCTGATCGTCAAGGATTCCGCCGGCAAGTCGGAAAATGCCCTGTCATTCGCCAAGCAGCTGATAGAAGAGGAAAATGTCGCCGCCATTATCGGGCCCTCCACCAGCGGCGAGACCATGGCGATCAAGGACCTCTGCGAGAGTTCCAAGGTCCCTCTTGTTTCCTGCGCCGCGGCCGAGACAATTATCAATCCCCAGGCGCATTATGTTTTCAAGACCCCGCAGAAGGACAGCGATGTCGTCAAGTGGATCTATCAGTCCATGAAAGATAATAATATCACCAAGATCGGAGTGCTCGCCTCGTTGTCAGGCTTTGGCAAAGGCGGACTTGCCCAGCTCGAGAAATACGCCGCTGATTTCGGCATCACCATCGCGGCCAAGGAATCCTACGATCCCGCGATCACGGATCTTACCGCTCTCCTGGCGAAACTGAATGCCGCCGGCGTGCAGGCTGTCGTGAACTGGTCGATCGAGCCCGCGCAGTCGATAGTGGCAAAGAACATGAAACAGCTCAACATGACTATCCCCCTGTATCAGAGCCACGGGTTCGGCAACATCAAATATGTTGAAGCGGCCGGCGCGGCGGCGGAAGGGATCATTTTCCCATGCGGCAGGCTGCTTGTCGCTAACGAGCTCCCGGACTCAAATCCTCAGAAAAGCGTTTTGATCAGTTATAAAACAGAATACGAGAC
>SBEK01000439.1 GCA_009668925.1 Deltaproteobacteria bacterium
GGGCATCTTTTCCCATCAGGCCGAATAGACCGATTTTCATCCCGTTCTTTTGGATGACCGTGTATTCGCGTACCGGATAGTCGGCGAAGGCCTGCCTGAGCGACTGGTCGGCGGCGCCGGGAGTGCCGAAAACCACGTTCGAGGCGACGATCGCGGGAAGGCGCGACGATTTCGAGCGCGCGGCATTGAGCATTCTGGCGAGTCCGTCGATGCGGAAATCGAAATCGTGATTGCCCAGGGTGGTTGCGTCGTATCCCATTTCACCCATCAATCTCAGTTCCAGGGCATCGGTCATGTAAGCCGTGTGAAAAAGCGTCCCCATGCTGAAATCCCCGGCATCGACAAGCAGCGTTTTCTCCGCACCCGAGCGGCGTCGCTCCTCGATCAGGGAGGCAAGCTTCGCGTATCCGCCTTCAGTTGCCTTCAAGCCCGCGGAAGCCGGCAGCCTCTCCGGGAGAAAATACGAGTGCAGGTCGTGCGTAAAGAGAACGGTCAGCCGTCCGTCTGAACCCGTCCGGTCGGATGTATTTCCGGGACTGCAGAATAAAAGGGTCAGGATAACCGCCCCCCAAATCGTTCTCCACGTCTTCGACATAAACTCCTCCAGAATTAGCCGCTCACCGGTTCAGGGAAGACCGGTTTCTTGATCATTCATTGACGGGGACCATCTTCAAAGACGGGCCCGACCGGTTTATTTTCAATCAGCGGGTTTCGGCCTCCAATATCATTTTTCCGCCGATTGATCGATCGAAAATGTTTCCGGGAACGATTTGCCGGAGGAGACACCCGGCCGGTTTCTTTTTCAGCCGGCGGGTGTTCCTGCCGCACTCTTAAATGGACAAGCATCCTGTTCTTGGATACAATCCGAATGAACAGGCATGGGAGACTATCACATGAGAGAAGGATATAAAACCCGGCTTCAACTGAAAAAATGACTGGTGAGATAAATAGTGACGGTTCTGTTTTAGTTATCCAAGTGTGCAATACATAGCCCGCTCAGTCGCTGCAGGTCAGCGTTCGCGCATATTTTAAATTTGTGAGGTTTTGGAAATGCGGAAAAAATATTGGGATGATTTTAAAGT
>SBEK01000230.1 GCA_009668925.1 Deltaproteobacteria bacterium
ATTTTAAAGAAGCCTCGCTGATTCATAAACCGGAAGGCAAAAGCATACTCGATTGGAAAAACAAAAAATAAGCATTGCCGTGATTGCTCAGAATGAGGCGGACCGCATCGGACGCCTGCTTGCAAGCTGCGCCTTTGCCGATGAAATTATCGTCGTGGATTCGGGCAGCACCGACGGCACGCAGGCCGTCTGCCAGAAGGCCGGCGCCCGGGTTATTTTCAATCCGTGGGCGGGATACGTCGCCCAAAAGCAGTTCGCTCTGGAGGCAACGACCCACGAATGGATTCTGTGTCTGGACGCGGATGAGGAAATTCCCGAAGCGCTGGCCGCGGAGATTCTTCAGGCGGTGGCCGCCGCGCCGCCCCAGGTGGGCGGGTTTTCCATGCCCCGGTTGTCGCGTTATCTGGGGCGCTGGATTCATCACGGCGGCTGGTATCCGGACCGCAAGGTCCGCCTTATCCGCCGCGGCCGGGGAGCGTGGCGGGGCGTGAATCCCCATGATAAACTGGTTCCCGACGGCAAAGTAGGCGAGCTCTCTGAGCCTTTTCTGCATTATGTTTACCGGAACATTTCCGATCAAGTCATTACGATGAATAACTTTTCAGAAATTTACGCCCGGCAGGACAAGCCCGCGGGCGGCTGGTTCGTCGTTGCCGGACTCTTTCACGCCGTCGGGAAGTTCCTCGAATGCTATGTCTGGAAGCTGGGCTTTCTCGACGGTTTCCCCGGGTTGGTCATTGCCGGAAATTCCGCCGGATATGTTTTTTTAAAACATGCCAAGCGATGGGAAAGAAGCCTGCCGGAAGCGTGATCTGAAATGGATATCTCATTCATCATTGTCAACTGGAACACCAGAGACCTTCTGCGCACATGCCTTGGGTCAATTTTGAAAACGATGGGATCGTCGCTTACGTACGAAATCATCGTCATAGACAATGCGTCCGCCGACGGCACGCTCGCCATGCTGAGCGGTGAATATCCTCAGGTCAGGACGATTGCCAATAAGGAAAACCGCGGATTCGGGGCCGCAAACAATCAGGGTTTTGCCGTCATGCAGGGGAGGTATGCGCTGCTGATCAATACGGATGCCGTTTTGACGGCGGGCGCCGTAAAAAAACTCTGGGACTTTGCCGAGGCGAACCCGCGTTCGGCCATCATCTGCGGCCAGCTCCTGAACGCCGACGGCAGCAAACAAAATTCCATTGCCTCTTTTCCCACGCTCACGACGCTGGCCGCCAATACATCATCGCTGGAATATCTTTTTCCGGGCCGCTATCCCAGCAAACGCTATGCGCACACCGGGCCGCTGGAAGTGGAATCGGCCATCGGCGCCTGCATGATGATCCGGAAGGAAGCGCTGGAGCGGGTTTCCCGCTTTGATGAGCGTTACTTCTTCTTTTTTGAAGAGACGGATCTGGCTTATGCCCTGAAGCAAGCGGGCTGGCGCATTTATCAGGTGCCGGATGCCCTGATTTATCACCTTCAGGGCCAGAGCATCGGCCACCATGCAAAATCGCGGATAGAGTTTTACAGATCGCGATATCAGTTTTTGCGTAAGTGGCACGGCGACGCCTACTATCGGACGGCTGCGTCGATCATTTTTTTGCGATTGCTGGTGAATACAGCGCTCAGTGCGCTCGGTGTTTTCTTTACACTCGGTCTGGCGCCCGGCCTGCGCGGGAAATTAGCCGTTTACCTGCGGATTATCGGCTGGCATTTTCGCCGTGACCATACCTAGAAAGTCGAAGGGAGCCCCTGCCTCATGGAGCAGATCTATGATGTCCTGAAATCGTTTGTTGATCCTGTTTTTATCATTTTCTTCGTGCTTCTTGTGTCTTGTTTAATTGGCCTGGCCACCGGGAAGAAGAAGGGCGGTCCGCTGCTTATGGTGTTCGCCTTGATCTTGCTTTACGGATTCAGCATCGAGACGGTATCGCATTACCTTAGCTACAGACTGGAAAAGGACTACATCCGCCACGACCCCGCCGAGGAGAAAACGCCGCTGGACGTCATCGTTGTCCTGGGAGG
This sequence comes from Deltaproteobacteria bacterium, assembly GCA_009668925.1. The sequence goes on from SBEK01000230.1 coordinate 2,029, forward strand.
GGGGACCTATGACATCCGGGCTTTAAAGAAGACGTTTCCGGGAGAGTCCACGACCGTCCGGCTGATCCACGGCGTTCAAATGTACCGGGAGCACGGAGCCAAATATCTCGTCTGTTCCGGAAAGGGCGAGGGCGGAGCCTCTGTGGCGGCCCTCATGGCAGGAATGGCCGAAACATTCGGCGTGCCCGGGGAAAGAATCCGCATCGAAGCCAAATCCCGAAACACGTATGAGCATGCGGTCGAGTTCAATAAAATGTTCACGAATAAGGACATTAAGATTGGGTTGGTGACATCCGCCTTTCACATGAAGCGCAGCGAAACGGAATTTCGCAAATACTTCAAGAAGGTCGTCCCGCTGCCTTCCGGCTATCTTTACGCATCGCCGGCCGGAACACCCGCCGTGCGGTATATTCCGCAGTCCCAATGGCTTTTAAACAACACGCTGATTTTCAGAGAATACGCCGGCCGGCTCTGGTACAAGATCAAAGACGTATGATTTTTATCATGCGAGAGACCCCGGCTATCGATTTCCGGTTCGTTTGGGAAAAGCCTGTTTCAATTCCCCCCAAAGTATTGTATGAAATCATCGTTAAGGTATTGACCTGTGTTTATATGACCTCAATATAGTTTGAAAACTGGTTTTGCACCGGTGCAGGAGATTTAAAGAGAATATGGTCATGAATCCGCAATTCAAGAATCCCAAATTCTACCTGATGATCGTTTCGGATATTATTCTTTTTATCGTTTCCCTCTTTTTATCGTATCTGATTCGGTTTGAATTTGTTTACGCTCATGTGAATATCGAGCAGGTTATTGATCTGTTGCTCTGGATCGTTCCCTTGAAATTCGTCATTTTTTTCGCGGCCGGACTCTATCGGGGGCTGTGGCGTTTTACCGGTGTGAGAGACTTATGGCTTTTATGCGGGGCCTGTTTATTATCGACTCTGCTTATCCTGGTGATCATGCTCTTTGCCAACAGATTTATTGGATATTCGCGCGGCGTTTTTATTGCCGACGGCATTATCACTTTAATTCTGACCGGCGGCGTCCGCATGGCCATCCGGTCTTTCTATATGGCCCATGCCAATTCCATCGTTTTCGATCATCGTCTGCCCAGCGTCCGCTCGACAAAGATTCTGATCATCGGCGCGGGGCAGGCCGGCGAAAAGATATTGCGTGAAATCATGGATAATTACCATCTGCATTATGAGGTGGCCGGCTTTATCGACGACGACCCGGGAAAACAGGGACGGACCATTCACGGGATAAGAGTGCTGGGAACCTTAGAGCGTTTGCCGGCCATTTTAAAAAGGGAAAGGATCCAGCAAGTCATGATCGCCATTCCCTCGGCGAGCGGCGAGCAAATCAGGCGGATTGTCGAAGCCTGTCAGGACAGCAATATTTCCTATAAGATGCTGCCCGGCATCGGCGACCTGATCGACGGGCGGGTGAGCGTGAAGTTTCTGCGGGACATCAGCTACGAAGATCTCCTGGGACGTTCTCAGGTCCATCTCAATGTTGAAGGCATCCGCAATTATATCGACGGCAAGACCGTTATGGTCAGCGGCTGCGGCGGTTCGATCGGTTCCGAACTGTGCCGGCAGATTATCAAATATCAACCGAGCTTTATTATTTTGCTGGATTCGAGTGAAACCAATCTGTTTAGCATTCAAATGGAGATGCAAAACGAACATTACTGCCGTCACTGCGTGGCCATTTTGGGACGGGTTCAAAATCAGGCGCTCATGAACGACGTCTTCAAAAAGTATAGGCCTGATGTCGTGTTTCACGCGGCGGCTTACAAGCACGTGCCGATGATGGAAAGAAATCCCTGGCAGGCCGTGTATAATAACATCGTCGGCAGCCGCGTTCTCATGGAGACGTCCATCCGGTATCAGGTGGATCGATTCGTGCTGGTTTCGACGGATAAAGCCGTGCGTCCGACTAACGTGATGGGCGCCACCAAGCGGGTGACGGAATTGATTATGCAATGCCAGCGGGGCAACGGCACCAAGTTTATGGCGGTAAGATTCGGCAACGTCATCGGATCGTCCGGATCCGTCATCCCCTTTTTCCGCCGTCAGATCGAGCAGGGAGGGCCGGTAACGGTGACGCATCCCGAGGTCAACCGTTTCTTCATGACGATTCCCGAGGCGTCGCAGATGATCCTGCAGGCGGGAACCATGGGCGAAGGCGGTGAAATTTTTATCCTGAGAATGGGAACGCCCGTCAAAATCATCGATATGGCGCGCGATCTGATTCGCCTTTCGGGAAAAGAACCGGATGTGGACATCAAGATCGTTATTACCGGCTTGCGGGATGGTGAAAAATTATATGAGGAATTGATCACGGTCGGAGAAGACATTCTGCCCACCAATCATGAAAAAGTCATGGTCCTTCGTTCCGCCAACTGTTTTAACGGTTCATCAGATCCGCAGGAAGCAAAAAAACTTCTTTATCATGAAATTGATGAACTGGTGAAAGCAGCGGCGCGGCATGATACGAAGGGCATCAAAGCCAAGCTCAAAGAAATCGTCCCCGAATTTATGCCGCAGGAAAATGAGAGTGTTCTTTGACGCAGCGGGAGGTTGATGGTGGAGCAAGTATTCGTGACCGCAAAACCGATCTGAAATAAGCTCTGGCGATGGGTCTTATCATTTTTACCCAGAATAATGACGCAAGTTTCCTGAAAAAATACGCCTCCGCAGCCCGGAGAACGGACCCGCACTCCGGAGAATTTTTAGACTTTGGGAAAAATTTTCTGCTGAGGGACGGGGGTAAATGATTATTGACGCCGGGGATCTTTCTACCGACTGAAGTATTGATCCGCTGTCTTTGGCGCTATCGGCGCCGGGTCGTGCAAATGGCCGAACGGATGATTTCAGCTAATGTTTGACCCATTCCCGATTGTTTCGGGAATTTGTTTTTTCCTGGGTCTTTTAAACTCGCCTCAAATGAGGTACTAGACAAAAAGTGACAAAAAGCGATGTCGGGAGTTTCGATGTTTCGATTGGCCAAACCCGGTTGGCGTGATCTATACGATGCGTTAAG
>SBEK01000231.1 GCA_009668925.1 Deltaproteobacteria bacterium
GCCAGAACCTTGTCGACCAGGGCGATCATGCTGCTTTTGTCTTTTTGCAGCGTGCCCACAACGGGCAGATAATTGGAGGCGTGCGTACCGACGAATTTCAGAGGGTCTATGGTAATATTTTCGAAGATCACTTTCATTTCCGCCAGCGTCTCAAACGGATCCAGCAGCTGAAATTCGCCCTTCTGCATCTGACGGTACAGCAAGGTTCCCGGAACCGGCGTCACGGTCAGCGCGGCCAGGTACTGGGGTTTCATCTCGTTTACGATCCGGGCCGTCGCCAGCGCATGGCGTACGGATGCTTCGCCGGGACCGGCCAGTCCCAGCAGAACCATGGCGGATAAATTGATATCCGCTGCCACGAGCCGCTCGCCGGCTTGAAGCATTTCGGCATACCCCACCCCCTTTTTCACTTTCGCCAGCAATTCCTCATCGCCGGTCTCCACGCCAATGTAAGCTTTCGTAAGCCCCGCTTTTCTGAGCGCGCTTAATTCTTGAGGCGATTTGGCAAGCGTGCTTTGCGGCCCGACGTAGCTGCCGACATGCCTGAGCGATGGAAATGTCGCATAGAGGGTATGGATGAGGCCAAGCAGTGTTTCCGTTTCGATGGCAATCGCATCGCCGTCGCACAGAAAGACTTTTTCCACATCCCCGTAGCGGTTTTTGGCCATGCGGATATCTTCCATAATTTCCGCTGTCTCGCGCACGCGATATTTCTTGTCTTTATACATGCTGCAAAAGGTGCATTGATTGTGGGAGCAACCGATGGTGCATTGAAGCAGATAGCTGTTTGCTTCGCTGAAAGGCCGGAAAATATTTCCTTCGTATCGCATATTCTAGAGCAGACGCTCGGCGCCGGCGACCGTCACCGTTGTTTTGATGGTGCCCTGCGGATCCCGCGCAAAAACGATCATAAAAGGGATCCGGCTGTTCGGAATGACCCGCTCGTTGGAATTGTCGCGGCCTTCCGGTTGGGCTAATCTTTTCGCAATTTCTTCTTCGGACATATTGGTCAGCTCTTCGTCGGTCAGAACGTTGCCCGCATAGCTCACCTTCTCATCCAGAACAACCGCATAGGCGTCGAGTATTTCGGCTTTAACCATGACGCGGGCGATTGAAAAATCCGCTTGATTGACCGCCGTCCCCTCCACGACCCGGATATTGCCCAGGATATAATTATTAACGACCCGCTGCCGGATATCCTGAAGCTTGACCTGGCCGATCACGGAGGGGCCTCCCGGCTCACGCGAAACTCCGGCATATTTGCGGGCAATCTGAATATAGCGATCGCCCAGCTGCGGGAAAACGACAAAATAGATGAGAGCCGGAATAATAATGATAACCAGAATCGCAAAAAGGGCAATCTTCCAGGCCCTGCTTTTCTTACGCGGCGGAGGCAAAGCCGGCGTTTCCTCGGCGCTTTCCTCAAATTCTTCTGGTTCTTCGAGGTTTTCAAAAGCCGGCGACACTTCGATATCCGTAAGGTTCATCCCGGCTTTCTCAGCTGATCGCGGCTGTTCACGCAATCGGCCGTCCGCCTTCTCCTCCCCGGCCATCACATCCTCTAGAAAATCTTTCACATCCTCATCCGGATTCAGGGAAGGGCGCGCCGCCCCCGCCGCTTCAAAGGCCAAACGGCCGGTGCGCTTTTCGGAGGGAGGCTCGGGATGGTAAACCGGCGGGGTCTGCAAAGCGGCGGCCGGACCAGGCGTTTTGAGCGGATTCTCCTGAAAGAAAACATGCTGGCAGCGGCTGCAGCGCATCCATACCCCGTCGCCTTCCATCTGAGCATCGTCAAAACGGAATTTCGTCCGGCACTGCTTGCATTGTACAATCATTGATCTCCCTCTTTTTTCCCGTTCTCCGGGGTCGGAATCACATAAAGATCGGGCAGGAAACGATACTGCTCTCCAAAATCCAGACCATAACCGACAATAAATCCGTCATCCATGGTAAACCCGACATAGTCCGCCTCAAAAGACACTTTTCGCCTCTTGCGCTTGTCCAGAAATGCGCAGACCTTGATGGACTTCGGCTGTCTGAGCTTTAAGGTATCCATAATATGCCGAAGCGTCAAACCCGTGTCGACGATGTCTTCGATAATGAGAACATGCCGGCCCCGCACCTCCAGGTCAACATCCTTGGTAATCACGATGTCGCCCGAACTTTCTGACCCGGCGCCGTAACTGGCGGCGCGGATAAAATCCGTCTGACAGGAAACAGACATGGCCCGGACCAGATCCGCCATGAAAATGAACGCCCCTTTGAGGACGCCGATGATCAGGACTTCTTCCCCGGCATAATCCCGGGAGATCTCATCGGCCAATTCCTGAACACGCCTGGCAATATCCGACCGGCTAAACAGCATTTCTTTTGTTTTGGCGGACATATCGCTTTGCTCCCAAGTAAAATCGATCGTGGATATTACTCAAGTTTTCTTTTGCCTGTCAATCAAAATCAAAAAATGGCGCGGTACCGCGCGAGGAAGCGATCCATATGGTTCCAGATCATGTTCTCCGCGGCCGCGAGTTCATCAGCGCTGTTGAATTCCGACGACAGACTCAGCAAGATGGCGTTAAGCGGCGAAATCTCCCTGCCGAACTTCTCATAATCAATGTGGCTGATCATGTACTGCGACCCGTCGAAGTAATATTTGCCCAACCGGTTGGTTTCGGCTGAGCGGAAAGGCCACGTTGTTTTCCACTGAAAATAACCCAGTGCAAGATCCGCCAGTTCCTGATGATCGAAGACCTCAGGCTTCAGCTCCTCGCCCAGCCGGTCGGCAATCAAACGGAAATAGGTAACGACCAGGTCGATGTCGGTCAGACACAATCCGTAAAGATACCAGTCATCGATGATTCTTAACAAAATGAGCTGCTGGGTGCGGGGGATAAAATGGTGGCTGGGGCACAAATGGCCGGCGCAGACGTCGCGGCCGTAAAAGGATCCCGTCCGCATGTCAACGCCGTTGTTCTGCATCGGGTGAACAAGGCATCCCACCTTCCTTTCACTCCCATCCAGAAAACCGAGATATTCGCAGCAGTAAATGACCTCATACCGCTTGCGGAAATCTTCCGCGGCAAACGTCGCCTCCGCGTAACGCGGGATATCGTCCGGTGACTGGACCATTTCCTGATAGCGCTTCGTCCGGGCGCGCAGCCTTGCCGTCAGCGCTTCGCGCGAGCTGTCCACGTAATTGTAAAGACCGCAGCAGGCTCCGCAGGATTTTCCGGCATCCGGCTGACATAAAACCATTATTTCGGAAGACGACGCTGTTGTATTCATACCGATGATTATTCTCCCGGGATGCCCCGGGGCGCTCCGGAATCCGTCACCCGTTTATTTGCCGAGGCAAGAGGGTGGAGACCGGGCACCTTATAGAAGGATTGGCATTGCAGGTCAAGAATAAAAATGCTATGACCACACCGCCCTTCCGGGGAGCCTGTCTGGTCCATCCGGGGCGAAACGGAAGGGCCGGCGGCAAATAAATATCAGGAAACCCAGAATATCCATGGAACGAATCGAAACCATCGACCTGCCAAACGGCCTCGTCCTCACGATCGACGATCTAACCCGGCGTATTGCCGCGGACACCGTGAAAGTCGAAGTGTGCTTTCAGATAAAGATCGATGTTCTGGAATCTTTTTTCGCCGAGGCTTCCGACTACCGGAAACTGACCGGAATCTTTGGCGAGCAATTGACCTATGAGCACAAACTGGAGCGGTCTTTTGTCGCCGATGCTGATTGCGCATCCGTCCGCAGCGAGCTCTTGGACACGTTTAAGAAGAACTCCCTGAATTATCTTTCATCGCCCAATTTCGCACGGAAAATGACCTTGTCCATTCTGCGGGACATAAAACAAAACCCCTTCAAATACCAGGCGGCTCCCCCTCCTCCGGCAAAGGCAACGTAACCCGGGCGCGCAAAAACACGAAACGGAAAAATAATCATGACCCGAGAGACCATCGAGGCGCTGTTGTCCGGCGCCGAAAAGCCCAGCCGCTATATCGGCGCGGAAGTGAACGCCATTCGTAAAGACGCACCCGATGTGCGCTTTTTACTGGCTTTCCCCGACACCTATGAAGTGGGTATGTCGCATCTGGGGCTGCAGATCCTGTATGCCGTCCTGAACGCCCTTCCCGGGGTTTGTGCCGAACGGTGCTTTGCACCGTGGCCCGACCGGGAAGCCGGGCTGCGCCTTCGCCATCTTCCTCTCACGGCGCTCGAATCCGGAAGCCCGCTTCTCGATTTTGATTGCGTCGGTTTTTCCCTGCAATATGAACTGTCCTATACCAATATGCTGAGCATGCTCGACCTGGGAGGCATTCCGCTCCGATCGGCCGAGCGTCTCGACCGTCACCCCCTCATCATCGCCGGCGGCCCCTGCACGTTCAATCCCGCGCCTCTTTCCGCTTTCGTCGACGCTTTCGTCATCGGTGAGGGCGAAGAAGCCGTTCGCGAAATATCTACCGCCGTCGCCGCCGCGAAAAAACAAAAGACGCCCCGCGCCGGATTGCTGGCGGCGCTTTCGGCCATTGACGGGGTCTACGTCCCCGCCGTGCACGGAAAGCATACCCGGATCACCAAAAGGAAGCCGATCGATATCAACCTCTGGCCTCATCCTGTGGCGCCCGTCGTGCCGCTCATGCAAACCGTTCACGACCGGATCGTCCTGGAAATCGCCCGGGGCTGCACCCGCGGCTGCCGTTTCTGCCAGGCGGGCATGCTGTGGCGCCCCTACCGCGAAAGAAGCGCCCGGCTGATTGCGGAGATGGCCGACCAGGCGCTCGCCTCGACCGGCCATGACGAAATCTCGCTTTTGGCGCTGAGTTCCGGAGACTACAGCTTAATCGAGCCGCTCATGCAAAATCTCATGCAAAAGCATTGCGGAGAAAGAGTCGCCCTCGCACTGCCGTCCTTGCGCGTCGAGACGCTCGGCGAGACGCTGATCGAAGAAATCAAGCGCACGCGTAAGACCAGTTTCACCCTGGCGCCGGAAGCGGGAACGGATAAAATGCGCCGGGTGATCAACAAAGGCAACACCGCCCAGGATTTGCT
>SBEK01000025.1 GCA_009668925.1 Deltaproteobacteria bacterium
GAAAAACAAAACAGTGTACGGTTTTTCCGCACAAGATTTCTTCTCAAAAATTGCATATGAATTTTTATAAATGAATTCTCTTAATTATGGCTTGAAGACCAGGGTAGATTTTGCTAAGAAAGCACAACTTGTAAATTACGACTTCAGGATAAGAAGATTCATGGCATTTAGATTTATCTATATTGTTATCCTTGCAATTTCACTTCTAGCATTTTTTCCTCCGTCCAACGTTCATTCCACCAATGGACAATACCTTGAAAAAATACCGGATTCTATTGTCTCCATCTCGTCGGGCTACGTGATCGCCGTAGATAAAAAAACTCAAAAGCTTTACGTATTCCAGAAGAATGGCGGCTTTGCAAAAGTTTTTGAGGCCAATTGCTCCACCGGCAAGAATCAAGGCGGTAAACAAATCTCCGGAGATGCCAAGACTCCTCATGGGATATTTTTTGCTACAAAAACCGTCTATAACCCCGGCCCCCCCGAAACATATGGGACGCTGGCATTTCCGCTCGACTATCCGACGCTTTCAGATAAGAAGGCCGGACGAAATGGAACAAATATTTGGATTCACGGCACTGTCAAACCCCTTACGCCGTTTCAGTCGAGTGGCTGTGTCGTCCTCGCCGACAAGGATATCCATGAGCTTGTCAAGTATATTCAAGTCAATAAAACTCCTGTTATTATCGCTGAGACAATTACATGGGTTCCTCAAAACAAGACATCGCCTTTGAAGCCGGAGCTGGAAAAGGTCCTGTCGCTATGGATGAAATCCTACCTGGCCGGAGATCTCAAAACCATTGATGCCTTGTATCTGGATCATACGCGCATTAAGGGAAAAAAAAGAGAATCCCTCGCTGCCAAGATGTCCTCGCTTAGAAACGTGAATCAGCACTTTTTATTCGATCCCCGAGACATTTCAATTTTACAGTTGAATCAAAATGCCGTCATCCTCTTTGATCAGATTACCGGCGTCAACAAAGACAATTCTTTTGAAGGATCCTTCACTAGACTTACCTTGGAAAAGATCAACAATAAGTGGCTGATCATCGATGACGTAGACACATTGGCGGCCGCCTCCAAGGCCGAAAAGCCCGCCGTCTCCGAGCCGGACCCGGCCTCGTCCAATGAGGCTGTTCAAACTTTGATAACGAAATGGATTGACGGCTGGAAGTCCGGTAATATGGCGGTCTATCGATCCTGCTATGCGCCTGATTTTCGCTCTCAAGGCATGAACCTGAAGGAGTGGGTCAATCATAAGATTGAAGTTCGCACTCACAGCAAGAATATCAATATTCGCATCGACAACCTGAAGATAACCGAAAGCAGCAATCGGTTGACGGCGACATTCACGCAGTATTACAGTTCTAATTTACTGAAAAGCAAGGGCCGTAAGAAATTGGATATGAAAAAAATTAACGGTAAATGGAAAATTTACCAGGAAACGATGCAATAGCGGCTCCCGAAGTTCGCACACCTTTTCATCGGGGCTCGCGGCCGATACCCATCGCCGGGAATCCTTCCTGGCACTATGGTGTCAATTCCAACGGTCGGGATTGTAAACTAAGTTTGTAAATGGAAAATCATCGTATTGCGGCCGGATCGAAACAATCCGTGTCCATCATCCTTTGAAAAATCAGCAAAGTCCGGTTCGCCGGAATCAGTGATCCTTCTTTCACGTCTTTCCGGAACAACACCATCAGGTGATAGCACCAGATCAATGGAATCGCTCTTACTTGAAAAGAACCGCAGCGGGCAGATGAATACTGGAAAAAATTCGAGATGAATCAATGGGACTGTTCAGAAAAGATCACTCGGCGTCCGACTGAAATGCTTACTGCGCCGTTAGGAATAAAAAAAGGAGTCTCTTTCATAAAGTAAACTCCTGAATTAAAGTGGAGGCGGCATCCGGATTTGAACCGGAGAATAACGGTTTTGCAGACCGCTGCCTTAGCCACTTGGCTATGCCGCCACAAAAAAAAATGGAGCGGGCGAACGGATTTGAACCGTCGACGTCTACCTTGGCAAGGTAGCACTCTACCACTGAGTTACGCCCGCTCACTTAAGAACGCGGGTGAATATAACAAATAGGCTCATCTTGTCAATAAAAAAATGACGAAATTCTGGCGAATCTTTTTTGATCCATGCAGTATGTGAAATTTCAAAATCATGAGATCTCAAAGCTTGCCGGCTCCCTGGTAGAACTTGACAAAATAATCCAGGCCCGAATAAATCGTTAACAAGAAGGCTACGTAAAGAATGACCGTCCCCACAAAATGGGCGTCAAAACCCAGAAAAGGGTAATGAATCATGAGAGCGGTTACGGCGAATATTTGCGCAAGTGTCTTCTGTTTCCCAAGAATACTCGCCTGAATGTATATCCCCTCTGAAGAAGCGATACTGCGAATCCCGTCGACAATCAAATCCCGCATAATAATGATCACGACAATCCAGGCGTCTATCCGGCCGATAGGGATCATCAGGATCATCGCCGTATTAACGATCAATTTATCAGCCAGGGGATCCAGAAACTTGCCCATGGTCGTGATCATATTGCATTTGCGCGCAAAATAACCATCCAGAAAATCCGTAATGGCCGCCAGAACAAACAAGACGGCAAGCACCCGGGACCAGAAAGGTCCGGGCGACGCCAGCAAGAAAAAAAGAAAGGGCACCACGCTGATTCTCGCCAGAGTTATCGAATTGGGAAGGTTAAATATCTCACTCTTATCGTTCATGCGTAAACGGCCGGTTCCTTATTGTCAATTCACCATGGAAACATTTTTACTTTTTGGGAACTTTCTTCCAGTCTTCAAGAAACGAAGCAATACCTTTGTCTGTAAGAGGATGGTGAGCCAGCTGAGCAATGACTTTAAAAGGAATCGTTGCAATATCGGCGCCCATTAAGGCTGCGTCCAGGACATGCCTGGGATGTCGGATACTCGCGACAATCACTTCCGTTTCATATTCGTAGTTATCATAAATATCGAGAATTTGCCGAGTCAGTTCCATGCCGTCGTGAGAGATGTCGTCCAGACGCCCGACAAACGGACTGACGTAGGCGGCACCGGCTTTCGCGGCCATCAGAGCCTGGAGGGGTGAGAATATCAGTGTCTGATTGACCTCAATTCCTTCCTCGGCAAACATTTTCGTCGCCTTGAGCCCTTCCGTGGTCATCGGAATTTTGATCACCACCTGCTCGCCCAGGCGCGCCAGTTTTTTGCCCTCGGAAAACATGCCTTTCGCCTCCAGACTGATCACTTCCAGACTGACCGGTCCCTCGACAATTTCCAGAATTTCTTTGACGACCGAATCAAAATCTCTTTTTTCTTTGGCGACAAGAGAAGGATTCGTCGTCACACCGTCTACCATCCCCAGAGCCAGACCTTCCTTGATCTCCGCGATATTCGCGGTATCGATGAAAAACTTCATATTTCCCCCTTGCTTCTATTATTTTCTTTCCGACAGGTATTTTTCGCAGCATTCCCGGCTGCAGAAATACTGCTCGCGACCTTCTATTTCTTTGGTATACGCCTGACTCTTGGCAATGTAGGTCTCGCAAAACGGATCCTGCACGAGATCCTCTCCTTTGGGCGGTGCGGAATCACCCCGATAGCGTTCTGCATCCCCGGATTTAACCCGTCGAAGCGACGTCACCACCTTATACCCCACATAGATCAGGATGAGAAAAATCAGAACTTTAACAATATTCATATCTGTCTTTGTTTCCTTTATCTGTCAAGCCTCTCGACAATTTTTTGATCATGCAGTCGATCTTTCAGTCCGCGCATCGAAACACCGAATATCGGATGAATAACGTATGAAGCGATTTCGCATATCGGTTCCAGCACAAAAAGCCGTTTGTGCATCTGGGGATGAGGGACCGTCAAACCATCTTCATCAATGATCTCCTGTCCGTATAGAAGAAGATCCAGATCAATGGTCCGCGGAGCGCCGGCGAACGATCGCACTCGTCCCATCTTGTTTTCGATATCCTGCAAAGACCTCAACACGTCCCGGGGAGAAAGCGTTGTCCGGACTTCCGCCACGGCATTGATGAACCAGTGCTGGTTTTCAAGTATTACACGATCCTCCCCGAAATACAAATCAGAGACGACAGGTTCCGTTTTATAAAAAGAGGAAATCCTTTCTCGGCTGATTCCGGGAAAGTCCTTTAACCTGCTGATCGCTTCCTTGCACTGCAACAAAGGGTCACCGAGATTGGAACCGATGCCGATGTAGGCCAAAATACCTTCCAGCATAACTCCCGCTTATTTGACGCTCTTCAGCCCCAGGACATCCTGCATATCGTACAATCCGTTTTTCTGATTCACGATCCACTGCGCCGCACGGATCGCGCCCTTGGCAAAATTATCACGGCTCTGCGCACGATGCGTAAATTCCAGTCTTTCCCCGATTCCGCCAAACATGACCGTATGTTCGCCGACGATGTCGCCGGCCCGAATCGTTTGAATGCCGATTTCCCTCTTGGTTCGTTCCCCGATCAACCCCCGGCGGGTATAGACCGCTTCTTTTTTGATGTCCCGGCCCAATTTTTCGGCAATCACCTGAGCCATCTGCATCGCCGTACCACTGGGCGCGTCTTTCTTCAGGTGATGATGGGCTTCGATGATTTCGACGTCATAATCATCGTTGAGAATACCGGCGCAGTATTCCAACACTTTTAACATCACGTTGACGCCGACACTCATGTTTGGAGAGAGAACGCATCGGGTTTTTTCCGCAAGCCGTCTCACTATTTTCATCTCCTCCGCCGTAAACCCCGTAGACCCGATCACAATGCTGCAATTTTTTTCGCTGGCGATATTCAAATAATTCAGAGAAGCTTCATGGTTGGTGAAATCTATGACCACGTCCGCCTGGTCAATGCAATCCGCCAACTTATCGCTGACCAGCGCGCCGGTCCTTCCGAGTCCCAGCGAATGACCGACATCCCTGCCGATGATTGGATGACCCGTCACTTCAATGGCTCCGACGACTTTGATGTCCTCCATTCCTGCGGTCAGGCTGATAATCCGCCCCCCCATCTTTCCACCCGCTCCAGTGACAATAGCCTTAACCATAGCACCTGCTCCTTGGCTGATAAGTATTTTATAACCCGATCACGAGATCAAGCCGTAATTTTCCATAACCTTCCTGAGTTTATCATAATTCCCTGCGGACATCTTGCACAGAGGCAACCGGTACTCGTATTCGATTTTTCCCATCATGGCCAGAGCCGCTTTGACGGGAATCGGGTTTGTTTCGACAAAGAGAACGTCGAACAACGGGCTCATTTTTTGATGCAGCGCCCGCCCCTCGGCCAGTCTTTCCTCATCCAGGGCGTCAACCAGGCGGCTCATGTCTTCAGGAACGATATTTGATGCAACGGAAATGATGCCCTTACCGCCCATCGCCATGAGAGGAAGCGTCAATCCGTCATCCCCGGACAATACATCGAATTCCGGTCCGCATAAATCAAGCACATCGTTCATCTGCTTGAGCGATCCGGAAGCTTCCTTGATGCCAGTAATATTAATGATCTTCGCCAGACGGGCAATCAGCTCCGGCGACATGTTCACGCCGGTTCGGCCGGGAATATTATAGGGAATAATCGGAAACGGCACATTTTGCGCGATGAGCTGAAAATGCTGGTAGAGGCCCTCCTGGGTCGGCTTGTTGTAATAAGGACAGGCAATTAAGGCGCCATCCGCACCTGCTTCATACGCATGGCGCGTCAGCCGAAGCGCTTCCGCCGTGCTGTTCGATCCTGTTCCGGCAATGACCGGAACCCTCTTCTGGGCGGCATCAATCGTGATTTCGATCACCCGGTCATGTTCATCATGGGTCAATGTGGGAGATTCACCCGTTGTTCCGCAAGGCACCAGACCGTCTATTCCGCCTGCGATTTGAAATTCAATGAGTTCTCTCAAAGCTTTTTCATCCACCTGACCGTTCTTAAAAGGTGTTACCAGCGCGGTAATGGCTCCTTTAAACATGCAAATGCCTCCTGTTCTTTATTTAAAATCTATTTCCACAATTTGCGACTCGTCGCACACACCCGACACATCGCATATACCCAACCGGTAGTTATACGTTTTGCCTTTGTCTACCTGTGAATCGGTAAACACGAACTTTTCTTTGCCATTTCCGGAACGCATTGCGGAAACCTGCCCGATTCTTTCAAAGCTGCGCGGACAGTCCCTGCACGTATTTCCCGCGCTGCCCAGTTCACTTTTCTCGATATTAAAATGACTGATCCGTCCTTCGACATTTCGTATTTGCCACGCCAGCACAACGGCTTTTTCCTCTGCGGTTAAGTGCAATTGCGGATCGTATTTCGCTTTCGCGACCTCGGACGCCTGCGGAACCGGATTCGCCTTCAGGCCGCAGCCGACGGTGAGGAAAATCAAAACGAAATAAAGGATTCCCCTATTTCTTGCCCAGCCTTTTTTCAAATTCCTGAATCCTTTCTCTGACCGCCCTCGCGGCCGTGCCGCCGCGCTGACTACGGGCATTAACCGAATTTTCCAGGTTCAGCCGGGAGGCGATATCCGCTTTAAAGCCGGCGTAATATTTTTGAAAATCCTTCAGGTCAAGGTCCGCAAATGTCTTTTTGCTTTTCAGGCAATGCGCAACGATATGGCCGACAATTTCATGGGCCTGCCTAAACGGCAGGCCTTTTTTAACCAGATACTCTGCAATATCCGTTGCCGTGGAAAAACCGCCGCCGGCCGCCTGATACATCCGTGCCGCATTAAATTTCGTATGGGACAACATCTCCATGAAGATCGTGAGACAGTCCTTCACCGTATCCACCGCATCGAACAGCGGCTCCTTGTCCTCCTGCAAATCGCGGTTATAGGTCATCGGAAGCCCTTTGAGCAAAGTCAGAATGGTGATCAAATCGCCATAGACGCGGGCCGTCTTGCCGCGAATCAGTTCCGCGATGTCGGGATTCTTCTTCTGCGGCATGATACTGCTCCCCGTTGTGTAGGCATCCGAAATTTCCGCAAATCCGAATTCATCGGACGACCAGAGCACCAGGTCCTCGCAAAAACGGCTCAGGTGCATCATCGTCAGCGCCGCGGAAAAGATGAATTCGGCAATGTAGTCTCGATCCGCTACCGTATCCATGCTGTTGGCACTGATGTCCGGAAAGTTCAAGAGTTCGGCGGTTCGCCGTCGGTTGATCGGCAAACCGGTGCCAGCCAGCGCGGCGGCTCCCAACGGTAAAACGTCCAGTCTTCTTTTGCAATCAACGAGCCGGTGTTCATCTCGCGAAAACATTTCTGCAAAAGCCATCAGGTAATGCGCCAGCAACACCGGCTGCGCCTTTTGCATATGCGTATAGCCGGGCATGATCGTGGAGATCTCCCTGCCGGCAGACCGGGCCAGCAGTCTTTGCAGGCTTTTCAGCAATTGGATGATCCCATCCGCTTCCGCACGCAGGAACAGGCGGACATCCAGGGCAATCTGATCGTTGCGGCTCCGGGCCGTATGAAGTTTGCCGCCGACGTCTCCCACGCGCCGGATTAATTCCTTTTCAATCGCCATGTGAATGTCTTCGTCCGCCGGATCGAACACAAAGACACCCTTTTCGATATCGGCAAGGATGCTTTTCAATCCCCGGATGATTACCGCCGCCTCTTTGCGTAAAATAATCCGCGATTCGGCCAGCATCTTCGCGTGGGCCATGGAGCCTTCGATATCATACCGGTAAAGCCGGGAATCGTAATGCAGAGAAGAGGTAAATTTCTCCACACTTCTGGCTGTGGCTTCTCCAAACCGCCCCGCCCATGGTTTCAACGTGTTCGCCATGTGTGCCCTTTCCGTAAGTCTACTTTTTGTTCTTCATCATCTTCTGAATGCGCAGACGCAGACCGTTGAGCCGAATAAAACCGATGGCGTCTTTCTGATTATAGACTTCGTCCTTTTCAAATGTGGCAAAAGCTTCACTGTAAAGCGAATAAGGCGATTTGCGCCCGACAACAACACAATTGCCTTTGTATAGTTTGATCCTTGCCGTGCCCGTCACATTTTCCTGCGTTGCATCGATGTATGTCTGAAGCGTCTGCATTTCCGGGGCATACCAAAACCCATTATAGGCGAGCTGTGCGTATTTGGGAATCAGCGAGTCCCTCATGAACATGACTTCGCGGTCCATCGTAATGGATTCGACGGCGCGATGGGCCGCCCACAAAACCGTTCCTCCGGGCGTTTCGTATACGCCTCGGGACTTCATGCCGACGAAACGGTTTTCAACCATATCCACCCGGCCGATGCCGTTTTTCCCGGCCAGAATATTGATATGGTCCATCAGCGCGGCGGGTGACATTTTTTTACCGTCGATGGCCACGGGATTTCCTTTGACAAAATCGATTTCCACGTACGTCGGTTTGTTCGGAGCCTTCTCCGGAGAATCCGTCAGCACAAATATATCTTCCGGCGGCTCCGCCCAGGTGTCTTCCAAAATGCCGCCTTCATGGGAGATGTGCAGCAGGTTGCGGTCGGAACTGTAGGGCTTTTTCTTCGTCAGCGGAACCGGAATTTTATATTTTTTGGCGTAATCAAACATGGATTCCCGGGAATTGAAGATCCAGTTGTCGTCCTTCCAGGCAGCAATGATGTTGATTCCGGGATTGAGCGCAATATACGTCAGTTCAAACCGCACCTGATCGTTTCCCTTGCCCGTCGCGCCGTGGCACACGGAATCCGCCTTTTCCTTTCTGGCGATTTCGATTTGTCTCTTGGCAATGAGCGGTCTCGCGAGAGACGTGCCCAGGAGATAGGTGCCCTCGTAAATGGCATTGGCGCGCAGAGCGGGGAATACAAAATCACGGGCGAATTCTTCCCGGAGATCGTCAATATATATCTTGCTTGCGCCGCTGTTGAGGGCTTTTTCTTTTAACCCCGTTAATTCTTCTTTCTGGCCCACATCCGCCGCAAAACAAATCACTTCACACCCGTAAGTTTCAATCAGCCAGCGGACGATAACGGACGTATCCAAACCTCCGGAATACGCCAACACAACTTTTTTGATTTTCTTTGACACGATACTTTCCTCCTAGAGCAGTATTTCTAAAACCGCCTTTTGAACGTGCAGCCGGTTTTCGGCTTCATCGATCACAACGGACTGCGGACCGTCTATGACGTCGGCGGTAATTTCCTCCCCGCGGTGAGCAGGCAGACAGTGCATGACAATGGCGTCTTTTTTCGCCTCTCTTAAAAGCTTTTCGTTAATCTGATAATTCTTAAAGATCCTTTTTCGTTCCTGGGATTCCGCCTCCTGGCCCATGCTCGTCCAGACATCCGTGTAAAGCACATCGGCGTCTTTCGCGGCATCGAATGGATCGCGATACAATGCAACGCGGCCGTGTCCGCCCGCCTGACCCTCGATAAGCAAGCGCTGGTCGGGATCGTAGCCTTCGGGACAGGCCAGAGCCATCTCGAACGGCAGCCGCGCCGCCGCTTCGATCCAACTATTGGCGACATTATTGCCGTCGCCGATGTAGGCGACTCTGACACCCTCATAAGACCCTTTCTTTTCCCTGATGGTAAACAAATCCGCCAGAATCTGGCACGGGTGCAGCAGATCCGTTAAACCGTTGATGACGGGGATGGACGCATAGCGGGCAAGCTCCGCAACGCTTTCCTGGGCAAATGTCCGGATCATGATCCCGCTTAAGTAACACGACATCATCCGGGCTGAATCCGCTAGGGTTTCACCGCGCCCGATCTGCGTATCCCGCGAATTCAGAAAGAGGGCGATGCCACCTAATTGATACATACCGACTTCAAAGGATATTCTTGTCCGGGTGGAAGACTTGTCAAAAATCATCCCCAGAGTTTTGCCTTTAAGAGACGCATGCTCCTTCCCCTCTTTCAGCATTCTTTTAAGCCGGGCGGTGCGAAGCCAGATGTCCTCAAAATCCTCAGGAGCCATTCCCGCAAAACTCAACAAGTCCTTCTTCATTTCCCCTCCAAAACCGCATCCAGGATTGCAATGGCGCTGTCGATATCTTTTTGCGTGATGATCAGCGGCGGAACAAATCGCAGTGTTTTTCCCCCGGTGCAGTTGATGAGCAATCCCCGCTCCTGGCAGGCCCTAACAATATCGGCACCCTCAACCGACAGTGCGCAAGCCAGCATGAGCCCCCTCCCCCGGACACCGGAAATTATCGCATGCTTGGCTTTCAGGGCATGGAGTTTTGCCAGGAAATAGCCGCCCATCTTCTGACAATTCTCCAGCACGCCCTCGTCCAGCATCGTCCTGATCGTGGCTTTCGCCGCCGCCATCGCCAGCAGATTGCCTCCGAACGTCGAAGCGTGATTGCCCGGGCCGAATGCTTTCGCGATTTCATCGCTCGCCAGCATGGCGCCCACCGGGAAACCATTTCCCAGCGCCTTGGCCAGCGTCATGATATCCGGTTTGATGCCGGAATATTCGTAGGCAAATAATCTGCCTGTGCGTCCGATACCGGTTTGCACCTCATCAACAATCATTAAAATTTTATGCCGGTCGCAGATTTCCCTGACCTCGGCCAGATACCGGTCATCGGGAATGATTACCCCGCCCTCCCCTTGAATCGGCTCCAACATGATGCCGCAGGTCTTGGGGGTAATGGCCGCCTCCAGTGCCCTGGGATCATTAAACGGTACGTACCGGAAACCATCCAGAAGCGGCGTGAACCCGAACTGAAACTTCTCCTGCCCCGTCGCCGTGATGGTCGCCATGGTCCTTCCATGAAAAGAATCTTTCATGGTGATGAGCTCAAATTTGTCCGCGCCCATGTTTTCGTGGGAATATTTTCGGGCGAGTTTAATGGCCGCCTCATTCGCTTCCGCGCCGCTGTTGCAAAAAAAGACTTTCCCGGCAAACGAATGCTCCGTGAGAAGTGCCGCAACTTCCCCCTGCGGCTGCGTGTAATACAAGTTGGAAACGTGCGTCAGATCTTTAACCTGCTTTCTGACGGCCTTCACGACATTCGGATGGGAATGCCCCAGATTGCAGACCGCAATACCCGCCACGAAATCGAGATACTCTTTTCCGTTCGCGTCCCAGACCCGCGCCCCCTCTCCTTTGACGAGGGCGATTGGAACGCGCCTGTAGGTGTTCATGACATGATTATCGACCAGAGCCTTGATCTTTTTTTCCTTCATCATGGATTCTTCCTCTTCTTATAAAACGATTTCCGTACCGATTCCCTTGTCTGTAAAGACTTCCAGCAGGATCGCATGCTTCAGACGCCCATCGATAATGTGCGCTTTCTTCACGCCGCCGCGCAAGGCTTTAAGGCAGCACTTCACTTTGGGAAACATGCCGCCCTCCACTGTCCCGTCATCGATCAGGTTTAATGCATCCTGATTTGTCATCGTCTGAATAAGATTCTTCTGGTCGTCGAGCACTCCGGCCACATCCGTCAACAGCAGGAGCTTTTCGGCCTTCAATGCGGCGGCGACTTCGCCCGCTACGATGTCCGCATTGATATTATACGTCTCTCCATTTTCACCGATCCCGGTCGGAGCGATAACGGGGATAAAGCCGTTTTGAGCCAGAGACACGATCAATTCGGCATTCACTGTTTTGACTTTACCCACGAGGCCGATATCGATAATTTCGGAGGGCGTATTCTTGGCCTTTTCATCGTTCAGGTAATATTTTTCCGCCTCGATCAAATTGCCGTCCTTGCCGCTCAGGCCCACGGCTTTCCCGCCGTGACGGTTGATCAGGCCCACAATTTCCTTATTCACCATGCCGACGAGGACCATCTCCACAATGTCCATGGTCTCCTCATCCGTCACGCGCATGCCCTGAATAAATTTGCTTTCCTTTCCCAGCTTCTTCAGAAAGCTGCCGATCTGCGGTCCTCCGCCGTGCACAACGACCGGATTCATGCCGATATATTTCATCATGACGATATCGCGGGCAAATTTATCCTTCAGGTCTTCGTCAACCATCGCGTGTCCGCCGTATTTGATGACGATCGTTTTATTGTAAAATCGTCTGATGTAGGGCAGAGCTTCGAGCAGGATATCCGCCCGCTCCATTGAACTTTGAATGTGCTCCATAAACGTTCTCCATCTTATAGGATATAGCGGCTCAAATCTTCGTCCTCGACGATGTTGTCGAGTTTTTCTTCCACGTATTTGGCATCAATAATAATCTTCTTTTCCGTGAGGTCCGGCGCATCGAAGGAAATGTCCTCCAGGAGCGTCTCCATGATGGTGTAAAGCCTGCGCGCGCCGATGTTCTCCGTCCGTTCATTAACGATCGTGGCCACTTCGGCGATTTGTTCGACGGCGTCTTCGGTAAATGACAGTTTGATGTCTTCCGTCGCCATCATTTCCGTGTATTGCTTCACCAGCGCGTTATTGGGCTCCGTCAGAATCTTCACAAATTCTTCCTTGCCCAGCGAGTCCAGCTCCACCCGGATCGGAAAACGGCCCTGCAGCTCAGGAATCAAATCCGACGGTTTGGTGCCGCTGAACGCGCCGGCGGCGATGAACAGGATGTGGTCCGTCTTCACCATCCCGTAACGCGTATTGACGTTGGAGCCTTCCACGATCGGCAAAAGATCCCGCTGGACGCCTTCCCGCGACACATCGGGACCGTGCTGAGAGTCTCCTCCCACAATCTTATCGATTTCATCCAGAAAGATGATCCCCGATTGCTCCACGCGATCCAGCGCAGTCCTGGTCACTTTGTCCATGTCAATCAGTTTCTGCGCCTCTTCGGCGGCGAGAATGTCCAGCGCTTCCGGCACCTTCACATTTCTTCTTCTCTTCTTCTGCGGCATCATATTGCCGAGCATGTCCTTCAGGTTGAGCCCCATATCTTCCATGCCGGCGGCGGAAAAGATCTCAATCATGGGGCCGCTCCTCGCTTCGGCGATCTCCAGTTCGACCATCCGTTCGTCAAGCTTTCCGTCCCGAAGCAGCTTGCGTAATTTTTCCCTGGTCGCATCCTGCTTCTTGATTTGATCGTCGGTTAAGGGAAGATCGATTTGCTCCTGATCGGAATCCGTGAGCATATCGCCTACCTTCTTTTCCACAGGCCGCGGCGGCAGTAAAAGATCAAGGACTCTCTCCTCCGCGATTTCGGCGGCTTTCGCCTGCACCGTGTCCTGCTCCTCGGCCTTGACCATATTGATCGACAGCTCGACCAGATCGCGCACCATGGATTCCACATCCCGCCCCACATAGCCGACTTCCGTAAATTTGGAGGCCTCCACTTTCAGAAACGGGGAGTTGTCCAACTTGGCAAGCCTGCGGGCGATTTCTGTTTTCCCGACGCCTGTGGGACCAATCATGATAATATTCTTGGGGGATATTTCATCCGCCAGTTCTTCCGGCACATTCTGCCTGCGCCAGCGGTTCCTCAGCGCGATGGCGACGGCTCTTTTGGCGTCGGCCTGGCCGATGATGTGCCGGTCCAGTTTTTCCACTATTTCACGGGGCGTTAACCCAGAATTATTCATCTTTTAAAGAGCTCCTTATTTTTTGTTCTTCTTAACTTCTTTGGGCTTTTCGCAATTGAGATCAATCTCTTCAATCGTAATATGGTCATTCGTGTAAATACAAATTTCCGAGGCAATCTTCATCGACTCTTTGGCAATTTCCGTGGCGGACAGGCTGCTGTGCCTCACCAGGGCGCGCGCCGCCGCCTGGGCGAAGGCGCCGCCGGATCCGATAGCCATGACATCGTCATCCGATTCGATCACATCGCCATTCCCGGAAATGATCAGGGAATAATCGCGGCTCACCGCAATCATCAGGGCTTCCAGGTGCCGCAGGACTCTGTCCGTCCGCCAGTCTTTGGTCAGTTCGACCGCCGCACGCAGCAAGTTGCCGTTGTATTGTTCCAGTTTCTGGTCGAACCGGTCAAACAGCGTAAAGGCGTCCGCCGTCGCCCCCGCGAACCCGACAATCACTTCGTTGTTGTAAAGCCTGCGCACCTTGCGCGCTCCGTGCTTCAATATCGTCGTATCCAGCGTCACCTGACCGTCGCCGGCTACGGTGATTTTATCATCCTTCTTGATGGCCAATATGGTCGTGCCTCTGATATGCATTTTTTCTCCCTTTTCTTCCTTCTGGTTCCCGTGTCGCGCTTCGCTTGCACGGGATAAATTCGACTAAGGCTTTATTCTGCGGCTACGCCTTGAATAAAGCCAAGTCTCATTCTGTCCCGAGATCCCGTGTCGCGCTTCGCTTGCACGGGATAAATTCGACTAAGGCTTTATTCTGCGGCTACGCCTTGAATAAAGCCAAGTCTCATTCTGTCCCGAGATCCCGTGTCGCGCTTCGCTTGCACGGGATAAATTCGACTAAGGCTTTATTCTGCGGCTACGCCTTGAATAAAGCCAAGTCTCATTCTGTCCCGAGATCCCGTGTCGCGCTTCGCTTGCACGGGATAAATTCGACTAAGGCTTTATTCTGCGGCTACGCCTTGAATAAAGCCAAGTCTCATTTACTTTTCGCCCTCGGATGGGCTTTATCATACACTTCCATCAGGCGGTTGATATTGACCGCCGTGTATTTCTGAGTCGTGGAAAGGCTCTCGTGCCCCAGCATTTCCTGGATCGACCGTAAATCGGCTCCCGCGGAAAGCAAGTGCGTCGCGAAACTGTGGCGCAGCGCGTGCGGACTGATCTTCCGTCCGATCCCGCTCTTCATCATCGCCGCATCAACAATGCGCGCAATGCTTCTGGTGGTAATTCTTTTGCCGCGCGAATTCAGAAAAAGAGCTCCGCCTGATGAATCCGCGAGAAACTCCTTCCGGACATCCGCCGTCGCGGACAGATAGGTACCGATGACCGCGAGTGCCTGTGCTCCCACAGGAACGATTCTTTCTTTTTTCCCCTTGCCGCGCAGTTTGACCAGGGCTCCGTTAAAATTGACATCTTCTTTATCCAGCCCGGCGAGTTCCGCCAACCTGAGTCCCGACGAATAAAACAACTCGAGCATCGCCCGGTCGCGCAGCCCGGAAACGGTAGTATTGTTTCCGGCGGCATCGAGAAGCGCGAAGGCTTCATCGACCGACAAGAACGTCGGCATGTATTTCTCCGTCTTCGGCGTCTGCACGGCCCCGGCCGGATTGCTTTTCATCTTTCCCCGGCGCACGGCATATGTGTAAAATGCCCGCAGCGAAGATATCTTACGATTGACGGATACCTTTTTCAGCTTCCGGCCGTGCAGATAAGCCAGATAAGCGCGCACGGTGTCCGTGTCGACATCCAGCAAAGTCGTGTGCACCGCCATACTGTCCCTGCTTTGCAGGAATGTATTAAACTCCTCGATATCCGTCAGATACGCCGTGCGGGTATGTTCCGATACATTGCGCTCCACATCCAGAAATGTTCGAAAATCCGCGAGCAGATCTTTCATGCTTCACATCTTGTATTTTCCGAAATCTTCGGCTGATAAATTTTCCAGAAATTCTTTGATCTTATCTTCCTTAAACTTGTCGATATCGGTAAGCTTGATCCCGAAATCGATGTTTCGTGATTTCTCCAGCACGCTTTCCTCCACAAAAATGGACGCTTCAGCTCTCAGGGCCAGGGCGATGGCGTCGCTCGGCCGCGCGTCGATCATGTACGTTTGCCCGTCCCGGGTCAGATAAACACTGGCAAAAAATGTATTGTTCCGGATATCGACAATTTCAATGCGATTGACCGTAACACCCAGAGCCTTGATGCATTCATATAAAAGGTCATGCGTCATCGGCCGCGAAAAAACAACGTGCTCCAGCTCCGTAGCGATGGCGCTCGCTTCAAATAAACCAATCCAGATAGGGATGGCTTTGCTTTCCTGCATATCTTTCAGGATGACAATAGGTGTATTGGTGATCGGATCAAGCGTCAATCCCGATACCTTCATCTCCAGTAGCATCCCCAACCTCCTTAACGATCACATTTTTTCCCCGCAGTGAATGCAGATACCCCCGCGTTATTTCGACAGATACTTTCTCGCCGATCAACTCCGGACCGCCTTTAAAGTTCACGATTTTCCACGAGCGGGTCCGTCCCATCATATCGTGTTCGGAATTCCTGCTTCGGCCTTCTACAAGAACTTCCTGGACACTTCCTTCAAGTGCCGAATTTTTTTCCTGCGTGTGCCTGTCCTGCAGAGCCTGTAATTCCTTAAGCCTTCGTCGTTTTTCAGAATCCGGCACCTTCTCCGGCAATGACTGGGCCGCGGTCCCTTTACGTTCAGAATACTTAAACGAAAACACTGAATCAAACCTGATTTTTTCCATCATGTCAATGGTTTCTTGATAATCTTTGGCTGTTTCTCCCGGAAATCCGACAATGATGTCGGATGTAATACTGATGTGCGGACAGACGGCGCGCAATTGATCAATCTTCCGGAGATATTCCTGGGCCGAATACCCTCGATTCATCAGACTCAAAATGCGGTTGGAACCGGACTGCATGGGAAGGTGAATATGCTCACATAACTTAGGCACCTCGGCAAAACAGTCAATCAGCTCGTCCGACAGATCTTTTGGATGCGAGGTCGTAAAACGAATTCGTTCGATTCCGGAAATGCCGCTGATTTTCTCAATCAGAGAAACAAAATTACAGGCCTCGCTTAATTTCTTCCCGTAGGAATTCACGTTCTGCCCCAACAGAGTCACTTCCTTCACGCCCAGTTTGGCCAATTCTCCGACCTCATGGACGATATCGTCGGGGATCCGGCTCATTTCCGGGCCCCGTAGAAACGGCACAACACAGTAGGCGCAATAATTGTCGCAGCCCTGCATAATCGATACAAAGGCACCTAACGACCCTTCCGGCGGCGGTGCAAAAATATTAAGCGAATGGATGCTGGAAGAAAAACCGGTCCGGGTGACTTTCCTTCTGTTCTTCATCACGGAGGCAATCATCTCCGGCAACCGATGAATATTATGGGTGCCGAAAACAAGATCAACACCTTTCACGCGGCCGTAAACTTTCTCGCCCAGGTGCTGCGCCAGACAGCCGGCAAAGCCGACAATCAAATCCGGCCTCATCTCTTTCAGCTTTATCAGCCGCCCCAATTCGCTGAAGGCCTTTTGCTCCGCTTTTTCCCTGATGGAACAGGTGTTGATGAGAATCAGGTCCGCCGCTCGGGGATCGTCCGTCAGGTGATATCCGACAG
The DNA here is from genome assembly GCA_009668925.1 of Deltaproteobacteria bacterium. The sequence goes on from SBEK01000025.1 coordinate 17,143, forward strand.
TTTGCAGCAACACGGCCATTTGCTCCGAGTCATGCACATTCATCTGGCAGCCGAAGGTTTCGATATATAATCGCTTATTTTGCATAGGGATCAGTCAATCTACACGAAAATTAATATGAAAGAGGATTAGTATGTCACAGGGTGTTAGTCAATCGATTTTTCAGAATATTGCTTAAATTTCCGAACTCAAAAAGGGACAGGGTTTCACCTCTCCTTTTGCCGTCGATCCCGGCCTCGCCAAGCGCCGACTTCAGATCCGTGTCGGACATCATTTTCAGGAAATCGGCGCTTTTTAAATTATTGCTGAGCATCTTGCGCCGCTTTGCAAACGACGCCCTGACGAGACGATTGAAGAGCATTTCATCCGACAATTCCATCCGTGCGGTACTCCGGAATGTCCCCTTGAGAATAGAAGAATCCACTTTCGGTGAGGGATAGAAACAGGCTGCCGAAACATCAAAGAGCCGCTCGACATCCGCATACATTTGCAGCAGTACGGAAGGTATGCCATACGTTTTATGACCGGGTAGCGACACCAGCCTTTCGACAACTTCCTTTTGCAGCATCAGTGTAAAATCACTGATTACGGACCGGTGAGACAGCAAAGCAAAAATAACAGGGCTGGAGATATTGTACGGGACATTACCGATAACTTTAAGTCTAGATCCGTATTTACTTGATAATGAAAAGAAATCAAATTTCAATATATCGCAGGAACAGATGTCTATATTCGATAGTTCCCCGCACTGCGCCTGAAGGACGGACACCAGTTGAGGATCGATTTCCACGGCAACAACCCTCCGGGCTATTTGCGCAATATGTTTTGTCAGAACCCCGATCCCGGAGCCTATTTCCAAAACGATATCGTCCGGGCTGACTTTTGACGCCCGGGCAATCTTGCCGATGGTGTTCATGTCGACCAGGAAGGATTGACCCAGCCTTCTTTGCGGTTTGATTCCGTACCGGCGCAGAATTTCTTTGGGTGTGAGCGTCATTTCTATAAGGCAGGCGCAGTTAAAGGCCAGCGCGACACGGCGTTTAGATCCAACGAATCCGAACGACCCGTTTGGAGCACAATTTCTCCCAGTGCGGCAATCATGGCCGCGTTGTCCGTACATAAAACCATCGGGGGAATAAATAACCTCATGCCCGCTTGGGCCGTGGCCTCGGCAAATCTCGACCGCAGACGGCTGTTGGCGGCAACACCGCCGCACACAACAATATCGGTAATATTATTCTTGCCCGCCCCCTTAAGTGTTTTCTCCACCAGGACATCGATGATGGCTTCCTGATAGCTCGCCACGACGTCCGGTAATTCATCCTGCCGAAAATGCCCTCCCCGCTTCTTATACAAAGTCAAAAGCGACGTCTTCAATCCGCTGAAGCTGAAATCGGGCGAATCTTTCATGGCCCGGGGAAATTCAAATGCCGCAGGATTCCCCGCCTTGGCCATTTTGTCGATCACCACGCCTCCCGGATATCCGAGATCAAGCAGCTTCGCGGCCTTATCGAAGGCTTCGCCCGCGGCGTCGTCGCGCGACTGCCCCAGCAGCTTAAATTCGTGATAGTCATGAACCAGGTATACGTTGGTGTGGCCTCCGGATACGACCAGCGCCGCAAAAGGAAACTCCGGTTTCTTTTCGGCGAGGAAGGAGGCCATAATATGGCCTTCCAGATGATTCACACCCACAAAAGGAATCCCGAGCCCGTACGCCAGCGCCTTCGCCGCGGACAATCCGATAAGCAGCGAACCGATCAGACCGGGTCCGCGCGTAACGGCAATACCTTCGATGTTCGTGAGTGATATGCGTGCCTCCGCGACCGCCTCCAAAATCACGGGAACAATCGCTTCAATATGTTTGCGCGAGGCGATTTCCGGGACAACGCCTCCGTAAATGCTGTGATCCTTGATTTGCGAAGCGATGATATTGGACAGGAGCCGCCCGTCCCTCACGACGGCCGCGGCCGTTTCGTCGCATGACGATTCAATTCCTAAAACTAACAAATTCACTCCTTTGATAAATTACTTTACAAACGCTTAAAAAGGCTTATATAAAAGCGCCCTGGATTTGTAAACAAACTTTTACCGGCACAAAATGATCGGATAATATTTTATGGAGATCAAAACAGACTTCTTGATTATAGGCAGCGGCATTGCCGGCTTGAGCCTCGCCATTAAAGTGGCCCGGCTCGGGACAGTGGCCATTGTCACGAAAAAAGAAAAATCGGAATCCAACACGAATTACGCCCAGGGGGGTATCGCCGCGGTAACGGACCAAACGGACAGCTTCGAAGAACACATCAATGATACACTGGACTGCGGCGCCGGGCTCTGCCGGAAAGAGGTCGTTGAATTTGTCGTTCGCGAAGCTCCGCCGCGCATCCGAGAACTGATAGACTGGGGCGTCAATTTTACAAAATCCGAAACCCCGCCCCATCCTTACGATCTGGGTCAGGAAGGCGGGCATCACCGCCGCCGCGTCCTTCATGCCAAAGATCTGACCGGCCGGGAGATCGAACGCGCGCTTCACGAGAAGGTCGCCGCTCTCACCAACGTCCGGATTTACGAAAATCACATCGGCATCGATCTCATCATCCAGAAGGATGCCGGCGGACGGACGATTAACTGCCTGGGCGCCTACGTATTGGACATCGACAACGGTGAAATCCACACCTACCGGGCCAAATATACCGTTCTCTCCACCGGAGGCGCGGGCAAGGTCTATCTCATCACCACCAATCCGGATATCGCAACGGGCGACGGTATTGCCATGGCCTACCGGGCGGGCGCAAGAATTGCCGACATGGAATTCATCCAGTTTCATCCGACCTGTCTGTTCCACCCGGAAGCCAAAGCATTCCTCATCAGCGAGGCTGTCCGCGGCGAAGGCGGAATTCTCAAATTGAAAAACGGCGAGACATTTATGGAGAAGTATCATCCGATGAAAAGCCTTGCCCCGCGTGACGTCGTGGCCAAGGCCATCGACACGGAAATCAAACAATCCGGCAACGAATATGTCCTTTTGGACATTACCCATCACAGCCGCGATTTTCTGGTCAACCGGTTTCCCAACATCTATCACAAATGCCTGGAATACGGCATCGACATGGCCACGCAGCCGATCCCGATTGCGCCGGCCGCGCATTATATCTGCGGCGGCGTGGCGGTGGATCATTACGGCAAAACCTCCATTGACAACCTGTTCGCCTGCGGTGAGGTGTCCTGTACGGGACTGCACGGCGCCAACCGTCTGGCAAGCAATTCGCTTCTGGAAGCTCTGGTCTATTCTCATCGGGTCTTTACGAAAATCTCCAAATCTTTCAAGCAGACGGAAATCAGCACCGTGCCGATCCGCCCCTGGGACCCCGGCGATTCGTCCGAAAGCGACGACAGCATCGTCGTCACCAATAACTGGGACGAAATCCGCAGATGCATGTGGAATTATGTCGGCATCGTCCGGTCGGACAAGAGATTGGAGCGCGCCGAGCGCCGAATCGACATGATTCAGCGGGAGATCGATGAATACTACTGGAATTATAAAGTGACCAAAGACTTGATCGAACTGCGCAATATTACCATGGTGGCTAAACTGATCGTCCAGAGCGCCCGATCCAGAAAAGAAAGCCGCGGTTTGCACTACACGATGGACTATCCGGAGCCGTCGCCGTCCTTCCTGAAAGATACGATTCTGGTCAAAGCAAATTGATATTGCGGCTGATGATGGATGTTCCGCGGGGAACGGCTGCAGCCGTTCCTCCGCACGGGCCTACCGTCCTTCAGGTTCCAAACACCCTGTTATAAATAAAATCCAGATTTTTCAGAAAATTCTGAACGTTGAAAATCTCATCCAGATCCTTTTCGCCAAGATACCTTATGACGGTTTCATCCTGCGACAGCAATTTCCTGAATTCCATTCCTTCGTTCCAGGACCGCATGGCATTCTTCTGAACAACGGCATAAGCGTCTTCACGCGTCGATCCCTTTTCAATCAGGGACAGCAGGACCATCTGCGAAAAGATAACGCCGTGCGTCATATTCAGGTTAGCCATCATCCGCTCAGGATAGACAACCAGTTTATCCATGAGTCCGGTGAAGCGGCCCAGCATAAAGTCCAGGACGATTGTAGCATCCGGTCCGATGACGCGCTCCACGGAGGAATGGCTGATATCACGCTCATGCCACAGAGCTACATCCTCCAGCGCGGCAACGGCATAGGAGCGCACAAGTCTTGCCAGACCGGAGATATTTTCCGAAAGTACGGGATTGCGCTTATGCGGCATCGCGGAGGACCCCTTTTGTCCCGGCGAAAAGTATTCCTCCGCTTCGCGAACTTCCGTTCTTTGCAGGAGACGGATTTCCTGCGCGAACTTGTCCAGTGAGGAAGCGATGATGGCCAGCGTGGTGAAATATTCCGCATGCCGGTCGCGCTGCACAATCTGCGAGGACACGGGTGCGGGTTTCAGGCCGAGCTTGTTACATACATATTCTTCAACAAACGGTTCGATAAAGGAAAAAGTGCCCACGGCGCCGGCAATCTTGCCGGTGCTTACCGAGTCCTTTGCGTGAACCAAGCGCTCCCGATTGCGTTCCATTTCCTGATACCAGAGCGCCATTTTCAAGCCAAAAGTAATCGGTTCGGCATGAATCCCGTGCGAACGGCCGATCATCAGCGTGTTTTTATGTTCAACGGCTTTTCTTTTCAGAACCTGGAGAAGCTGATCCAGATCGCTAAGCAGAATCTCGGCCGCTTCCTTGAGCTGCACCGCCAGCGCCGTATCCAGAACATCCGAAGAAGTCAGCCCCATGTGAATGAAGCGGCCGTCCTCGCCGATCTTTTCCGTCAGAGATGAAACAAAAGCGATCACGTCATGCTTCGTGATTCTTTCAATTTCGTCAATCCGGTCCACACGAATGACGGCCCTGGCCTTGATGGTTTCCAAAGCTCCGGCCGGAACCTTGCCCAATTTCACCATCGCCTCACACGCCGCCACTTCGACGTCGAGCCATTTCTGATACTTGTTCTCCTGGCTCCAGATTGCCGTCATTATTTCTCTTGAGTATCTCGGAATCACCGTCTTCCCCCGTTTATTGATGAATTGCTATTTGGCTGCTTTTTGCAGAATTTTCGCCATATCCGTCTTTTCCCATCGGTAATCATCCATGAAAAAGGTCCGGGGAATCTTCCGGTAGATATTGCCGTCGAGCAGATTAAATTTTTCGATCATGCCTTCGGGCGTCAAGTCAAAGTTGTCCTCGATGATTTTTTCCAGCCGGTCGTCCGAGATCTTACCCGTTCCAAACGTATTGACATAGATCGAAAACGGCTTCGCGATGCCGATCGCATAGGCCAGTTGGACGGAGCATTTACAGGCCAGGCCTGCCGCCACAATGTTCTTGGCGACATAACGTGCGCCGAACGCCGCCGAGCAGTCCACTTTTTCGGGTGTCTTGTTGACGACGGCGCCGCCGCCCAACTGGGCACCCGGATATCCGCCGTAAAACTGCACGACCAATTTACGTCCGGTTACCCCGGAATCGGCAGCGCTGCAGGAATTGATGGCATTCCATTCCCCCGTCGGGTTGAAGAGGAATTCCGTTTTCTTATCCACACACTCTTTCAGACAGTCGAACGCGATCTTTTTCGCCCGGTCACGCACCTTTAAGCGATCCCCTTTGACGTAGCGGTAATCAATCGAATTGGACATCAGCACCTTGGCTACCCTGAGCGGCTTGCCGGTCTTCGTATCGTAATCGACGGATACCTGTCCCTTCCCGTCCGGTGCAAAAATCGGATCCTGACAATACTCGAAGGCCCGCATCAATTTGTTCACCAAAACGTAAGGCAGAGGAAGGAGTTCCGGTGTTTCGTCACAGGCAAAACCATACATGATGCCCTGGTCGCCCGCCCCGATTTCCCGGTCCTTGTTCAAAAGACAGCTCGTCCCCTGATTGATATCTTCCGATTGGGGAATAATCGCATTCAGCACGCCCATGAGATGCCCGTTCAGACCAACGGCAGCGTGGTTGTAACCCAGTTCGACCACCGATTCTCTGGCTATTTTATCAATATCAACATAAACTCTGGTTCTTACCTCACCGCCAACCATGCATATGCCCTTGCCTAAAAATACCTCAATGCCACAATGCGGCATATTGGCCAGCGTCATCTTCTGTTTCTTTTCCTCGTCAAGGATGGCCGCAATAACATTGGCCGCTATGATATCCGCAACCAGGTCAGGATGACCCACTTTTACACTTTCCGACGAAATCTGCATAACCATTTCTCCTTACAGAAATTTTTTGTGCGGGTTCTCTACCCCAAAAAAAACCCGCGCCAAAGCACGGGTTCAATTGAGGGATTGATTTTCAGTGCTTTAGCACATTTATAGAGCGGAGCAATTTACTTTAAATCACCGCTTGGTCTGCAACATACCATACAAAAGCATAAAATCAAGAAAAATTTCGTGATGAGCCCGCGTTCGGCAGTCACGAGGAATCCTTCCGAACAATCGTATCCCCAATGCCGCTCGCACGCCGTATTTTTTCAGATGTCTATCTGCTGCGGCAACAGTTCCTTCACGGCATAATCCATGTAAATTTTTTCTTTAACAAAAATCTCGTAAATGTCGGAATCGATATGGCGGTCCTTGACCATAAGGTCCATGATCGCCAGGGCTTCCCCCAGCGTCTTGCCCTTCTTGTAAGGCCGGTCTTTGGCCGTCAGTGCCTCAAAGATATCCGCCAGGGCGATAATGCGTGACTGCAAAGGAAACTGGTCGCCTTTCAGCCCTAACGGGTAACCGCTCCCGTCGACCCTTTCATGATGACCGGCAGCGAATTCAGCGATTCTTTTAAATTTCCTGGGAAAAGGCAGATTGGCCAGCATTTTATAAGTAATGGAGGCATGATTATTGATGATGATTCTTTCCTTATCATTGAGGGTCCCGCGCCGGATACTCAAATTGTAAATCTCGTCTTGTGTGAGAAGCGGCATCGTCTGGACCGATGTACTCCACTGCCGTTTGCCGATCTGTTCAATGCGTTCGATCATATGGTCCTGGATGAATTCGTTTCCGCTGTTCACCTGCACCAGGAACTGATACTCATCGTCCAGGGCCTTAATCTCCGCTTCACTGTCCCGGGTGGCATGGCCATCCGGACCTTCCGCATTCTTTATCGCCATTTGATGCTCGCGCTTGAGCCATTCGAAACGCACTTTGACATCCTCGATGCGGTCATGGATCGTCTCCAGCTTTGTTGACTTATCAACGACGTGCTCGGGAGTGGTAATCTTCCCGATGTCATGCAGCCACGCCGCCATGCGCAATTCGCGCATTTCGTCATCGGAAAAAGACAGGGAGGCAAAATAACCTTCGGAAGCCTCATTGATTGTTTCGGCAATTCTCATGGTCAGGTCGGCGACGCGCCGGACATGCCCGCCGGTATACGGGGACTTTTCATCGATGGCAATGGCAATGGACTTGATGAAGGCATCGAGCAGATCTTCCAGTTCGGCGATCAGCATATTGTTCGTCAGTGCGACGGCCGCCTGGGACGCAAGAGACCACGCCAGTTCCTGGGCTTCTCCGGAAAAAGGAACCACCTGACGCGTCACCGGATCCGTTGCGTTGAGGAGCTGCAGGACGCCGATGATGTTGTTGGCGTGATCGCGCATCGGAACAACCAGCATCGACCGCGTTCGATATCCGGCATTTTGATCAAATGTCCGCGGACCCTCAAAATTAAAGCCGGGAGCATCATAGACATCGGCAATGTTGACCGTCTGACCGGTAATGGCCGCATGAGCGGAGACATTGGCATGATTGGCCTGTCCGTCAGCGCCGGTCAGTTTGACGGGCGGCCACGTTATTTTGCCGCCGGTACCTCCCATGTTCAGCCCCAGAGATTCATTCTGGACCAGGGCAAAATGAAGTTCGCTCTCGGTCGCCGACATCAGATAAAGCGTTCCGCCGTCAGCCCCCGTGATTATCCGCGCTTCCGTCAGTATCTTTTCCAGCAGCCGGTCGATATCTTTCTCGGCGGACAATGCGGTGCCGATCTGCGTTAATCGCCGCAAATGATCGGCGTTAATGGAATCTCCCCTGTTTTTCTTTTCTCGCATGGGTTTCTCTGCGCTCTCCTGTCACTAACGGATCACAATCAGCGGAATGTCTTTTTCCAGTTGCTTTTTGATATTCAATAACGCTTCATCCGGATAGGAGGTTTCCGAAAGATATCTCTTATTCAGTGTTCGACGCGGCTCGAATCTTTGTATGGCATAGCGTTTGGCACCGGCAATCTCCCGTGATATCTCCAGAATATCCGCAGGCGAAAGCTTGGAAGAGACGACCGTTGTACGGAATTCATGATCGAGCCCCGACTTCAGAATAATCCTGATGCTTTCACGGATAAGATCGAAGGGGACCGCCGCCTTAATCATGCCCGGATATTTGGCGGCGGGCGCCTTGACATCCATGGCGATAAAATCGAGAAGGTTTTTCGCGGCCAGATGCGCGATGATATCGGGGCGCGAGCCGTTGGAGTCCAGTTTCACGCCAAATCCCAGCTGGCGAATCCTGCCGATGAAAGGAAGCAAATCTTCCTGGAGCGTCGGTTCGCCGCCCGTAATCGTCACGGCATCGAGCTTTCCGCGCCTGGACGCCAGAAATTCGAGGATATCGTTTTCGGGCAGGCACGGACGATATAACTTTTTTTCCACCAATTCCGGGTTATGACAATACGGGCAGCGGAAATTGCAGCCCTGGGTAAAAATAATGGCGCTGATTTTTCCCGGATAGTCAATCAGAGATACTTTTTGCAGACCGCCAATTTTCATTTCATTTCTTTGCCACCCTTAATCACTGCAATGCGCCTAGTCCTTCCCGCCGGGACGGACGGCGTCCTTACGGAAACCACCCACTTGCACTTACTGCAACCGGTAGACCTGCCGCGAATCAAATTCCTCCTGTTTGCCCTTATTCCACTGTTTGACCGGCCGCAGATAACCGACCACGCGGGAGTAGACTTCACAGGCCTCGGCGCAGGTCGGACAGCTGGCCACTTCTCCTTTGAGATAACCGTGCGAAGGGCACACACTGAATGTGGGCGTAAACGTCATATAGGGCAGATGGTAGCTGGAGCAGATCTTGCGCACCAGGGACTTGACCGCCATGGGATCGTCGACACGCTCGCCGGCAAAGGTATGGAAAACCGTACCGCCCGTATAGCGCGTTTGAATTTCATCCTGCAAATCGAGGGCTTCAAAGATATCGTCGGTATAATTGACCGGCAGCTGGGTCGAGTTGGTGTAGTAAGGCTCGGCTGTCTTGGATTTGCCGTCGCTTGCGGAAATGATGCCCGGGTACTTCATTTTATCTATCCGGGCCAGGCGATAAGACGTCCCTTCCGCCGGTGTTGATTCCAGATTATAATTATTGCCCGTTTCTTTTTGATACGCGATGAGCCGCGTTCTCATAAAATCCAGCACGGCTTTCGTGAATTCCTGACCTTCCGCCGTCGCAATGTTTTTCCCCAGCAGATTCAGGCACGCTTCATTCATCCCGACCAGTCCGATGGTCGAAAAGTGATTTTTCCAGTACTCGTCAAACCTCTCTTTGACATTGCGCAGGTAATATTTCGTGTAGGGGTAAAGATTGCCGTCGGTAAATTTTTCCAGGACCTTCCTCTTGGTTTCCAGGCTTTCTTTGGCAATGTCCATGAGCCGTCCCAGCTGCAAAATAAAGTCCTTCTTCGACTTCGCCTGATAGCCGATCCGCGGCATGTTGATTGTAATCACACCGATGGAGCCGGTCAAAGGATTGGAGCCGAAAAGCCCCCCGCCGCGCATTTGCAGTTCGCGGTTGTCGATGCGCAGACGACAGCACATACTGCGCGCGTCCTCGGGATTCATATCCGAATTGATGAAATTGGAAAAATACGGCACGCCGTACTTGGCGGTCATTTCCCACAGATCAGCCATGTTTGGGTTATCCCAGTCGAAATTTTTTGTGATGCTGTAGGTTGGAATGGGAAACGTGAATACCCTTCCCTTCGCGTCGCCTTCGGCCATGACCTGCAAGAAGGCCTTGTTGAACAAGTCAAGTTCTGCCTGAAATTCCTTATAGGTTTCTTTCTGCGGTTTTCCGCCGATAATCACGGGCTGGTCGGCGTAGTATTTGGGAACCGTCAGATCGAGCGTGACGTTCGTAAACGGCGTCTGGAAACCGACCCGTGTCGGCACGTTGATATTGAAAATAAATTCCTGAAGCGCCTGTTTGATTTCCTTGATGCTCAGTCCGTCGTAGCGGATAAACGGCGCGAGCAGTGTATCAAAATTGGAAAAGGCCTGCGCGCCTGCCGCTTCGCCCTGCAGCGTATAAAAGAAATTGACCACCTGCCCGAGAGCGCTCCTGAGATGCTTGGCCGGTTTGCTTTCGACCTTCCCGGATACGCCGCGGAATCCCTGCATGAGGACGTCGTATAGATCCCAGCCCACACAATAAACCGACAGCAGACTCAAATCATGAATATGAAAATCGCCGTCGGTATGCGCTTTGCGGATTTCCGGTGTGTAAATTTCATTGAGCCAGTAAACCTTGCTGACCTCGGAGGATATGTAATTATTCAGCCCCTGCAGTGAATAATCCATATTGCTGTTCTCGTTAATCTTCCAGTCGGCCTTTTTCAGATACTGATCGACGAGGTCCACTTCCATTTTATTGGTGATGTCACGCAGACGGGAGTGCTGATCACGGTAAATGATATAAGCTTTGGCCGTCATGCGGTAGGGCGACTGCAACAGCACTTCTTCGACGATGTCCTGTATTTCTTCAACCGATAATATCTTGCCGTTGAAGAGCTGCTCAGCGAGATTAAGCACCTTGATGGTCAGCTTGCGCGCCTCCTTCATATCAAATTCGCCGGTGGCGGCACAGGCTTTGGCAATCGCATTGGTAATCTTATCCGCGTTGAATTTAACCAGACGGCCGTCTCTCTTTTTAATCTTTGTGTTCATGCGCCCCTCCCGGCTCGAATCAGACACCCCGCAGCAAGCTCGCGAGGTATGAAATGAATATCATTGTTGCCAAGCTCGCTGCGAAGAATTAGCACGCATCCCGCAAAGCGGGATTAAAAGAATTAATCGCCCCTGAATACGCTATATATTGGGGTTTGAAAAGAATATTACCACTACATATGGGTCTTTTCAAGATAAAATATCCCTTCAGAGAATAATAACTAGCGGTCATTTTGGGGATTGCAATTTATCAAGCTCAGGTTTATGAAAAGACAATGAATTTCAAGGACGGGCGCTTTGATGTTTAATTCGAAGAGAATTATGAATATTAAGGGATTTTTAGACGATGAGGAGGCCAGGCGGCTCTATCTTCTGGCCCGGGAAGTCTCCCAATCCGTCCCGTGTCTGGAAATCGGCAGCTACTGCGGGAAATCGGCGATCTTCCTGGGATCAGGCTGCAAGGAAAATGGTACCGTCTTATTTTCGGTTGATCATCATACGGGTTCGGAAGAACAGCAACCCGGCCAGGAATATTTCGATCCTGATCTCCTGGATCAGGAAACGGGGAAAATCGATACCCTCCGGTTATTCCGCAAGACCATTGATGACTTTGAACTTGCCGGCGCGGTCATCCCGATTATCGGCCGCTCGGAGATTGTAGGAAAATTCTGGAATACGCCGCTGGGTCTCGTTTTTATTGACGGCAGTCACGCCTACGAATCCGCCTTAAACGATTACGAAACCTGGGCCAGACATATTGTGCCCGGCGGTTATCTGATCTTTCACGATATTTTTCCCGACCCGTCCCAAGGCGGTCAGGCGCCCTATCTTGTCTATCAAAAGGCCGTTGCCTCCGGCGAATACGAGGTCCTGCCCCTTTTCAAATCCCTGGGGGTATTAAAGAAGAAAGGCTGTAGGCTGTAGGCTGTAGGCTGTAGGCTGTAGGCTGTAGGCTGTAGGCTG